>NZ_JBFTPY010000002.1:0-301425 GCF_056398725.1 Arthrobacter sp. 01T425 | reverse complement strand
TCCTGCACGGAGTCCAGGTGCGCACCCACCACCACGGTGTGCCCGGCATCGCCACCCGTGTCGGCGAGGATGTTGAAGGACTCCACCGTCTTGCCGCGCCGGCCGTCCTCTTTGAACGTGAAGCTCTGCCGCACCGGTTCATACCCGGCGGCGCGCAGCTGTTCCTCGACGTAGCGGGCCGACTCCTCATACCCCGAGGTGCCCGAGGCCCGGTTCCCGCCGTTGGCATCGGCCACCCGCTGCAGCGCCTGCAGGTGCCCCACCATGTCCCGGGACTTGAACGCCGCCAGCACCGTGCGCGCATCCACCGTGCTCGCCGGGGTTAGCTGCGGGACCGCAGCACTCGGGCTGGCGGACTCGGCGGGTGCGGCGGATTGGCTCGTCCCGCCGCCGGATTTGCTCGGTGTGCCACCTGAGGGTGTGCCAGATGGTGTGCCACCGGACGGAACGCCGGCCGACGGGATGCCAGCCGCGACACCGGAGGTACAGGCCGACGTCGAGAGCAGGACCAGGGCGAGGAGCGAGGGAAGTACGTGCTTGCGGAGAGTGATCATGCCGGGAGCCCATCACTAGTCGGTACAAGTTCGCTTGCTCCGGCTCGATTGGTCAGGACGCTCGCCACTGACGCTCCAGTAAGTCGCGGCCACCATCGCCCGGCAAATACTCCTATCAGGTCGAACCATTGTCGGCCCCGCGGCTGTAACTTCAATAGCGCCTCGCTGTGAATCTGCTGTGCAATTGGGTTGCATCAACCAAGGACCACCAGACCGGTCCGGCGCTTAACCGGGAGGGGGCGCCGCAGACAGGCTCTGCGGCGCCCCCTCCCGTGGCGGCCCTAACTGGCGGGGGTGGCCGTTAAGCGAGCAGTCCCTCCACATCCGCCGCTTTCGGGTACGCCGTTTGCGTCCCCTTCCTGGTCGCTGCCAAGGCCGCGGCAACGGACGCGAAGGCGGCAGCGGCCGGAAGTGAATCGCCGGCGGCAAGGCGCGCAGCCACGGCCCCGGTGAATGCATCGCCTGCACCGGTGGTGTCCTTGGCGTCGACCCTGGTGGGTTCAATGCGGGTGATGCGGCCCTCGGCGCCGGCTCCGGAGTCCAGGACGACGGAGCCGTTCGCCCCCAAAGTGACCACAACGCGGTGCAGTCCGCGATCGGCGAACTTGTCCCGGACCGGCGCCCACGCCGCGGTGTCAGCCCCGGCGTCGGGCACGGCGGCGCCGCCCAGGAACAGCGACGCCTCATGCGCGTTCACCAGCAGGATGTCGCAGAGTGCGGCCAAGCTCGCCGGGATCTCGGCGTAGGGCGACAGGTTGAGCAGAACTGTCGCCCCGGCGTCGTGGCCCAAGCGGGCCGCGGCCTCAACGGTGTCCAGACCGACCTCGAGGCACAGGCACATCACGGACGCGCCCTCGAACAATTCGGCGGAAGCGGCAACATCCCCGGGCGCCAGTGTGCCGTTGGCTCCGGCCGAGATGATGATGTTGTTCTCACCGTGGGCGTCGACGGAAATGACGGCGACGCCGGTCGCAGCATCAGGCGTGCGGCGGACGCGGGAAATGTCCACCCCGGCCCCGGCGGTGGAGGCCAGAAGCATGGTCCCGTTGGTGTCGTCGCCCACCGCACCGATCAGCGCGACCCGGCTTCCGAGTTTGGCCGCCGCGACCGCCTGGTTGGCGCTCTTGCCGCCGGGATTGACCGCAAAGCCATTCCCGTGCACCGTTTCGCCGGGGAGGGGGAGCCTGTCGCAGTAGATGGTCAGGTCCGCATTCAGTGAACCGACGACGACGATCCGGCCAGAGTCCGGGCGGGTCATTTCGCCTCAGCTTCCAAGGGCTTGGGAATCAGGAGTGAGGCGGCGAAAGCCGCCACGGTGATGATCAGGCCCACCGTGATCGCGGTCAAGTAGGATGCCTGGGCATCGCCCAGTGCAGAAGAGGCCACCAGCGCTGCCGGCAGGACCAGGAAGCTCAGGCCGGCGCCCAGGTTGAACGCGCCGGCGTTCATGCCGGGGAGAAAGCCGGGGTTGCCAGCTGGGGAGAGGACAACGCCAAGGCCGTTCAGCATGATGTTGACCGTACCCGCGTACATGATGCCCAGCAACGCTGTTCCGGCAATCATCATGGGCAGGCTGCTGAGGCCGAAGAAGGCGATGATCGCCAGGGCCACGACGCTGCCGGCCATGCCGATCCGCAAAACTTTGGTGTAGCCGAAAACCGGGGCCAAACGGCCGCTGATGGGTCCGACAACCCAGCCCAGGAGGGCGTAGGGAGTCAGGATGATGAGTGACATTTCGGTCGGTCCCACGCCGAAGCCGGGAGCCGTGGCCTGCACGTAGGCGGGAACGATCCCGTTGATGACCGCGAAGACGCCGGTCATGGTCAGGATTGTGGTCAGCAACGGCGCCCAAGTGGAGCGCTGGCGCAGGTGGGCGGTCTCCACCATGGGCTGCCGGGAGCGCTTTTCCACCGTCCAGAACCCGAAGAAGGCGATCACTGCAACGGCGATGAGGGCAGTCGCCAGTGCGAGGGTGCCGGGGGAGAATCCGCTGACCAGTTTGGAGGCCTCGTTGAGGGCTGTGAGCAGGGCGCCGACCGCGATCACGATGAAGAAGACGCCGGGCCAGTCCATCTTGGTGCCCACCGCCGGCTTGCTCTCACCGGCCAGAACGGCGACCAGGCCCGCCGCCACGACGGCCAGCACCACCATGAGCCAGAAGATGCTGCGGAATCCGTAATGCTCGGCGAAGTAACCGCCGACAAAGGAGTCGACGCCGGCAACCCCGCCGTTGACGGCGGTGATGAGGCCCATGAGGGCACCGTACTTCCGCGGGTCACTGACGGCGGAGCGCAGCATGATCAGGCACAGCGGGACCGTGGGGCCGCTGACGCCCTGGATGATGCGTCCGACGAAGAGCCAGGTGATATCGGGAGCCATGGCCGCGATCACCGAGCCGACAGCCATCATCAACATCATGCCCAGCAGGATCTTCTTGCGCCCCACAATGTCGCTCAGGCGCGGCAGGAAGAGGGAAAACAGTGCTGCCGCGGTGAAGAACCAGGTCTGGGACAGGCCGATCACGGCCTGATCGGTGTGGAGTTCGTTGCCCATCGTGACCAGGGCGGGGCTGAGCATCGATGCGTTGAGCTGGAAGGCAATGCAGGCCGTCAACAGGGCCGCCGTGAGTGCAGCGACGCTTCGTCCCGTTGTCTTGGATTCGTAAGTCAGAGTGCTCATGAGTTGGCTCCGTTTCCTGCGCCGATGCTGACGGCGGCGGACGGGTCCACGTCGCCGATGCGCACCAGGGCGTCTGTGACGAGGTTCCAGAACTTCGCGTGATCGAGGTCCACAGCAACAGACGTGTGGCAGTCCTCCGGTGCCGGGGCGCGGAAATCGGCGACGGTCATGCCGAGCGTCAGTTGGCCCTGCAGTTCGATGTTCACGGGGACTTTGCGGGTGGTCATCACCGTGGGATCGATGACGTAGGCCACCGCGCAGGGGTCGTGGACGGGCGGGTAATCGAAGCCCTGGGCGTCCTTGTACGTCTTGGTGAAGAACTCCATCAGCTCCAGCACGAACTGGGCGGGCTTGGTACCCACGGCGGCGATTTTTTCCACGACTTCGGGGGTCGCGAGGGCCTGGTGCGTGAGGTCCAAGCCCACCATGACCACCGGCCACGGCTCGTTGAACACAATATGTGCGGCCTCGGGGTCGATGATGATGTTGAATTCGGAAACGGCGCTCCAGTTGCCTACGTGGTACCCGCCGCCCATGAGCACAACTTCTTTCACGCGCTCCACGATGCGCGGCTCCTTGCGGGCCGCCATGGCAATGTTGGTCAGTCCTGCCGTGGGCACCAGCGTCACAGTGCCAGGCTCGTGCGCCATAACAGTGTCGATGATGAGGTCGACGGCGTGGCGCGGGTCCAGTTCGATGCTGGATTCGGGCTGGGCGGGGCCGTCCATGCCGCTCTCACCGTGGATGTCGGGGGCGGTTTCGATGCTGCGGACCAAGGGCCGATCGCAGCCGGCGGCGAAGGGGACGCCGGTGATGCCGGCAATCGTGCCCACCGACAGGGCGTTGCGGGTGACCCTTTCGAGGGTCTGGTTGCCGACGACCGTTGTGACCGCGAGCAGCTCAATGTACGGATTGCCGTGAGCCAGCAGCATGGCCACGGCGTCGTCATGGCCTGGGTCGCAGTCCAGGATGATCTTCCTGCGTTCCGGTTTCAGGGTGATGGGATCCACGTAAATATCTCCACGTCGTTGGGGGTCCGCCGGGGCGGTGCGATAAAGCGTTCAGAGTGAGTTTGGCACTGTCAAGCGTCAAGCGTCAAGCGCTTAACGTAAGTGACGTCAAGCGCTTGATGTCTTGCGGCAGGTGCGATGCGTCACTCCCGGCTACGATCGAGGTATGGAATCCGGCGAACAAGTACACGAGCTTCGGGGGCGCACCCCGCGCGTCACTGCGGCGATGGTGGCTGCGCGGGCCGGGGTCTCCACCGCAACGGTCTCCCTTGTGGCCAACGGAAAGACCCAGGGGCGGGTCTCGGAGGACAACATTTCGCGGGTCCGGGAAGCCATTGCGGAACTCGGCTATGTGGTGGACAGTATTGGCAGTTCGCTAGCCAAGGGCATCAGTTCGATCGTCATTCTCGTGGCGCCGGACATCTCCAACCCTTTCTTCGCCAACGTCATTGCAGGTGTCCGCGGCGCGCTCGGCGCCGAATACCAGCTGCTGCTCTCCGTCACGGACGCCGGGGAGTTCCCGCGCGTCGACGACGTCCGCAGGCTCCTGGCTTTGCGGCCGGCCGGGCTGCTCGTAGATGCGCCCAGCGCGGAGTTCCTGGAGGATCTTTCCGTCGCTGGGCCTCTCGTTCTGCTGGACGCCCCCGGCTTGGAGTCCTTCGCCCCCTCGGTGAATCTCGACGTCGGACACGGCGCCCGCCTGCTGGCCCGGCACCTGGCGGACGCCGGACACAAACAAGCGGCGTACATGGACAGTGTGACCGGCACGGCGACCTTCGATATCCGGCGGGCGGCATTCCTAGAGGAGTCCGCGGCGCTGGGCATCACCGTGGCCACGGACCATGTCATCGGCACCACCATTGACGTCGGCGCCGCCGCCGGCGCGTTCGCCGCGGCGTGGCCGGATTGGCAGCGGGACGGTGTCACCGCCGTCGTCTGCGCCACCGATACCCATGCCTACGGCGTGCTGCAGGAAGCCAGGGTGGCCGGCGTCCGCATTCCGCAGGAACTGGCCGTGGCAGGCTTCGATGACCTGCCCTATTCGGCCACGTCCAACCCGGGCCTGACCAGCGTCCACCTTCCGGGCGACGCCCTCGGGGCCAGGGCCGGCGAACAGCTCCGCAGGGTCATGGAGGGCAAGGGCTTGGAACAGCACCAGCTGATCCTCCAGGGTTCACTGATGGTCCGCGGTTCCACGGAACCGGCCAGCACCTAGAGAACCGGACCGAGCCCACCCACGAACATCTCACCCGAGGAGTTGTCAGCATGACCAACGCAGACGCCCTGACCATCCACAATGCCCGGATCTTTGACGGACATTCGCCCGAGCTGGCGAGCGGATCCATCCTGTTCCGGGACGGGATCATCCAGGAGACCGGCGACGTCATCCCCGAAGGTGAGGTGATCGACGCCGGCGGCCGCGTCGTGGTGCCAGGGCTCATCGATGCCCACTTTCACGCGTACGCCGTGGGCTTGGGCGGCCTTGAGGTTGAGCGCTCGCTCCTGAGCTACACCGCACTGGTGGGGGCGCGCCGCTTGGGCGCCGCCGTGCGGCGGGGATTCACGACCGTCCGCGATGTGGCCGGCGGGGACAGCGGGCTGGCCCGGGCCATCCGCAGCGGCCTGGTCACGGCTCCGAGATACTACTACACGGGTCCGGCCCTCAGCCAAACCGGTGGCCATGGCGATCCCCGGTCCGCGGATCTGGATGTCTGCTTCGATCACGGTCACATGTGCGCCGTGGTGGACGGGGTGGACAACCTGCGCCGGGCAGTTCGTGATCGGTTCCGCACGGGAAGCCACGCCATCAAGATCATGACTTCCGGAGGCGTGGTCTCCCTGACAGATCCCATCCGGCTGCCGCAGTATTCAGCGGAAGAAGTCCGGGCGGTGGTGGACGAGGCCACCCGGCGCAAGAGTTACGTGGCGGCCCATGCGTATTCACCCGAGGCAATCAGGCATTCCGTGGAAAACGGGGTACGTTCCATAGAACACGGGAACCTCTTGGACCGGGACACGGCGCAGATGATGGCCGAGCACGGGAGCTTCCTCGTGCCGACGCTTGCCGCCTACGACGCCATGAGCCGAAGGGGAGCTGCAATGGGCCTGAACCCCGTTTCCCAGGCCAAGAACGCCGAGGTGCTTGAGGCCGGCAAAATTGCTGTGGAACTGGCCCTGCAGGCCGGAGTCAAGGTGGGCTTCGGATCCGACCTGATGGGGGACCTTGAGGATGATCAGCTTGTCGGCATTCGGCTGCAGATCGAGGCGGCAGGCGTCTTGGAGACGCTGAGATCCCTTACCTCAGTAAACGCAGAGCTCCTTCAGGACCCAAGCATCGGGAGCATCGGCGCTGGAATGGCGGGCGATGCCGTGATTCTGGACGGCGACCCCTTTGTGGACCCGGCAGTTCTCTGGGACCACAACAGGTCGAGGACTGTTATCCACGACGGGCGCATCATTCGGTGACCCTGGAGATGCCCGGGCGGGCTCAGGAGGGCCGGCGTTAGGGGAGCTCGCGGGGCAGAAATCTCGTTGTTTCTTAAAGCAATACAACTGTTGACTAGTGAGCAACTTCACAGTTACAGTTGCGAAACCGAAAAGCCGCCGGAAGGCGGACTCGAGATCTCCAGCTGGAATGGATGGCGCGCGCGAACCGCAGCTGTCACTTCTCCTTCTCTCTTCACTTCTTCTCGCTTCACTGCGTCACACGCACCGCACCCCGCCACGCCCGCAATCCTGCACGCCCTCTTTTGGCGTGCCCGCGTCCATGAGAGGCACTTCCCCCATGACAGCATTCCGTTCCACTCCCTTTGACCGCAGGCAGCTCCTCAAGGCGGCAGCGCTGACGCCATTTGCGGGTCTGGCGCTCTCCGGCTGCGCGGCGAAGCCCGCCGAAAGTGCCGCTGCCAACAAGACGGTGACCGTCACGTCCTATGGTGGCTCGTACAACGACCAGCTGACCCAGACAATCCTGGACCCGTTCTCCAAGCAGTCGGGGATCCAGACGACACTGCTGGCCAACACCTCCCTGGCCGCGCTCAAGGCCCAGGTCCAGTCCGGCGACGTGCAGTGGGACCTCGTGGAAATCACGGCGCCGGAGTATGAGGTGGCCGTGGCCGAGGGGCTGCTGGAGAAGTTCGACTACGACATCATCAGCGACAAGGGCCTGCCCGGATACGCGAAGGCTGAATACGGCATCAAGTACCTGAGCTTCCTGTTTGTCATGGCCTGGGACCAGAAGGTCATTTCCGACGCGCAGGCCCCGAAAGACTGGGCCCAATTCTTCGACCAGGGCAAGTACAACACCAAGCGCTCGGTGTACAACCAGCTCTCCGACAGCTCCGTCCTGGAAGCCGCGCTGCTGGCCGACGGTGTCCCCTTCGACAAGATCTACCCGCTCGACGTCGACCGGGCCCTTAGGGTCCTGGGCCAGCACCCGGGCAAGGACCGGCTTCTGTACCACGCCGCCAACCAGGAGCCCATCCAGCAGCTCACCTCCGGCGAGGTCTCGCTCTCCACCAGCTTCAACAACCGCATTAACGCAGCCCGCAACGACGGCGCGAAACTGAACTTCTCCGCCGAAAACGCCGTCCTCGCCGGCGACTACTTCGTGGTTCCGAAGGGCGCCAAGAACAAGGAAGCGGCCTTCAAACTGATGAACTTCATGTCCAACGACGCCGAGGCCGGCGCGGCGTTCGACAAGGTCACCAACCTGACCCTGGCCAACACCCCGGCGCTGTCCAAGCTGCCGAAGGAAATCGCCGACACGCTCCCCACCAGCCCCCGACTCGCGGACAAGATCCTGGTCCGCGACGACAAGTGGTGGTCGCAGAACCTGAAGAAGACCGAGCAGCAGTTCAAGCTCTGGCAGGCCAGCTGACATGAGCAACGCAACCCTCGAACGGCCCCGGCCGCGGGGCCGCGGCGCGCCTGCCTCCGCCGAGACAGCACCCCGACGGCGGCGCAGCGGCTGGTGGCTGCTGCTGGCTCCGATCCTTGCCTTCGACGTCGTGCTGTTCCTGACGCCGCTGGGCAAACTGGTCGGCGCAAGCTTCGCCGACAACGCCTACCAGCGGGTCCTCGAGGACCCGCTGGTGATGCGCGCCCTGGTCAACACCCTGACCATCAGCCTGGCCAGCACCATTGTCACCGTGGTGCTGGGCTACATCATCGCCATGGTCCTGTGGCGGGCCGGCAACGTCACCCGGGTGATCCTGTTCGCCGTCGTACTCCTGCCGTTCTGGACCGGCATCCTGGTGAAGAACTTCGCCTGGGCGGTCCTGCTCCAGGACAACGGCATTGTGAACGCCTTCCTGCAGGGAATCGGGCTGACCGGTGCGCCGATCCCGTTGCTGCACAACCGGTTCGCCGTGATCGTCGGCATGGTGCACTGCCTCCTGCCGTACGCGGTGTTCCCGATCTTCTCCTCGCTGACATCGATCGATGACCGGCTCGGGCTCGCGGCCCGCTCCCTTGGCGCGCGGGAAGGATCCGTCTTCCGCAGGATCACGCTGCCGCTGAGCATGCCCGGCATTTCCGCGGCCGGGCTGCTGGTCTTCATCATCAGCACAGGCTTCTTCATCACCCCGGTGGTGATGGGCGGGCCCGGCGACATGATGATCGCCAACCAGATCGACTACTACGCCCGACAGCTCACGGACTTCTCCGGGGCCGCTGCGCTGGCCGTCATCCTGACGGTCATGGTCAGCATCCTCGTGGCCGTCTACCAGCGCGTCCTCAAGGCAGGAGGCCAACATGAAGACAACTAATCCACAGCACCGGCTGCTGGCGCTTCTTTCCATCCCGGCCTTCCTGTTCCTCGTCATTCCGACGGCGATTGTGGTGCCGGTCGCGCTGAACGACAGCCGCTACATCACCTTCCCGCCGGAGGGAATCTCCTTCGCCGCCGTGGCCGGATTCTTCGCCGACCGGGCCTGGACCTCCGCCCTGACGGCCAGCCTGCAGTCGGCGGCGATCGCCGTCGTGATCGGCGTGCTGCTGGGCGCCACCGCGGCGATCGGCCTGCACGGGCGCAAGTTTCCCGGCCAGCCCGCCGTGGTGGGTCTGATCCTCGCGCCGATGATCGTGCCGACCGTGGTGCTGGCGCTGGCGTTCTACCAGTTCTTCATCTCGATCGGCATGGTGGGCAGCATCGTCCCCATCGGCCTTGCGCACGCCGTGATCGCGACCCCCTATGTGTACCTGACCACCCGCGCCAGCCTCGCCGGGCTCAACCCGGCCCTGGTCCGGTCGGCGCAGAGCCTCGGGGCCGGACCGCTCTCCGTCCTGCGGCACGTGTATCTGCCCATCATCCTGCCCGGCCTGATCTCCGGGGCGCTCTTCGCGTTCTCGGTCTCCATCGATGAGACGGTGATGTCCCTGTTCATGCAGTCCCCGGGGGCCACCACGTTGCCGGTGAAGATGTTCACGGATATCCAGTTCAACCTGACCCCGAAGATCGCGGTGTCCTCCGCCCTGCTGGTCAGCGTCGCCACCATCGGGCTGCTGCTCCAGGTCTTGTTTGTCCTCAAGCGCCGCTCTTCAACCCGGATGCTGCCGCTGGCCGTGTCCGCACAAACGTAAGGAAAGTCGATGACCGCATCAGTGATTTCCGCGGGGCCCATTCCCGGCACGGGCAGGGCCGCCCAGGGCGCCATTGAGCTCCGCCAGGTCAGCAAGCACTACGGCGACGTCGTTGCCGTGGACGAACTGGACCTGACAGTCCAGCCGGGGGAGTTCGTGACCCTCCTGGGCCCCAGCGGCTCCGGCAAGACGACCACCATGATGATGGTGGCGGGGTTTGAAGAACACACCGCCGGAGCCATCCTCATTGACGGCAAACCCGTGGACATGCTGCCGCCCCGGGACCGCAATCTCGGTGTCGTGTTTCAGAACTACGCCCTGTTCCCGCACATGAGCGCGCTGGAAAACGTGGAGTTTGCGCTGCGCATGAGGAAGGTCCCGCGCGCGGAACGCCGCCAGCGCGCCGAGGAAGCCCTCGACCGTGTGGGACTGGGCAAGATGGGCGGGCGCAAGCCGCGCCAGCTCTCCGGCGGACAGCAGCAGCGGGTGGCGCTGGCCCGGGCACTGGTCTTCAACCCGGCGGCCCTGCTGCTGGATGAGCCGATGGCAGCCCTGGACAAGCGCCTTCGCGAGCAGATGCAGGAGGAGATCAAGACCCTGCAGAAGGGCCTGGGCATCTCCGTGCTGTTCGTGACGCACGACCAGGACGAGGCCATGGCCATGTCGGACCGGATCGTGGTGATGCGGGACGGGAAGATCGTGCAGTCCGGCCCGCCGGAGGAGGTGTACAACCACCCCATGACCGACTGGGTGGCCAGCTTCCTGGGCGACACCAACCTCATCCCGTGCACCATCGTGGAGCGCAACGGCGAGGAAGCCGTGGTGGACCTCGGCGGGCTGGGGATGGCAAAGGTCCGGGACCGCGGGGCAAGCGGTGAGAACTACGCCGTCTCCATCCGCCCGGAGCACCTCAAATTCAGGACACGGGCCGCGGCGGGCAACGGATGCGCCGCGACCCTGGTGTCCTCCACGAATCTTGGCGCCACGGTCCGCCACCGCCTCACTGCCGGCGGCCACGACCTCCAGCTCCGTGAGCTGAGCTCCGACAGTGTCGCCCGGATCCGGCCGGATGAGGAGCTGTGGGTGGGCTGGGACGCGGACAAGGCCCAGCTGCTGGTCCTGGAGTCCTGACCGCCGGATGCTGTGACGGCCGGGCCGGTTCCGGCACCCCTCCGCGGGACATGCCCTCCTCCGGCGCCCAGGGATGGACATATGCCCACTATGTCCATCCCTGGGCCGCGCCGGGGGACAAGTCCATTCCTGAGAGAGGGACATGTCCACTGCTGAGCGCCGGCAGGGGGCATGCCCTCGGCCGGACACGTTGACTCTGGCCGGCAGTACTCAGCCGAACTCTTTGATGAAGTCCAGGGCGGTTTGGGCGACCTCAGGCCAGCCGTGATCGATCGTGAGAGAGTGGCCGCGGTCCGGCAGCTCCTTGATTGCCGTGTGCGCCGAATTTCTTTTTTGACGCTTGTAGGACGCATTGGCGATGGCCCACGGCACGGTGTGGTCTTTCTCCCCGGAGATGATCAGCAACGGCCCCCGATCCGGATTCTTCGTGTCGACCTTGGCCTCGGTGAACGGGTTGAGGTTTGCGGTTGCAGCCTGGAACAGAGGCACGCCAGAGGCCGCGACATGAAAGGTGTCAAACAATTGACGGGCTTCGTCCTCGTCCAGGGCATTGGCCCAGCCGAAACGGAATTCGTCAAAAGTCAAAGACACTGCACGCTTTGCGTTGGCGGGATTCGCGATCACAGGCGCTGCTGACTTTAAGGCGGAGGCCGGCAGCGGCAGGACTCCCCGGAACGGTGCGGGATCGATCGCCACCGTGACTGCGGCGGCTCCGGTTCCGGCGATCCTCTGGGCGATGAGTCCGCCGAAGGAATGCCCCACGACAGCGGGCTTGATGGTGAGCTGGCCAATCGCGTCGAGGTAGTGGTCCGTGACTTGCCTGACCATCTTCTTGGCAAAGACCTCCGGGTCGCGTCTGGCCTCATCGACGCTTTCGGGATCATCGGGCCACGTGGGGGCGAGCGTGGTGTAGCCGTTCTCCTCATACAGGGCCCGCCACCGGTCCCAACTGCTGGACAGGAGCCACAGTCCGTGGACGAAGACGACGGGTTTGAGGCCGGAAGCGTTCGCCCGGTCCACCTGCTGTTGCTCGAGGTTCGTCATATCAGCCATGGCGCTCATCCGTTCGCGTGTGCATCGCGGGTCGTCGGTGGGGGACGCGGGGACGTCCTCCCGCATGCACGAGTATGCCTGCGGGGCATGGCGAAGGCAATGCCTTTGCTGAATACCGGCACGGGCTGCGGGCCACGTGGCACCCGGGGTACGCCTTGCCGGTCAGCGACGCGGAGTGCAGCCATGGTTTGCGGTCCGCCACGCGCACCGGGCCCCAAACCCGTGGCTTGTCAGGACCGGCCCTACAATGGTCTCGATGATGCCAGGACATATAGCAGCTGCTGACGGAAAGAACGTGCTGAGCATCAGTGCGGGCATCATCACATCCGTCTGGCAGCCGGGCACGTTTGTTGATGTCGACGATGCCAGGGACGCGATGCTGGCCGTAGCGCAGATCAGCGGCGGAATACCGATGCCGATGCTCTCCGAAATGACGGACGTGGAGATCAGCGCGGCCGCCAGGTACGAGTTCGCGCAGACAACAGGGGTTCTGGCGATTGCCGTGCTTGGATCGAGCACAGTGGATCGTGTGATCGCGGCGGCCATGAGCCGGCACACCCGCTACCCCCACGAATTCTTCACGTCCCGGGACGAGGCCATGGCCTGGCTGAACAACTTCACCTCCAGCGGCCAGTCCGGTGGATACACGGACGGCATATCCGCCCTGGCGTGACAGTGCCGGCCTGCCCCGGTTAGGCCTTGTCCACCGTAAAAGCCGCCCCGGCCTCCTTGACTTGCTGGTTGGTCGCGGCCCAGCTGGCCAGCAGCCGCAGCGCATCTTCCGACGCGGAGCCGGGCTCGGCGTTGTAGACCAGCAGGGACAGCCCGGCGTCGGCGGAGACGTCCATTGCCTCGTACATCAGGTGGAGATCCCCGACCACCGGGTGGTGCAAGTGCTTGAGCCCGGTGTAGTGCTGGCGCACGTTATGCGCCGCCCACAAGGTGCGGAATTCCTCGCTCCGCGTCGATAGTTCCCCGACCAGGTCGGTCAGCCCGCGGTCGTAGGGGTCCCGGCCGGCCTCGGTGCGCAGGATCGCGACGGTGTCGCTCGCCGCACGGCCCCAGTCCGGGTAGAAGCTGCGCGATCGTGCGTCAAGGAAGATGAACCGGGCATGGTTGGCCGGGCGGGCCGGACCCGCGTACATGTCCGAATACAGGGCATGGCCCAGCGGGTTGGCCGCAAGGATGTCCATGCGTCCGTTCCGCACAAAGGCGGGCGCGTTGGCGATGGCGTTCAGCGTCAGCTGAACGCTGCGCCGGACGGACTCCGCGGGACGGGGACGACGGCGGGTCCGGCTGCCCGGGGCCGCTGCCCGGGCCAGATCGAAGAGGTGGGCCCGTTCGGCGTCGTCGAGTTGCAGGGCCCTAGCCACAGCGTCCAGCACCCCCTCCGAAACGCCGGACAGGTTTCCCCGCTCCAGCCTCGTGTAGTACTCGACGCTGACGCCGGCCAGCATGGCGACTTCCCCGCGGCGGAGTCCGGGGACCCGGCGTTTCGCGCCGTAGATCGGCAATCCCGACTCTTCGGGGGTGATCTTGGCCCGGCGCGAGGCAAGGAACTCGCGGGTCGCCTCTCGATTATCCATGCCATCAACGTTAGGCCTTTGGGCTCTCTGAGGGAGGCCCTGCCAGTACCCCTATCAGCAGAGACTCCCTCACGGCTGCGTTACCGGGTTTGATGGATGGTGTTCCGTTGAACAACCCCCAACGATCAACAAGCAGGAGATTCATTGCCTACCGTCAACGCTTACGCATCACCGTCCGCGACCGAGCCGCTCGCCCTCACCACCATCGAGCGCCGCGACGTTGGACCGCACGATGTCCTGATCGAGATCAAGTACGCCGGGATCTGCCATTCCGATATCCACACTGTCCGCGGCGACTGGGGCCTGCAGACCTATCCGCTGGTTCCCGGCCATGAAATTGCCGGCATTGTCACCGAGGTGGGCACGGCCGTGACCAAGCACGCCGTCGGTGACCGGGTCGGCGTCGGCTGCATGGTCAACTCCTGCGGCGAGTGCGTCAACTGCCAGGCCGGCGAGGAGCAATACTGCCTCGCCGGGAACACCGGCACCTATGGCGCCGTCGACCGTGACGGCACCATCACCCAGGGCGGCTACTCCACCCACGTCGTTGTGACCGAAGATTTCGTGGTCACCATTCCCGAGGGCATCGAGCTCGACGTCGCCGCGCCGCTGCTGTGCGCCGGCATCACCACCTACTCGCCGCTGAACCACTGGGGCGCGGGTCCCGGCAAGAAGGTCGCGATCGTCGGACTCGGCGGACTCGGCCACATGGCGGTCAAGATCGCCCACGCCATGGGCGCCGAGGTCACGGTCCTCTCGCAGTCGCTGAAGAAGCAGGAAGACGGGCTGAAGCTGGGCGCGGACCATTACTACGCCACGAGCGACGAGAACACTTTCACGGACCTTGCCGGCACTTTTGACCTGATCATCAACACGGTCAGTGCCGCGATCGACATCAGCTCCTACCTGCAGCTGCTAACCCTCGACGGCGCACTGGTCAACGTCGGCGCCCCCGCGGAACCGCTCCCGGTGAACGCGTTCGCCCTGATCATGGGCCGCCGTTCCTTCGCCGGCTCGATGATCGGCGGCATCCGCGAAACCCAGGAAATGCTCAACTTCTGCGCCGAGCACGGCCTGGGCGCCGAAATCGAGGTCATCCCGGCCGCGAAGATCAACGACGCCTACGAGCGCGTCCTGGCCTCCGACGTCCGCTACCGCTTCGTGATCGACACCGCGACCCTGAACTAGGACGCAGCAGCGCACGAAGAACCCCGGGAGTGGGCGGACGCGGCCTCCGGTCGCGCCCGCCACCCGACAAAAACACCCTGTGAGGAAATGACAGTGGAAATCCAAGCCAGGAAGCCAAGCGTCAAGGGACCGGCGCAGATGTTCACCGGCGACGTCTGGTTTGACGTCGTCGCGGCCCCGCAGCCCGAACCGTCCCGCATGCGCGTCAACGCGGTGCACTTTGCCCCGTGCGCCCGCACGGCCTGGCACTCGCACGCCGTCGGACAGACCCTGCACGTCACCGAAGGTGTCGGCCTGGTCCAGGCCCGCGGCGGCGAAGTGACCGAAATCCGCCCCGGCGACACGATCTACACGCCGCCGGGCGAATGGCACTGGCACGGGGCCGCGCCGGACCATTTCATGACCCACCTCGCGATGTGGGAAGCGCCAGCAGAGGGCGCGGAGTCCGAGTGGGATGACCTCGTGACCGACGAGGAATACAACGGTGCCAAGTAGCACGACCGCCAGGCAGTTAGCGCGGCTGCGCTAAAACATCCGGCGCTGCCGGTGCGGGGCCAGCCCGGGGGACTGGCCCCGCACCGGCACGCCGGGCACCGTGTGGGCTATTGCCCGGGGGCCCGGTACGACGGCGTCTTCTTGGCTGCCGCGTCGAGATCCTCTGCTGACATGAGCGGTTTCATGTGCAGGTTCACGGCGCCGGTGGAATTGATCATCAGTGACAGGGCGACGGCGTCGGCCTGGTCGGGGATATCGAAGACTCCGACAACGTCGGTCTCCCCGAAAGCGTAGTAGAAGCTTTCCAGCGAGCCGTCCACCGATTTGAGGGCTTCGACAACGGCATCACGCCGTTTGGTGCCGCCCTCACGCATGAGTCCCTTGATTCCGTCGCCGACGTAGTTCGCTTCGAACAGATATTTGCTCATCGTTTTTCCTATCCTGTGTTCGCCCGGGACATCGGCATCCGAACGTGTGCCCGCTCCCAACGATGGAAGGTCCGAGGCTGGCCCCAGAGTGGGGGTCTGCCCACATGCTAGGCCTTCCACTTCACCCTTACAACGGTTCATTTGCGGCCACAACCGGGCTCCGGGCGGTCCGGCACTACCGCCGGCCGGAGGACAGGAACATAATCGGCGTATCAACCCGTACGGACAATGGAGGCGATCGACGTGTCTGTTTATACGCTCGGAATCTGGCTGGTGCATCCCGGCCGCGAGAACGATTTTGTGCAGGCCTGGCGGGATCTGGCCAGGAAGACGAAGGAAGACTTTCCCAACGCCAAAGCCGTGTTGATGCACGATCGCGACGTCAAGAACAGATTCATCAGCACCGGCCCGTGGGAGTCCCTGGAACAGATTGAACAGTGGCGGGATTCTGCCCTGTTCAAGCAGGGCCTCGAGGCAATGAAGGACATGCTGGAGCATTTCGAGGCGCGCACCCTGGACGAGGCCGCGAGCATCGGGTGGGATGCGACCGATATGTGAATTTACCGGGAACCGGGTCGCCGCCGGCAGCGCGGCGCGCGTTCCCGCCGGCTAAGCGGCCTGCAGCGCCTCGAGTACGGCGGCCAACAGGACATCGTTCCGGCCCCAGACGGGGTCGAAGATTTCCACGTACCAGGCATCCGCCAGGACCAGGGCCAAGGTCTCGTTGGTCTCGGCTGCCCAGTCCCTGAGCTGGTCCTCCCCAACGGGCCCCTCGCTGCTGCCGAGCAAGGTCGCGACGTCGTCGTCCTGTACGGTCACCGGGATGGAGACGCTGCTCGCCTCGCCGGGGTCGTGGACGACCGTCACCAGGCCGGTCCGTGCGGACAGGGCCAGGAGTGCCGTCGCCGCCTCCGGGCCGCAGAAGGCCGTCACGTAGGCGCGCTGCGCGAGGCCCCCGGCCTGAACGCCCGGCTGCGATTCCTTGGTGAAGAGCCCGTTGCGGTTTAGCCGGGCGAGCTCTCCGGCGATGGCCGCGGTCTCCTCGTCGAACCCGGGCGCGAAGACTCCCGGCTGGTATTGGCTGTTGCCCTCCAGCCAACGGGCGGTCAGTTCGCCGGCCGCCGGGATCGTGGAGGCCTGCCGCCAGACTTCGCGGTCCGCGAGAAGCCGGCCGAAGCTGTCCCGTTCCGTCGTGAACCTGGCCTCTGACATTTAGGCCTCCTGTGCTGTGGGGTGCGGGGTGGACTGCGCCGTGAGATGTGGGGTGGGGTGCGTCTGCGGGGCGTGGTGCTGCAGGAGGACGGACAACCGTTCGCAGCTGATCCGCAACGCCTCCAGTTCACGCCGGCTGTAGTCCTCGATGATCGCACGGATCCGCTCGGTGAGGTGCTCGTCGTCGACCTCGAACTCATGGTTCAGCGTGACCACGGAGAGCCCGTCCGCCGGCAGGATCGCCCAGTCGCCGCCGAGCTCCCGGAACGGGGGCTCGAGGTCCAGCTGGTGGAACTGGGCGCGGTGGCTGGCGGTGTCAAAGACGCGCCAGCAGTGGCTTGAACTGAGTGAGCCGTTGGACACCACGGACGTGCGCAGCTCGTGGCCGGCGTCGTCGCCGCTGACGCGCTCCGAGTACACCGTCAGGCCCTCGAGGTAGGGCCAGTGTGAGGCGTCGCGCAGCATGCTGAAGACAAGGTCCGCCGGGGCGTTGATGCCGAGCCGGTGCGTGGTCCGGTGCGTTTGCTGGTGCGTGCTCACTGACAAGTTCACCCCTCCTGTGTCGTGCTGTCACCTTGCAGGTCTTCTATGCAGGCTAGGCCAGTTGCGGCCTGCCGTGAACAATTCCGTCCCGTCGCGTCACGCAGGGCAATCTTCGGTAACACAGGGCGTCCGCAGGCAGCGTCCGCGGACGCCGGATGAACGGGTATTACCGCCTGTATCCCTTGGTTTCACCCGGTTTCACGGCGCTTTGACCGGCTCTCCCGGGCCCCGGATAGTTGCTGGCACCAGCACCATTTCAGTCCACTCTCAAGGGGAGAACATGTCCAGTCTTTCGCTTAAATCAGGCGCCGCGGTCGCGTTGGCGGCCACCACTGTCCTGGGTCTGGCGGCCTGCTCTGATCCCGGCGCCGCCGCTGCCGGCGGCCCGTCGGCGGCGCCGTCGTCGTCCACCGGGGTGAAGCAGTTCAACCTCTCGCCGCAGCAGGACCGCGTCAAGGCCACGGTGGATGCCGCGGCCGCCGCGCTCGTCCCGGAAGCCGTTAAGAAGGACGGGAAGCTGACCGTGGCGGTGAGCCCGTTTGCTGCGCCGCTGGCCGTTTACGGCACGGACAACAAGACCCCGGTGGGCAACGAGGTGGATATCGCCGTCGCTCTGGCCGAGTCCCTGGGCCTGGAGGCAGACATTGTCCCGACGGCCTGGGCCGACTGGCCGCTCGGCGTCGATTCCGGCAAGTACGAGGCTGTGCTCTCCAATGTCACCGTCACGGAGGAGCGCAAGCTCAAGTTCGACTTCGCCAGCTACCGTGAGGACAAGCTCGGCTTCTACGCCAAGGCGGACAGCAGCGTCACCAAGGTCGAATCGGCCCCGGACGTCGCCGGCAAGCGCGTGATCGTCGGTTCCGGCACCAACCAGGAGGCAATCCTGCTGCGCTGGGATGAGGAGAACAAGAAAAACGGCCTCAAGCCCGTGGAGTTCCAGTATTACGACGACGACTCCGCCTCCCAGCTCGCCATCCAGTCGGGACGGGCGGACCTCACGTTCGGCCCCAACGCCACGGCGGCCTACAAGGCGGCATCCGACGCCAAGACAAAGCTCGTGGGCCTGGTCGACGGCGGCTGGCCGCTGAAGGCCAGCATCGCCGTCACCACCAAGAAGGACAACGGGTTTGCCGCAGCGGCCCAGGCCGGACTGAACCACCTGATCCAGGACGGAAGCTACGCCAAGATCCTGGACCGCTGGGGGTTGTCCGCGGAAGCCGTCGCGAAGTCGGAGCTGAACCCGGCGGGCCTGCCGAAGAAGTAGCCTGCCCTAAATCCAACGCGGGGTCACATCGCGCCCATCCCGGAGAGGATTATGGGCGCGATGTGACCCCGCGTTGGTTGTCTGAACGGTGCCGAAAGCCAACGAATCCCCGCCGGGAACGTCTCCGGCGGGGATTCGTTGTGCCTGCGTGGTGAAGCAGCGGTGATCGTCTAGGCCTGTGCCGTGACGGAACCTGAATCGATGCCGGCCTCGACGCTGGCACCTGTGCGCACCGGCACGGCCAGGCCGAGGTTCTCCCGCAGCGTGCTGCCCGCGTACTCCGTGGGGTACACGCCGCGCTCCTGCAGTTCCGGCACGAGGTGGTTGACGATGTCGTCGAGGCCGGACGGGATCAGCCACGGCGAGATGTTGAAGCCGTCGACGGCGCCGGTCCGGGCATACTCGCTGAGCCGGTCCGCGACCTCGGTGTACGAGCCGGTGAAGGTGGAGTCGCCCCGGCTGGTCTTGGCCGAGACGAATTGGCGGATGGACAGGCCCTTCTCCGTGGCCTCGGCCCGCCACTGGTCGGCCAGCTGGCGTGCCTTGGCGCCGTGGAAGCCGCTGCCGCGCGTTTCGGAGGTTTCCTCCACCACGGGGTCGATGTCCGGCAGCGGGCCGTCGGGGTCGTAGCCCTGCAGTTCCCGGCCCCAGAACTGTTCGAGGTACGCGATGGCCTGCTGCGGGCCGATCTGCAGACTGCGGACCCAGGCCTTCTTTTCGAGGGCCTCCCGCGGCGTGGCGGCGAGGATGAACTCGCTGGCAGGCATGATCTTCACGTCCTGGGCGCCGCGGCCGGCCCGGAGGGTGCGCTCCACGATGTCGCGGCGGAACTCCAGGGCGTCATCGAGCTGCGGGTGCGCGGAAAAGATGACGTCCGCCTGCCGGGCGGCGAAGTCCCTGCCCGCGGGCGAATCCCCGGCCTGGAACAGCACCGGCCGGTACTGGGCGCTGCGCGGCAGCCGCGGGGTGACGTCGACGGTGTAGTGCCGGCCGGTGTGGCGCACCCGCCGGACCGCGCCCTCCGCCGACCACCGCTCGGCGGAGGCCGAGTCCGCGACGGCGCCGTCGTCCCACGCGTCCCAGATCCGCTTGGCGGTTTCCACGAAGGCCTCGGCATGGGTGTACCGGTCGGCGTGGTCCAGGTAGCCGCCGCGGCGGAAGTTGGCGCCGGTCCAGGCGTTGTCCGTGGTGACGATGTTCCAGGCCGCGCGGCCACCGGACAGCAGATCCAGCGTGGAGAGCCGGTGCGCCAGGTCTGCGGGGTCGTTGTACGTGGTGTTCTGGGTTGCGACCAGCCCGATCTTGGTGGTCACCGCGGCCAAGGCGGCGAGGGCGGTCTGCGCGTCGGGACGGCCGGCGACGTCGAGCGCGTGCGGGCGGCCAAGATGCTCGCGCAGCCGCAGGCCTTCGCCGAGGAAGAACGCCGCGAACAGGCCGCGCTCGGCGGTTTGGGCGATGTGCCGGAATGATTCGAAGTCGGTCTGGGAGCCGGACTCGGCCGCCTTCCAGACGGTTCCGGAGTTGACGCCCTGGAAGAACACGCCCAGCTGGAGCTG
This sequence comes from Arthrobacter sp. 01T425, assembly GCF_056398725.1. NCBI lineage: Bacteria > Bacillati > Actinomycetota > Actinomycetes > Micrococcales > Micrococcaceae > Arthrobacter > Arthrobacter sp. 01T425. The sequence goes on along the minus strand of NZ_JBFTPY010000002.1, from coordinate 281,143 downwards.
ACCAGAGGGGATGAACCCGGACGCGGTGAATTCAGCGGCGGGGTGGGTGCTGTGGCTCATGGTGGGCTCCTTAGTTTTCCGCGCCGGGGGCGCTGGATGCGGCGGCGTAGCGGCTGGCTGGCCGTGCCAGCCCCAGCTGATCGCGGAATGTGGCGTCCGGGCTGGTGGGGGCGAGGACCCCGCGCCGGCGCAGTTCGGGCAGCACCAGCCGCGTCAGTTCCTCAAGATCCGTGTCCAGCACGGCGGGGTGCAGGCGGACCCCTTCGGCCCAGGCCAGCACCTCGGTGAGCAGATCTGTAAGCCCGGCCGCCGAGCCGATGAACTGTGCGCGCGGGCTCTGCCACGGGGTGTGGCCGTTCAGCCCGGCCAGCCGCTGGGCGGCGGCCTGGCCGCGGGAGTCCAGCACGACGTCGAGCTCGGCGATCAGCGCGGGCCCCTTCCCGCCGGCGGCGAGGCCTGCGCGCGTCGCCGCGAGCTCGGCGGCCAGGAGCCCGGGCGTCGGGGCCGAAACCAGCAGCGCGTCCGCTGCCCCGGCCGCGACGGCCTCCGCGGCGAGGAGCCCGGCCGGGGCCAGGACGGGCAGCTGGCCCTGGGGCGGCCGCGGAATGATCGACGGACCCTTGACGGAATAGCTGCCGTTTTCGACGTCGATGTAATGCAGCTTGTCGACGTCGAGGTAGCGCCCGGTGGGGACGTCGCGGATCACGGCGTTGTCCTCCCAGGAGTCCCAGAGCCTGCGGCCGACCTCGATCGCATCGGCGGCCTCGCGGGCGAGCCGGTCCCCGCGCATGGTGTCGCGTCCGACGGCGGCGGCATCGGCCGCGCTTGATGAAGCGGATACCAGCCAGCCGGCCCGTCCGCCCGAGACATAGTCCAGGCTGGCGAGCTGGGTGGAGATGTGGAACGGCTCGGTGTAGGCGGTGTCCACTTCCGGAATCAGTGCGAGGGAGCGGGTCACGGGGCCGGCGAACGCGGCGCGCTGCAGGGCGTTGAGCCGGGCCGCGGCGTCCGGGTGCCCGGGGGCCGGCAGGCCGGGGTCGGAAAACGTCGCCGCGTGGAATCCGGCGGACTCGGCGGCGAGCACGGCGCCGCGGAGGTGTTCCGGGCCCAGCACGGACGCGGGTGCTGTGTGGGACACCCGCCACGCGGCCGGGTGGCTGCCGGCGCCGTCGAGCTCCAGCAGGAGCAGGCCGAGTTCGCGGGGCCCGTTCTTGGCGGGATGGGTGCTCATGATGCGTCCTGTCGTTCGTAGGGGATCTGTTCGCCGGCCTCGATGGCCACCGGCAGGCGGTTCTCGGCCGGCGGCAGCGGGCACGTGGCGAGGTCTGTATAGGCGCACGGCAGGTTCACCGCCCGGTTGAAGTCGAGCCAGACCGTGCCGTCGGGGCCCGGAGCCGCCACGGTGAGCGAACGGTTGGCCGCGTAGGTGCTCTTGCCCGAGGTCGCGTCCGTGAAAAGGACAGACAGCGTGCCCGGAGCGTGGCCGTTGAATGCGGTGAGGCTCAGGTCCTTGCCGCGGAGCCGGAAGTGGATTTCCCCCGGGGCCTCGTAGACGTGGTGGATTCCTTCGACCGCCGCGCCCACGGTGGTGGGCCGCGGTTCGGCGAACGGGACGAATATTCCTGAAATGGCATATTCAGCGGTGGGGGCGTAGGCGGGCGTGCCGCGGTAGCCGGTGAGCAGCGGGTTCAGGGGATGCCGCGGCCGCACGACATAGCGGCCGCCGCGCTTGGCGAGCTCGATCACGGTATGGCCGGCGCCGGCATCCTCCACCCGCAGGTTCAGGCCGTCGCGCTCGGGAATCGGGCCGAGGAACACGGTAGCTCCGGTCCCGTCCGGGTTCAGTTCCTGCCCGTCGCGAAGGACGCGTTCGCCTGCCCCCAAAGCCAGGCGGACTGCGCCGTCCTCGACGCTCCACGTGCCCGGGGCGCCGTCCAGCAGGGCGGGTGAGGCATCGAGCCAATGCAGGTGCGTAACGGCGAGGAAGCCGTGGGGGTCGGCGCGGTGGCGTTCGTGCGCGGCATGCCAGTCCGCCCAGGCGGCTTGGAATTCATTGTCGGGACGGCGGTCGGGACGAATGTCAGGACGGCTGTCGGTGTCAGCGGGCGTGGACATGGGAGCTCCTGTGGTGGTTGTGGTCGGCTGTGACGCGGGCGGCGGCGTCGGTCTCAGTAGTGCCGGCGAATGCAGGCCGGCCGGCGTGCGGGTCGCCGTCGGCCCAGAGCGTGGTGGGCGCGGCGGCGCGGACGGCCGGAATGATTTCGAGGGCGAAGCGCTCGAGGATTTCCAGCTGCTGGGCGAAGGGCAGTGTGGTGGGCAGCGAGATGGACTGCAGGTCGTGGCCGTAGAGCGCGTGGTAGCTGAGGATCTTGTCGATCACCTGCTCCGCGCTGCCCACCAGGGCCGGACCGTCGGCGACGGCGTGGTCGATGTCCCGGTAGGGGGAGTTGTTGCCGGGAACGTTCCGGCCGGTCGTGAGGGCCTCGTAGACCGGGCCGAACTGCCGCTTGGCCTCCTGCGTGGTGTCCGCGATGAACACCCCGCCCGCGCCCGATCCGGAGCCCAGGTACTGGTGCCGGGGATCGTGGCCGTGGCGCGCGTATTCCTCGCGGTAGTGGTCAATGAGCACCTTGTAGTTTTCCCGCGGCTGGATCGCGTTGGCCGTGAACAGCGGATCGCCCCACTGCGCCGCCAGCGCCGCCGAGGCCAGGCTGGTGGCGGAGCCGTGCCAGACCCGCGGCGCCCCGGCGAAGGGCCGCGGCGTCGTGGTGGTGGGCTCCGTCAGCGCGGCGCGGAACCTCCCGGACCACGTGACGTTTTCCTCGGTCCACAGCTGGCGGAGCAGGGCATATTTCTCCGCGAGGAGCTCCCACTGGTCCGCCAGGTCCAGGCCGAACAGCGGGTACTGCAGCACCTCATTGCCCTTGCCGATCACCAGTTCCAGCCGGCCGCGGCTGAGCTGGTCGATCGTGGCGTAGTCCTCGGCGACCCGCACCGGGTCCAGCACGGACAGCACCGTCACGCCGCTTTGCAGCCGGATCCTGGTGGTGACGGCGGCGATGGCGGCGAGCACGGTGGTGGGGGAGGAGGAGATGAACTCACCCGCGTGGCGTTCCCCGACGGAGAAGCTGTCGTAGCCGAGGCCCTCCGCCCGGCGCGCGGTCTCCACCACCTGGTTGAGCCGGTCCGCGGTGGAGACGATCTCGCCGGTGATCGGGTTCTTCAGGTGCGGGATGATGTCGAGGATCTGGAACCTCACTTGCTGATCCCGGTCTGGGTTTTCCCGGTCTGTGTTTTCCCTGCAGGGCCGGCGCCGAAGTTGCCCTCAGTGACGGTCGTGGACTCGGGAAGGGCTTCCTCGGAGAGTCCCCAGCGGTCCAGGACCTTGGCGTAGGAGCCGTCCTTGATGGCGGAGTTCAGGGCGTCCGTGATGGCCGGGGCCAGGCCGTTGCCCTTGAGCGTGGTGGCCGCGACCAGGGTCTCGGACGGCCAGCCGGCGTTGACCTTGCCCACCACCTTGAGGTCGTCGCGGGTGTTTTCCCGGTACGTGACGGACGGGTAGGGCGCGAGGTTCAGGTCGGTGCGGCCGGAGGACAGCGCCAGGATGGTGTCGGCGTCGGAGGAGTAGTACTGCAGCACCGCGGGCGCCTTGCCCTTGGCCTCGAGCTCCTTGTTCCAGGCGATCAGGATCTTCTCCTGGTTGGTGCCCGAGCCCACCGAGATCTTCAGCCCGGAGATGTCATCGGAGCCCTTGATGTTGTAACCGGAGCTCTTCTTCGCCTCGAAGCCCATGTACGCGGCGCGGTAGCTGGAGAAGTCGAAGAGCTTCACGCGGGCGGCATTGATGCCCACATTGGAGAACACGGCCTCGAAGTCGCCGGACTGGGTCTTCAACGGCCAGTTCTCCCAGGAGGTCACCTGGACGTCCAGGTCCAGGCCCAGCTTGTCCGCGACCAGCTGGGCCAGGTCCACCTCCACGCCGATCGGGGTCTTGTCGTCCGTGGCGTGGAAGGACAGCGGAATCGCGCCCGCCGTCGTCGCGACGGTCAGCTTGCCGTCCTTGCCGATCAGCGCGGGGACCTTCGCGGCCAGGGATGCGTCCTTCTCGGCCCGGATCCGCTGCTGGTCCGGCGAGGTGTTGTAGACGACGCCGTTGCGGGCAGCCGTCGTCGCCGGCTGCCCGCCGGACGCGGCAGATGCGCCGGGATCCGCGCAGCCACTCAGGGCCACGGTGCCGGACAGGGTGCCGATGAGGACGACGGCGGGAAGCGCCGCACGCGTCCGCCGGGGACCAGTACTCGCGCGGGCGGTGCGGAGGGCGGAGCTCATTGCCATGGGGTTCCTTAGATGTTGAAAGCGGGTTCGATGACTTTGGAGAAGAAGCTCCGGGTGCGAACTTCGCGCGGGTTGGTGAAAATTTCCTGGGGTGTGCCTTGCTCGACGATCTGGCCCTGGTCCATGAACACCACCGTGTCGGCGACGTCGCGGGCGAAGCCCATCTCATGCGTGACGATGATCAGCGTGGTGCCGGACTTGGCCAGCCCGCGGATGACGTCCAGGACCTCGTTGACCAGTTCCGGGTCCAGGGCCGACGTGGGCTCGTCGAAGAGCAGGATCTTCGGGTCCAGGGCAAGCGCCCGGGCGATCGCGACGCGCTGCTGCTGGCCGCCGGACAGCTGGCGCGGGTAGGCGCCGGCACGGTCCTTCAGGCCCACGCGGTCCAACAGTTCCAGCCCGCGGTCGCGGGCCTCGGTCTTGGAGAGCCGGGGTTTTCCGGTCCGCGGCGCGACGATCGGTGCCTCGGTAACGTTTTCCAGCGCGGTCAGGTGCGGGAAGAGGTTGAAGTTCTGGAACACCATGCCGATCTCGGTGCGCTGCTTCAGGATGTTCTTTTCGCGCAACTCGTGGAGCCGGCGCCCGCGGACCTCGTAGCCCACCAGCGTGCCGTCGATCGCGATGAACCCGGCGTCGACCTTTTCGAGGTGGTTGATGGTGCGCAGGAGGGTGGATTTGCCGGATCCGGACGGTCCGACGATCACGGCGACACCCCCGGGCTCGACCGTCAGCGTGATGCCCTTGAGGACTTCCGCGGCGCCGAAGGACTTGCGGACCTTCGTGATCTCGACAAGGCCGCGGGTGGTTACGGCGTCCGTGGCAGCGGCCGCGGACGGGGTCTGGGTGGTCGTACGGAGTGCGGTGCTCATCGGGTGCCCCTTTCCTGGTTCGATTCCCGGGCGGCGGGCGTATGGATGGCGAGGAATTTGCGGGCCTTCTGCAGCGGGGTCAGGGGCAGCGTGCGGACCGCGCCCTTGGAGTAGTGCCGCTCGATGTAGTACTGGAAGACGCTCAGGACCGAGGTGATGACGATGTACCAGAGCGTGGCCACGAGCAGCAGCGGCAGGACCTGCTGGGTGCGGTTGTAAATGACCTGGACGGTGTAGAACAGCTCGGAATAGGCCAGGACGTAGACGATTGAGGTGCCCTTGACGAGGCCGATCACCTCGTTGAAGGCGGTGGGCAGGATGGCCCGCATGGCCTGGGGCAGGACGATCCTGGTGGAACGCCGCCAGGCCGGGATGCCCAGGGCGGTTGCGGCCTCGAGCTGGCCCTGGTCCACGGACAGGATGCCGCCGCGGATGATCTCGGCGGAGTAGGCGGCCTGGTTCAGGGTCAGGCCGAGGACTGCAGCGGCGAACTGGCTGATCAGGGTGGTGGTCTGCGCTTCAAAGAAGCGCACGTCCGTGAAGGGGAGCCCCAGGCTGATTTTCTCGTAGAGGTAGCCCAGGTTGTACCAGAGCAGCATCTGCACCAGCAGCGGCGTGGACCGGAAAATCCAGGAGAACGTCCAGGAGACGGAGACCAGCAGGGGCGACGCGGACAGCCGCATCAGCGCCAGGATGAACCCCAGGATGAAGCCGAGCGCCCCGGAGATCGCCGTCAGTTTCAGGGTCTCCAGCAGGCCGTTCACGATCGACTGCGCCGTGAACCACTGCGCCACCACGCCCCACTCCCAGCGCGGGTTGGTGGCCAGCGACCAGGCAATGCCGGCCACGCCCACGGCGACGACGGCGGTGCCCACCCAGCGCCACGGGTGGCGGGCCGGGACCAGCCGGTAGTCGGCGTAGTCGGTTGCGGCCTTGCGGCCCACCGAACCGGAGCCGACTGTTCCGGCCGGTGCGCACTCGCCGGCGGGTACGGGTCCTGCGGGCCGGACCTCCGCGGTCTCGGGTGCGGATTCGATGCCGGCGGACGCCGGCTCCGGGGCGGACTGTGCCACCGGGGTTGCTGTTGAACTCATGCGCCACCTCGCTTCTTCCAGTTGCTGTGGGGGTAGTTGGCTGCCAATCTAGGGCCGTGCGAAAACGCGCGGCAAGGCGGCAGGTTGCATACGTTCACGCAGGTTCGCACGGCGTCACACGACGAATTCTTGCCTCGATTTACGTCGCGTTACGCGGGGTGAACGGCCGTGACCGGCGCCTCGACCGGCTCCATTTCGGGTGCCTAGCATGAGGGCTCCGCACCCGAGCCAGGAGACCGTCATGCCAGTGAATGCCCGATCCGTGGTCCTCATCGGCGGCGGCCCGCGCGCGGCCGGGCTGCTGGAACGCCTCGCCGCCAACCGGCCGGAGCTGCTCGACGGCGCCCTGCAGATCCACGTCGTGGAGCCGCACACCCCGGGTGCCGGCAGGATCTGGCGTTACGAGCAGCATCCCGGGCTGATGCTCAACTCCGCGGCGGCGGACGTCACGATGTTCACGGATGCCTCCGTCCAATGCGAGGGACCCGCAGTCGACGGCCCCGGCCTGGCAAAGTGGGCCGCCGGGGCCCTGGACGGGTCCATCGCGGATGTTCCGGAGCTGCCGGCGGAACTCCGGCGCCAGCTGGCCGCCCTCACCGGTGCCAGCTTCCCCACCCGGCAGCTGCAGAGTGTCTACCTGGAATGGTTCTTCCGCCGCTCCGTCGCTGCCCTCGGACCGGACACCACCGTCACCGTGCACCGGGACACGGCATCCGCCGTCGAACCGGTGCAGCATGAAGCCGACCAGGGTCCGGAACGCTACCGCGTCCGGCTGGCCGGCGGCGCGGTGCTGCCCGCCGACGTCGTGATCGCCTCCCTGGGGCACACGGATTCGCTGCCCAATGAGGAGTCTGCGGCGTGGGCCGGTTTTGCCGCCCGGCACGGTGCGTTCCACGCGGCGCCCAGCTACACCACCGACGTCGACTACTCACCCCTCGCCGCCGGCCAGGACGTGATTGTCTCCGGCATGGGCCTGGCCTTCGTGGACCTGCTGGTCCTGCTCATGGAGGGCCGCGGCGGCAGATTCGAGGAGCTGCCAGGCGGCGGCCTGCGCTACGTGCCCTCCGGTGCCGAGCCGCGGCTGTGGGCCGGCTCCCGCCGCGGCGTGCCCTACCACTCCAAGATCACGTCCGCCCTGCGCGGCGACGCAGCGGGCGAGCCGGCGTTCTTCACGGCCGACGCCGTCACGGCGCTGCTGGATGCGCCTGGCGAGGTGGACTTCCGCGCCCAGCTGTGGCCCCTGATCGCCAAGGACGCCGGTTACGCGTACTACCGCGAGCTGTTCACCGGCTACCCGGAACGGGTCCGGATCGGCTGGCGGGAATTCGCCGAACGGTTCGCCGCTGCGGACTGGTACAGCCAGGAGCGCCGGCGGCTCGTCGCCGGGTCCGTCCCGGACGTAGGGCTCCACCTGGACCTCGAACGGCTGGACCATCCCTTCGCCGGCCGCGTTTTCGCCGGCCACGCAGACTTCCAGTCGGCGGTGGCAGCGTACATTGGCCGCGACCTTGAGCTGCGCACCGGGCCGGACCATTCGGAAACCCTGGCCCTGTTCACTTCCTTGCTGAAGTCCTACATGGACCTGGGCCGGCTGGTGCCGTCCGAGCGGCTGAACGCACGATCGCAGCGGGAGGTCCAGAGCTGGTGGCACGGCTTCTTCAGCTTCGTGGATTCCGGGCCGCCGCCGCGCAGGCTGCGGGAGATGCTGGCGATCCACCGGGCCGGTCTGCTGCAGTTCATTGGCCCGGGACTGGAGATCGAGGCCGCGGAGTACTCGGGCCGGTTCGTCGCCCGCTCGGCCCAATCCGGGATCAGCGTGTCAGCGCCGGCCCTGATCGAGGCCCGGCTCCCGGCGCCGTCGGTGGCCCGCTCCGCGAACCCGCTGCCGCGCCAGCTGCACGCCTCCGGGCTCGGCACTGAACAGCAACTCCTCACTGCCGACGGCACGCACGCGACCGGACGGCTCCTGGTGTCCGCCCACAACGAGCTCATCAGTCCGGTGGGGGAGCGGCGCGAACGGCTGTTCGGCGTCGGGCCCGGTACTTCCGGCTGGGGCGCCGGCGCCTTCGCCCGGCCCGGCACCAACGCCGCGCCGTTCCGCGAAAACGATGCCCTGGCCCGGCGAGTCCTGAACCTGCTGGCGAACCCCAACACCGGCCCGGCCGACAGCGGCCTGGCGAACAACGATCAAACGGACGCCGGCCGGGCGGTGCCGCAGGCCGCCGCCGGCGGAAAGGACCCGTCATGACCCCGTCCCCACTACACACCCCGCCCGTGGACACCGCCGCGCTGACGGTCCTCAATCTCCCCATGAGCGATGCCAGGGTCCGTCCGCTCCTGGACGAGCTCGCGCTCGAATACGACACCCGCTACGGCAGCCTCTTTGGCCGCGGGGCCGCCGCGGAGGAACTCAACCGTTACCCGGCCGAGGAATTCGCCGCGCCGGGCGGGGCCCTGCTGATTGTGCGCGAGAACGGCGAATCCGTGGCCGGCGGCGCGTTCCGCCGGCACGGCCCGCAGACCGCCGAGTTCAAGCGGATCTGGACGCATTCAGCGCACCGCCGCCGCGGACTGGCCCGGTTTGTCCTTGCCGAGCTGGAGGCGCTGGCCGGCCGTCGCGGCTACCGGAAGGTCTACCTGACAACCGGCCCGCGCCAGCCGGAGGCGAAACACCTCTACCTGAGCACCGGTTACGAGGCACAGTTCGATCTCTCCGCCGACCCGGAAACCATCGGGCCGCTGGCATTCACCAAGGACCTGCCCGCCGCAAACCCCGCCGCGCTCCCCGCCGCGCTGCTTGGTCGGCGTGGGCCGGGAACCGGCGCTTCGGGCTAGAGTTCACACAGGGGGTCTGCCCTAAAACAACGTTTTCACGAGCCGCCGCGGACCCGGCGGAGAAACAGCCGGGAGTCATCAGTGCGGCCTGGATCCAAGCCCACCATCCGCGATGTCGCGCAGACGGCCGGGGTCTCCCTGACCACCGTCTCCTATGTCCTCTCCGGCCGCTCCGGCGGTACCACCCGGATCAGCGAAGCCACCCAGGACCGGGTGCACGCCGCGGTCCGTGAACTTGGCTATGTGGCCAACAGTGCCGCCCGGGGAATGCGCCGGGGCCGGACGGAGTTGGTGGCCGTGGCCGTCCCGGACCTCGAGCAGCCCCGGGACAGGGCCATCGCCACGGTGCTGGCCAGGATCCTGCCGGAGCACGGCTACCAGTCGGTCATCCTGCTGGGCGGGAACTGGCGGCAGTTCATGCTCTCCGGCGGAGCCGACGGCGTGATCCACACCAGCGCGCCGAAGGCGGACGACGATTCCGGTGCCATGGCAGAGCCCGCCGGCCGCGGCACGCCCCACGTGTTCATCACGGACGACGCCGGGCCCGGCAGCCTTGCTGTCCAGGACGGACAAGAGGTGGTCCCCGCCGGCACGGACACCCCCGAGATCCTGGCCGGGCGCGCCGTCACTCTGCTGCTGGCACAGTTGCGGGGTTAGGACCCTTAGGCTTTCAGCGCGGCCTCCGGTGCCGCGTCCTGGGTTGCGGCCTCCGGTGCGGCTTCCGGGGTTGCGGCCTCGGGTGCGGCTTCCGGGGTTGCGGCCTCCCGGAAGGGACGCCGGGCCAGCCACGCGGCCACGATCGCGCCGGAGACGTTGTGCCACAGGGAGAAGACCGCAGACGGCAGCGCCGCCAGCGCGCCGAAGTGCGCGGTGGCGAGGGTGGCAGCCAGGCCGGAATTCTGCATCCCGACCTCGAAGGCGAGGGCCCTGCGCGCCTTGTCATCCAGGCGCCCCAGCTTGCCGGCCAGGTAGCCCAGACCCAGGCCGAAGCCGTTGTGCAGCACCACGGCGAGGAACACGATGCCGCCCGCGGCGACGATCTTGCTGGCGCTGCCGGCCACGACAATCGCGACGATCAGGGAAATCACGACGGCCGAGGCCCACGGCAGCGCGGGCAGGACCTTGGCCACGAGCTTCTTGAGGAAGAGGCGGGCCAGCAGTCCGGCGATGACCGGCAGGAGGACGGTCTTGACGATGTCCTGGACCATGCCCCCGGCGTCGATGTTCAGGTACGAGCCGGCCAGGAACAGCACCAGCAGCGGCGTCACGATCGGCGCGATCAGGGTGGACACGGAGGCGACGGCCACGGACAGGGCGACGTCGCCCTTGGCGAGGAACGCCATCACGTTGGAGGCGGTGCCTGACGGCGCGCAGCCCACCAGGATCAGGCCCACCGCAAGCTCCGGCTCGAGGTGGAGGCCGACGGCGATCAGCCAGCCGGCCCCCGGCATGATGAGGTAATGCGCCACGATTCCCAGGGCCACGGCCCAGGGCCGCTTGGCCACCGACGCGAAATCGGGCGGCGTCAGCGTCAGGCCCATGCAGAACATGATGATGCCCAGCAGGAAGGGCACGCTGGGGGCGAGGGGTTTGAACGCGCCGGGGAGCAGGAAACCGGCGAGCCCGGCCACCACCACAAGGACCGGGAAGACCGTCACCGCGATGCGGGCAATCTTTGCCTCGGCGGCGAGGGCGGGATTGGCCGGGACGTCGGCGGCAGTGCCCGCGTCCCGGGCGGTATTCGAAGTTTTAGTTGCCTCAAGCATCCAAGAATGGTGCCACCGGCGTCCACGGGGTGGCCACTTCGTGACCACCTGTCGGACAAATATGTCAGATTTTTATGCCGCCGTGCGGGCAGGAGTCCGACGGGTAGGGTTCATTGCGTGGGTGAGCCCGAAAAGGCGAACTCCCCACCCCGGCGCGACGCAGCGCCCCACCTTCCCTGAATTCTGCACATTCTTTGACATCTGGAGGCCGTTCGGCCTCCTTGACCACGAACGGAGCCAGCGATGGCCACCAGTATCGGCGCGCAGGCCCCGGCCGCCACGCCCGCGCAACTGCAATCGGTCCGAGGCGCCTTGACGTCCCCGCGACGGCTCAAGACCGAGGTTTTGGGCGGCCTCGTGGTGGCACTGGCTCTGATTCCTGAGGCGATCGCCTTCTCGATCATCGCCGGCGTGGACCCGAGGATCGGGCTCTTCGCGTCCTTCACGATGGCAGTGACCATCGCCTTCGTCGGCGGCCGTCCGGCGATGATTTCTGCGGCCACCGGCGCCGTCGCCCTGGTGATCGCCCCACTGGTGAAGTCCCACGGACTGGATTACCTTGTGGCGGCGGTGATTCTGGCCGGCATCTTCCAGATCGTGCTGGGCCTCTCCGGCGTGGCGAAACTGATGCGGTTCATCCCCCGCCCGGTCATGGTGGGGTTTGTGAACGCCCTGGCCATCCTGATCTTTCTGTCGCAGGTGCCTGAGCTGATCGGCGTGCCCTGGCTGGTCTACCCGCTCACCGCGCTGGGCCTGCTGATCGTCTTCGGCCTGCCCAGGCTCACCAAAGCCGTCCCCGCACCCCTCGTGGCCATTGTGGCCCTGACGCTCATCACGGTGACGGCCGCCGTCGTCGTTCCCACTGTGGGGGACAAGGGTGCACTGCCGGACTCGCTGCCCTCTTTGTCACTGCCCAACGTGCCGAACACGTTCGAAACGTTGCAGGTCATCTTCCCGTTCGCGCTGGCCATGGCCTTCGTGGGCCTGCTCGAATCCCTCATGACCGCGAAGCTCGTGGATGACATCACGGACACGCGTTCGGCCAAGACCCGCGAGGCCTGGGGGCAGGGCGTCGCGAACATTGTCACCGGCATTTTCGGCGGCATGGGCGGTTGCGCAATGATCGGCCAGACCATGATCAACGTCAAAGCCTCCGGCGCCCGGACCCGGATCTCCACCCTTCTGGCCGGCGTCTTCCTGCTCATCCTCGTGGTGGCACTCGGAGACATTGTGTCCCTCATCCCGATGGCCGCGCTCGTGGCCGTCATGATTTTCGTATCAGTTGCCACCTTTGACTGGCACAGCATCCGGCTCGCCACCCTCAAGGCCCTGCCCAAGAGCGAAACCGCCGTCATGGCGGCGACGGTGGTGGTCACCGTTGCCACGCACAACCTGGCAATCGGCGTCGGCGTGGGCGTACTCGTCGCGATGGTCCTGTTCGCCAGGCGGGTGGCCCACTTCGTCACCGTCGAGCGCACCGTGACGGAACACGACGGCGGCCGGGCCACGTATCGCGTGGACGGCGAGCTGTTCTTCGCCTCCGCGAATGACCTCTACACCCAGTTCGAGTACGCACTGGACCCCGAACGCGTCGTCATCGACATGCGCGACTCCCACCTGTGGGACACCTCCACGATCGCCGCTTTGGATGCCATCACGGAGAAGTACCGGCAGCACGGCAAGAGCGTCGACGTCGTGGGCCTGAACCAGGCCAGCGCCCTGATGCGCGAACGTCTGGCCGGCAAGCTCGGCGCGGGGAACTGACGGGGCGGCGCGACCGGTCGGGCCGGTATTAGGTCACACGTTTGGGTCTTTTTGTTTGCCTTGGTGCGGCCTAGCGTGGATTTACGGTGCCGCCCGTCCGGGTGGCCGGAGCATGGAGGAAATCCAATGACGACGCACGTAGCCGACTGCAGCGTGAGCAATTGCTCCTTCAATGACCACTCCCACTGCAACGCGGCCGCCATTACCGTCGGCGGCGCCGCAGATCATGCCTCCTGCGCGACCTTCATAGACATCGGGGTGCACGGCGGGCTCCCCAAGGTGCTGGCCGACGTCGGCGCCTGCCAGCGTTCCGAGTGCACCCACAACGACCATCTGATGTGCAAGGCGCCCGAAGTTCATGTGGGTCCGGGCGTCGACAACGCCGACTGCCTCACCTACGCCCACACGTAGCCGCACCCGCCGTCCGCGTCCATCGACCATCCGCCCCGCTGGCGCTGAAATTCCCCACCTTTGGTCGCCGCACCCGGCGTGTCGGGCCGAACCGCCGGTGAGGCCCGGCGTCGCTGGTTCAAAGGTGGGGAGAATCGGTGGTGGCAGAGGGCATCCGCTGAGGCAGGCGCGCTAGCCCTGGGTGAGCCGGTACCGTTCGATCTGCTTGAGCCGCCGCAGGAGGCTGTCGCGCCGGGGGTGCGGGACGGCGTCGGCCGGCTCGGCGGTGAGCTCGATGTGCTCGGTGCCGTACTGCCACAGCAGCAGGTCATCGAGGAGCCGGTCCGGGCCGGGGGAGTAGCGGTGGTCCAGGGCCTTGCGGACCTCGGTGATCCGGTTGGCGCTAAGCAGCCCGGCGAGCTGCATGGTCTGGTTGAGGCCGTGGGCGGCCATGAGCTCCGCGGCCCAGCCCCAGTCGTCGTCGACCTTCCGGTCCACGTGCGGCAGCAGGGTCCGCCAGACGTCGCGGATCCGGTTGGGCGTCAGCTGCGCGGCACCCTCACCGTCCATGTCCCAGTAGCCGCGGACCTCCTCGTAGCGTTCGTGCAGGTCCGAGAACGCGCTCTCCACGGTCTCCAGCATGGCGGCCGTCGCGGTGAACTGGCGGTCGAAGTGCGGGGTCCAGGCCCGCGGGTCCTCGGCCTTGAACCGGATGTCGTGCTCGATCTCGCTCCAGGCGTGGGCGAAGACGGTGCGGATCTGGCACTCGAAGAAGTAGCTGCCATTCGGCGGGACGTCCGGGTTGAAGGCCAGCTGGTAGTCCTTGACGGCCTCGTTCTGGATGGTCCGCAGGATCAGGTGCCGGCTGGAGTAGCCGTATGTGCCGGACTCGATCGAGCCGATGTCCTTTTCCCGGTCCCCCCGGCAGTCAAAGAGCTGGCGCTGGCGCTTGATCAGATTCGCCACCACCGCGTTTTCCGCCGGCAGCTTCGTGATCACACGGATTCCCACCATGTCATTCAGGGTCCGGAACGGGTCCGGGAACTTCAGCACAGGTGGCCCGCCCGGCTCCAGCGGTTCCTCAATGCGGGAAATCTTCTCGCGGAATGATTCAACGGTCTTGGTGCGTCCGGTGACGAACAGCGGCGTGACTTCGGTGTCCTTGAGCATGGTCCGCAGCGTGAGCAGGACCTCCCGGGTGACCAGCTTCAGGGCAGGCCGGACCCGCTCGTACAACTCCACGTTCTCCTGCACGGAATCGCGCAGGCTCACGTCCAAACGGTCCCAGTTGCTCGCCATGGATCCAGCTTACGGCGCACCAACGACACCGGCCCGCAGGCTGGCAACGCCGGGCACGCCCGCAGGCAAGGGCAGCGCAGCAGGCAAGGGCGGGGTCCGGCATGCGAGGGGTCCGGCCTGCGCTGGGCCGCTTGGTGCCCAAGGTAGGCTCAGCATATGGCTGAAATGCGGCGGCGGACTATGATCGCGGCCGCAGCGGCGGTGACTCTGGGGGCAGTCTCCGCCGCCTGTTCACCGGGCCCCAAGGAGGACGCTGTGAAGAGGCACAAGTACCAATATGGCGAGGACCCCAGCCAGTGGGGTGAGCTCTTCCTCCCGGATATTGCCGCGCCCAAGGGCGTGGTGGTGGTGATCCATGGCGGGTACTGGCGTTCGCAGTACGGCGCAGAACTGGGGGAGCCCCTTGCCAAGGACCTCGCCGCGCACGGCATGGCGGCCTGGAACCTGGAGTACCGGCGGGCCGGCAACGGCGGAGGCTGGCCCAACACGTTCGCCGACGTCCTGGCCGGCATCGACAAGCTCGGTGAACTGGCCGACGAGCACGGGCTGGGACTGGACCGCGTGGTGGCCCTGGGCCACTCGGCAGGCGGCCACCTCGCCGTCTGGGCGGCGGGACGCCGCCGGCTCGCGGGGCTTGGTGCCCCGGACGCGGACCGCCAGCTGACGCGTCGGGGCGACGACGACGGCGCGGTGCAGCTCACCGGCGTCGTCAGCCAGTCGGGGGTACTTAACCTCGCGGCCGCCGAGCGGCTCAACCTCAGCAACGGCGCCGTCAGCAACTTCCTGGGCGGCTCATCGGAGAAATATCCCAAACGGCATAAATTTGCCGACCCCATGAGTGCGGTACCGCTGGGCGTGCCCGTATATGCCGTTCACGGCACGGAGGACGATACCGTGCCGGTGAGCCAGTCCGAGACCTACGCCGGCGCAGCCAAGGCCGCCGGCGCGCCGGTCCAGCTGCTCAAGGTCCCGGGCGACCACTTCGCGCTCATCGACCCAAAGGCACCCGCATACCGGAAATGCCGTGAACTCGTGCAGCAGCTGCTGGTCTGAAGTCCGCCCGGCGGCCGGGATGGGGGGCCCCGGTGTCCCCGATGGCATCCCCTGGCCGGCGAAAGCGAATAGACTGGAGCGCAGGTGCGCCGGGAAGTCTGGTCGGCATAGTTCCGTCGACCCCATTTTGAGGACCCCATGAGCGCCCTGCCCCCTTCGCCAACACCGCCTCCTCCTTCGCCGCCCCGCCTCACCATTTTCGGCCGGGGCAGCTATGCCGAGGCCCTGCGGATCGGCGAGATCCTCCGCAAGGAAACCGTGGGCGGGGCCCTGCTGGTCGCCGCGGCGATGGTGGCCCTTATCTGGGCCAACTCACCGGCCTCGGAGAGTTACTTCGCACTGCGCGACTTCACCATCGGCTACGCGCCCTGGCATCTGGACCTGAGCCTGGGCGCCTGGGCCGCCGACGGACTGCTGGCCATCTTCTTCTTCCTGGTGGGGCTCGAACTCAAGCGCGAGTTCGTCGCCGGCGACCTGCGCGAGCCGAGCAAATCCGTGGTTCCGGTGGCCGCCGCCGTTGGCGGTGTGGCCGTTCCGGCACTCATCTATGCGGCCATCAACCTCTCCGGTCCCGAAACGCTGCACGGCTGGGCCATTCCCACCGCCACCGACATCGCCTTCGCCGTCGCGGTGCTGGCGCTCATCGGTTCCCACCTGCCCAGTGCGCTGCGGATCTTCCTGCTGACCCTCGCCGTCGTCGACGACCTCCTGGCCATCGCCATCATCGCGATCTTCTACACCAGCGATCTCCACCCCGAACCGTTCCTGCTGGCCCTGCTCCCGCTGGGCCTCTACACGTTCCTGGCGCACAAATACCGGCGGTTCTTCGGCACGCACGCAGCCGCAGCCTGGGTGATCCTGCTGCCGCTCGGCTTCGCGACGTGGGCCCTCGTGCACGCATCAGGAATCCACGCCACCGTGGCCGGCGTCCTGCTCGGATTTGCCATTCCCGTCAAACGTTCCAAGGCCAGCGGCGGCCCTGAAGCCGGCCCGGGCCTGGCGGAGATTTTCGAACACCGGTTCCGCCCCATCTCGGCCGGGATCGCCGTCCCGGTCTTCGCGTTCTATTCCGCCGGGGTGGCCATAGGCGGCTGGCAGGGCCTCGGCGCCGCCCTGACGGACCCCGTGGCGGTGGGCATCATCGTGGCGCTGGTTGCCGGAAAGCCGGCGGGCATCCTCGGCACCACATGGCTCATCACCAAAGTCACGCGGGCCCGCCTGGACGGGTCCTTCAAGTGGATTGACGTCTTCGGCCTCGCCATCCTCGCCGGCATCGGTTTCACCGTCTCGCTGCTGCTTGCCGAGTTGAGCTTCGGCCAGGGCACTGCGCATGAAGACCACGCGAAGGTAGGGATCCTCGCGGCCTCACTGCTCGCCGCGCTCCTCGCCACCACGGTGCTCCGGACACGCAACCACCAGTACCGGCGTGCGGAGGAGGCGGAACAGGTCGACTCGGACCACGACGGCATCCCGGACGTCTACCAGCAGGACCGCCCCGCAGGCTAGGTTGGCAGGCCGGGCCGACGGGCTATATTTAGGGGTGTGGCGGGAGGGGCCGTCCGGAGGGTCAATGATACCCCAAGGGGTATCATGATTGAGCTGGAATACGCGCGCCGGGCCGTCTGGCGCCCGCGAAAGGAACAGGCATGAAGAGCATTTCCGTCAAGGACCTGGCCGCCCTGGGCGATGCCACCGAAATCGTCGATGTCCGCGAGGAGGACGAATACGTCGCCGTCCGCGTTCCCGGCGCCCGGAGCATCCCGCTCTCACGGTTGGTCCAGTCCCTCGCCGAGGTCCCGGCCAGCGGCACCGTCTACGTCATGTGCGCCGCCGGGGGCCGCAGTGCCCAGGCCGCCACCTACCTGGAGGACCAGGGATACGACGCCGTCAACGTAACCGGCGGGATCATGAAGTGGCAGGACGAGGGACACCCCGTCAACCGGGGCTGACCTTCAAGGGCTGACCGCAGCGGAGGGACCATGGAAGTCATCGTCATCGAGACCCCGCAGCTCGGGGACCGCAGCTACCTGGTCCACGACGGCTCGGTGGCGCTGGCGATCGACCCGCAGCGCGACACGGACCGCATCGAGGCGGCCGCCCGTGACGCCGGGGTAGCCATCACGCACGTGGCCGAAACGCACATGCACAATGACTACATCACCGGCGGGCTGATCCTGGCCCGCGCCCACGGCGCCAGCTATCTCGTCAACGCCGCGGACGCCGTCGGGTTCGAGCGCACTCCCATCACGGACGGCCAAACGGTCCGCGTGGGCTCGCTTACGGTCAAGGCGGTCGCCACGCCGGGGCACACGCATACCCACCTGTCGTTCATCGTGGACGACGGCGGGAAGCAGGCCGTCTTCTCGGGCGGCAGCCTCCTGTATGGCTCGGTGGGCCGCACGGACCTTGTCGCCGAGGCGGACACGGTTGGCTTGACCCACGACCAGTACGCCTCGGTCCGTCGCCTCGCCGCAGAGGCCGGCCCTGACGCGGCGCTGTTCCCGACCCACGGATTCGGCTCGTTCTGCTCCTCCGGACCCGCCAGCGGTGCCCGGTCCTCCACCATCGGTGAGCAGCTTGCCGCCAACCACGCCCTGACGGACCCCGATGAGGACCACTTCGTCCGCCAGCTCATCGCCAACCTCACGGACCACCCCTCCTACTACGCGCACATGAGCCCGGCCAATGTCCGGGGCCCGGGCCCTGCCGAGCTGGCCGTTCCGGCATCGCTCGATGCCGCCGAACTCACCCGGCGCCTGGACGGCGGCGAGTGGGTGGTGGACCTGCGCCGGCGCGTGGCGTTCGCCAACAGCCACCTCAAGGGCAGCGTCAGTTTTGAGTATGGCTCCGGCTCCAGTTTCACCACCTATCTCGGCTGGGTGCTGCCGTGGCGCGAACCGCTGACCCTGGTGGGCTCGCGGGAAGACGTTGAGAACGCCATCCGCGACCTCGCCCGGATCGGCATCGAATCCCCCGACGCCGCGCTCGGTTCCGAGCCGCACGCCCTCGCCCCGCAGGCCGGCCTCGCCTCCTACCCGCGCGTGGGCTGGGACGGCATGCTCGCCGGCCGGGCGCCTGAGGACACTGTCCTGGACGTGCGCCGGGCCGACGAATTCGCTGCCGCCCGCGTGGTGGGCGCGGTCAACGTGCCGCTGCACGAACTGTTGCTGCGCCTCGGCGACATTCCCGCCGGGAAACTTTGGGTGCACTGCGGCTCCGGGTACCGTGCCGGGGTCGCCGCCAGCCTCCTGCAACGGGCAGGCCGGGACGTGGTCCACATCGACGCCAGGTTTGCCCATGCCGCGTCCGCGGGGATCGCGCTGGACACCACCGCGGCCTGAGCGCCGGCAGTGATGCCGGCAGTGACGCCGGCAGGGCGGAAGCGGGTCGGGGCGCAACACACGGCACCGGAGCGCATTCTCTGGCAGAGTATGGTCATGCTCACAGTTATTGGCGAGGGGCTGGTTGATGTTGTCCAGCGGTCCTCCGGCGTCCAGGCCCATGTCGGCGGCAGCCCCCTCAACGTGGCGGTGGGGCTGGCGCGGCTGGACCATCCGGTCCAGTTCATCGGCCGCTACGGCCGCGATGCGTATGGCGAGGCCCTGGCCGCGCACCTGAAGTCGAGCTCCGTGCTGCTCCCGCTGGGACCCGACGAGCTGCCCACCAGTGTGGCCTCCGCCCTGATCGACGACGCCGGCGCCGCCACGTACACGTTCGACCTCGCCTGGGAGCTTCCCGGCGTCGCGGCGCGACTGCCGTTCCTGCTCCAGGGAACCACGCTGCTGCACACCGGTTCGATCGCCACCATGCTGGCGCCGGGCGCCGCCGACGTGTTTGCCGCCGTCGAGCGCGCCCACCCGTCCGCCACCATCAGCTTCGACCCCAATTGCCGTCCCAGCATCATCCCGGACGTGGACTACGCCCGCGGGCAGGCCGAAAAGTTTGTGCGCCTCGCCGACGTTGTGAAGGCCTCCGACGAGGACCTCGAATGGCTCTACCCGGGCGTGGACCCGCTGGACTCGGCCCGCCGTTGGCAGGCGTTGGGCGGTTCCGAAGGGCCGGCAATGGTGGTGGTGACCCGCGGCAGCAAGGGGCCCTGGGGCATCAACGCCGCCGGTGAGGCGCAGTTCCCGGCCCCTGAGATCAACGTCGCGGACACAGTCGGCGCCGGGGATTCCTTCATGGCCGCGCTCCTGTCCGGCGTGGTGGATCTGGGCCTGGACGGGGCACAAAACCGCAAGGGCCTGCGCGAACTCTCAGCCGAAAGCCTCCGCGATGTCCTCGCCCATGCCTCCCGGGCAGCGGCGGTCACCGTGTCCCGCGCCGGCGCGAACCCGCCCACGCGCGCGGAACTGGCACGGATGGAAATGGGGGCCCAGCCCCTGCAGTGAGTGAAAGGCAGCCATGACACGGCACGATGTTCCGGTGTTCCCCGTCCGCAGTGAATCCTACGCGGAGGGCCAGACGCTCCCGGCCGCCCAGCGCAGCGGCAAAATGCGCGCCGGCGGCCGGGACGAATCCCCGCAGCTGAGCTGGAGTGGCGCCCCGGCCGGCACCAAGGGCTACGCGCTGACGATGTTCGACCCCGACGCCCCGGGGCGCGGCGGCTTCTGGCACTGGGCCGTGCTGGACGTCCCCGCCGACGTCACCTCGTTGCCGGCAGGAGCGGGCGCCGAGGGCGGCAGGCTCCTTCCCGCGGGCGCCATCCAGTTGAAGAACGACGCCGGATTCCATGGCTACCTGGGCGCCGCACCGCCTCCCGGACACGGGCCGCACCGGTACGTCATCACCGTCCACGCGCTCGACATCGCACCGTCCGGACTCAACGAGCACACCGCTCCGGGCAGCCTGGAGGCGAAGCTGTCGCAGCACACCCTGGGCCGGGGCACGCTGACCGGCATCTTCGAACGTCACTGAGCCCGCCGCCGCCCGCCGAGCCTGTCGCCCCTGTCGCCGAGTTCGCCGGAACCTCCCCAATTCGCCGTGATTGTCCGGCGAACCCGACGCGGTCCGGCGAACTCGGCGAATGCGGCCGCGAGGGCCTGCCGCCCCGGCGCACGTAGACTGGCACTATGCGGCTGGTAGCAAGTGACATTGACGGAACGATCCTCGGCCATGACGGCAAAATCAGCGACCGGACCGTCCGCGCGTTCCACGCCTGCCGCGACGCCGGGCTGGAACTGGTGTTCGTCACCGGACGGCCGCCGCGCTGGCTCCACCCCCTGCAGGACCAGCTGGGGCATGCCGGAACGGTCATCTGCTCCAACGGCGCCGTCGTGTGGGACCTCGAGGCCGACCGCCTGCTCTCGGCGCGGACACTGGACCTCGACGCCATGTTCGAGGCCCGCCGCATCATCAAGCGGCTGCGTCCGTCCGCGCTGTTTGCCGCCGAAACCCTGACCGGCTTCCATCTGGAACCGGGCTTTATCGAAAACGGCTCGAGCGAACTGCTCGCGGAATTCACCCCGGCCCCGCTTCACTCCACCCTCACGGAGGCGGACGCCGTGGCGAAGTTCCTGGCCATTGTCCGCGAAGGCACCGCCGATGAGTTCCTGGCCGAGGTGACGCCCGCCGTCGCCCATCTGGCCGCCGCGACGCACTCGGCGCCGAACATGGCGCTCCTCGAGCTGTCCCTGCCAGGCGTGAACAAGGCCGTGGCCCTGGCTGAATATGCGTCGTCCCTCGGCATCGGCGCCGCGGACGTGGTGGCATTCGGGGACATGCCCAACGACATCGAGATGCTTCGCTGGGCCGGGCACGGCTACGCGATGGCCAGCGGCCACCCGGAAGCGATCCGGGCCGCCGGCCGGCAGGCCCCGCACTTCGACGACGACGGCGTCGCCCAGATCCTCGAGTCAAAGCTCGCCGAACTCGGCGTCCGGCTGCCCTAAAACCCCGGTCCCGCACCCGCTCCCCACGCCCGCCCCGGCCCAGGTCCCCCCACCGGTCGCCCGGTTCCCGGCGGACACCGGATTCCCAGCTCGCGGTCAACTGGCGTTCACCTTGGCCTCCTAGGCTGGAAGCTCGCGACGAAACGTTTGACCGAGAATGGGGACATCATGGCCAGGCACCGACTCAACAACACGGACGAACAACCCCTGCACCCGGTGGAACCGGACCGGCACTGGAGGCAGCTGCGCCAGGGCGACCGCGTCAGCGTCCGGCTCGCCCCGGGCCTTGAGACCGGCGGGCTTGTGGACGCCGTGACGGCTGACCACAGCGTGGTCTGGGTCGACCTCGACGGCGGCCGCGGCCGCACGCTGCTGCACTGCAGCGACGGCGTCGAAATCCGCCAGCAGGCTGCTGACACCCCGTCCCGCTGAGGCCCGCTGACCCGGCCCCGCTGACCCGGCCCCGATGGGCCCGGCCCGCAAGCCCTGCTCGAGCCCCGGTCCAGGCAGACCAAGGTACGCTTCAGGAGTGACTGACCTGCACCCCTACTTTGCCCCCCGCGGGGATCGCGACGGCGGCCCGGAGGGCGCCGCCACCCCGGCCCCGGGCGGTTCCCGGGCGCCGCTGGCGCTGGCCCACCGGGGCTTTTCGCTGGACGGGCTGGAGAACTCGATGGCCGCGTTCCGCGCCGCCGTCGACCTCGGGTTCCGGCATCTGGAGACGGACGTGCACACCACGGCCGACGGCGTGTTGGTGCTTTTCCACGACAAGACCCTGGACCGGATCACGGAGGGCCGGGGCCAAATCGCTGACCTTCCGGCCTCAACTGTGGCCCGGGCCAGGATCGGCGGGACCGAACCGATCCCGCGGTTCGATGAGCTGATCGCTGCCTTCCCGGACGTCCGGCTCAATATCGACGTCAAGGACTGGAACTCCGTGGGCACCCTGGCCTCGGCGATCGAACGCCACGGACTGCACGACCGCGTGCTGGTGGCCAGTTTCTCGGACCGGCGGCGCCGGGCAGTGTTGAAGCAGCTGAGCCGTCCCGCCGCGGGCTCGGCCGGCATCGTGTCCAACGCCGTGTTCGTCCTGCTGGGCCCCGTGCTGCCGACGCCGCTGATGTCCGCCGTGGTGCGCCGGGCACTGCACGGAGTCCACGCCCTGCAGGTGCCCGTCCGCTACGGTGCCGTGCCGGTGGTGACGCCGGGCTTCATCCGGCGGGCACACCGGCACGGGCTGCAGGTCCACGTCTGGACAATCAACGAGCCCGCGGAAATGCACCGGCTGCTTGACCTTGGCGTCGACGGGATTGTCACGGACCGCGCGGACCTGCTCAAGTCGGTCCTCCAGGAGCGCGGAACCTGGTCCTGAAGGGTCGCTCCGCTCAGGCGGAGAGTTCCATCATGAGTGGCGGCAATTCGTCGGTGAGCTCCCGGGCGAGATAGCCCAGGCCGCCCAGCCGGCTGGCAAGGCGGTCTCCGGCCGCAGCATGCAGATGCGTTCCCCAGCAGGCGGCCTGCGCGTTGCCCGTTCCCCTGGCGCGGAGGCCGGTGATGGCGCCGGAGAGGACATCCCCGCTGCCCGAGGTGCCCAGCCCGCTGTGCCCTGTGGTGATCTCCCAGAGGCCGGCCCCGGACGTGGCAGCCCTGCCGGTGCTGCGGGGTTCTGCGATGGCCCCCTGACACGTGACCACGGCCCCGTATTTGTCGGCAACCTCAGGGAGCTGGCGGTGCAGGTCCTCGACCTCCCGCCCGAGCAGGATGCCCGCCTCCGTGACGTTCGGGGTCAGGATCAGCCGGCCGGCCCACGGCGCCAGTTCGGCTTCGAGCTCCGGGACGCTGGCCAGGGCAAAAGCATCCAGGACAATGCACGGCGGGCTGCCCGGGGTGGCCTTAAGGAGTTCGCGCAGCAGCGCCGTGGTCTGGTCCTTGTCGTCCAGGCCCGGCCCCACCAGGACGGCGTCGGCGGTTTCCAGCTCGGCGGCCAGGGACCCGGCGGCGGAACCGACCACAGTCCCGGCCGTCGTTTCCGGCAAGCCAAGGACGCCGGCTTCGGGCAGGGCGATGGCGAGCGGCACCGCCACGGACTCCGCCACGGCCAGGGTCAGCCGGCCAGCGCCCGCGCGGAGGGCGGCGACGCCGGCGAGCAACGCCGCTCCGGGCGTCTTGCGCGCGCCGCCGATCACCAGCACGGAGCCGCGGTCATCCTTTCCGGAGCCGCCGTCGGGGAGCGGCCAGGCCCGCAGCAAAGCAGGGGTGACGGCCTCGGCCTGGGGGCGGCGTTTCGCTTGCCGGGAGTTAGCGGGGGTGGGCATCGGCGTCTCCCGAGTGCTGGGTTACCGGGACACCTTCGCTCGTGAGGTGGTCGGCCATATTGAACCCCTCCAGCTGCCATTCCCCCCGGCCGCCGGGCCGGATGAAGCGGCTGACGGAGGCGTTGAGGATGGTGGACGCGGCCGCGATGTCCAGCAGCTGCTCCTCCGAGAGCCCCTCCAGGATGTAGCGGATGAGCAGGATCACGGCATCGTGGCAGACCAGCAGGACGCCCCCGCCCGGATGCCTGGTGTCGAGGTCGGCGAGCAGCGAGCGAAGCCGCAGCACGACGTCCGCCCAGGACTCGCCGCCCGGGGGCCGGTAGTAGAACTTGCCGAGCCACCGCCGCCGGCCGGCCTCCTCCGGGAGGCGGGCTTCCACCCCGGCCGAAGTGAGCATGTCCAGGATGCCGAGCTCACGGTCGCGCAACCGCTCATCGATCAGGATAGATGTTTGCCAGCCGCCGGTCTGGACGGCGAGTTCCGCGGTCTGGCGTGCGCGCAGGTAGGGCGAGGACCAGACTGGCGTGCGCCGGCCGTCCGGGTAGTCCGTGAGGAGTCTGCCCAGGGCCAGCGCCTGCTCCCGTCCCGTGTCCGACAATCCGACGTCCGCGTCCCGGGCCGGGACGTCAATGACATGCGCGCCGGCCTGCTGAGCCAGCGTGGCGGCAACGTTGCCCTGGCTTTCACCGTGCCGCACGAGCAGTAACTCGCTCACGCCCGGAACGCCGTGTCCATAGTGGCTCACCGTTCCCCCTATCCGTTGCTTTCCAACGTCGTCCTCTGCCGGGCGGGCCCGGGCTGGAATATGTGTGGCAGAAAGGTTACTCCCGGTGGCGCGGATTTGTCCCCTGCACCGGCGATCGAGCAACACCGGGGCCGCCGGGCTGGCAGGATAGAGCCATGCGCATCCTCATCGCCCCGGACAAGTTCAAGGGTTCCCTCACCGCCGTCGAAGCCGCCGCGGCCATTGCCGAGGGCGCCCTCCGCGTCTACCCCGAGGCCGACGCCATCCAGTTCCCGGTGGCCGACGGCGGCGAAGGAACCCTCGAGGCGGCCGTCGCGGCCGGCTACGAGGAACGGCTCAACGCGGTCGTCGGCCCGATCCTGGCCCCGATCGGTGCCGCGTGGGCCATCCGGGCGGATGCTTTCGGCGGCGCCACCGCGGTGATTGAAACGGCGCAGGCCTCAGGGCTGGCGCACATGGAGCCCACACCGGCCAACGCCCTGCGCGCCCACAGCTACGGCTGCGGCCAGCTGATCGCCGCCGCACTGGACGCCGGTGCCACGGAAATCGTGCTGGGCGTAGGCGGTTCGGCCATGAGCGACGGCGGCAGCGGGGCCCTCCGCGCCCTCGGACTCAAGCCGTTGGACGCCGCCGGCAACGTGGTGCCCCTCGGCGGCGGGTGGCTTGCCGACGTCGCGTCCGTGGACATCAGCGGCCTCGACCCGCGGCTGGCCGGGGTGAAGTTCCGGATCGCCGTCGACGTCCAAAACCCGCTGTTCGGCAGTGACGGCGCGGCACACGTGTTCGGACCGCAAAAAGGCGCCGACGCCGATGCGGTGGAACTGCTCGACGCCGGCCTGCGCAACTGGGCTTCGGTCCTGCGCCAGAGTACCGGCCGGGACGTCAACGTGCCCGGCGCCGGGGCGGCCGGCGGGTTCCCGGCGTCGTTCCTGGCCTTCAGCACGGCCGCCCTGGAAGGCGGCTTCGAGCTGGTGGCCGGCCTCACCGGGCTGGACGCGAAACTCGCGGTGGCTGATTTGGTCATCACCGGAGAAGGCTCCATGGACAGCCAATCGCTGACAGGCAAGGCGCCGATCGCCCTCGCCGATGCCGCGCAGGCCCTTGGCATTCCGGTGGTAGTGGTGGCCGGACGGATCCTCGTCACCCCGGAGGACCTTGCCCGCCACGGCGTGGTGGCCGCGGCACAGCTGCTGGACGTCGCCGGCAGCCCCCAGGACGCAATAGCAAACGCCGCAAAGTACCTTACCTGGGTCACCAGCCAGGTCCTCGAAGGCGCCTGACGCGCCTTCCTGACGCCCGTGCCGGCGGGCCTGCCGTCTAGGCGCCGGTCTCGTAGTGCGGTTCGGCCACGGGTTTGGACTCGGGGGAGCCTTTCTCGCGCAGGTATACCGAGGCGCCCACCAGGACCGCCACGGCGAGGAACTCGCTTTGCCAGTTCTGGAAGGACTCGAACCAGAATCGGCTCGTCGCCAGATAGCCCAGCACCGTCACGGTGGGCTGGCCGTGCGCCTGCTGGTCACTGTTGTAGTCCTCCGCGCCGCCAACCGCGTGCAGGGCGATCGACGCCAGGAACAGCAGGAGGAACATGAGCGAAAGCGAGTGTTCATAGAGCTTGAGGACCCAGCCGCCGCGCCGCACCGGCCACGGCGTGGACTCCTTGAGCTTTGCTTGCCGGGGATCCTCATCCTGCGGGGCGGTCCGGCCCACCGGCTTGGACTCGGAGGACCCCTTCTGGAACAGGAAGACGGTGAGGATGACGTACATGCCCATCTGCAGGAATTCCGACTCCCAGTTCTCGAAAGTCGCCTCCAGGAAGTTCCCGGTGCCAAGGTACTGCAAGACGGTCACGGCAGGTTCGCCGTGGGCCTGCTGCTCGTCGCTGTAGGTGCTTGCCCCGCTCAGGACCATGCCGCCGAAAAACACGACGAACAGCCCGATGTTGGCCAGAAGCAGTCCATGTTCCTTGACCCACTTGCCCATGGTTCCCGTGCCTGCGGTGTGGCGCTCATGTGAAACGTTTGTCATAGCGACTCCTCTTTGCGGGCCCGTCGACGGATCCAGGCAGGGACAAGTACCAGCAGCAGCACCAGCACGGCGAGCAGTCCGACGCCGGCGATCAAGCCCGCCGTCCGGCCTACGGTGACATCGAAGATGAGTGAGGTGGTGCCCACGCTCAGCAGACCTACCCCGGTCAACGAAAACCTGACGATGATGTCCGCGCTGCTCACGAGGGCCTGCTTCAGCCCTTGCCGGAACAGCCGGCGGTGCACGCTCACGGGCAGCAGGATCGTGGCCGTGGTCAGGGCGGCCAGGACGACGTTGGCGAGATACAGGCGGGTCTGGTAGTCATCGAGCGTCTCGAAGCGCGACTGGAACGGCAGCGTCAGGAGAAAGCCGGCGAGAATCTGGACGCCGGTCTGGAGTACGCGCAGTTCCTGCAGCAGTTCGACCCAGTTGCGGTCCATCCGCTCGGCAAGGGACTCGTCCCTGCCGTCGTTCTTCGGCGCTACTGGGCCAGTCATCGGTACTCCTCCGCAAAATCCTCAAACCAAGGGAACCCGCCGCAGCACGCGGCCCCACCCTCAACCTAGGCTTGAGAGTTGCCAAAAACAAGTTGGTACTAAGCTTGCTGACGATATTGTGGTTAGGGTAGAAACTGATTACTTCGCTGGGATGGATTCAGCGGGCCCAGGCCCCATGGGACCGATGAACATCCTGGAAACCGACACGTTGTTAGGCGGACTATGAGCGACTCAAGCGAACGGCAGGATCAGCCCAAGCAGCCCGAACAGCCGCGCGATCCGCGCGCCGGCTACCATTCCGGCCCGTTCCCGGAACAGGTCCAGAAGCAGCCCGGCCTCACCGCGCCCATGGAGCCCAAGCCGGACCACGGCGAGGAAAGCTACCGCGGCAGCGGTGCCCTGAGCGGCAAGGCCGCCCTGATTACCGGCGGCGACTCCGGGATCGGCAGGGCGGTGGCAATCGCCTTCGCCCGTGAGGGGGCCGACGTCGCCATCTCCTACCTGCCGGAGGAAGAAGACGACGCGCAGGACACCGCCGAGTGGATCCGAAAGGCCGGCCGCAAGGCCCTGCTGCTCCCCGGCGACGGCCGCAGCGAGGACTTCGCGGCGGACATCGTGAAGGCGACGCTGGCCGAATTCGGGCGCCTCGACGTCCTGGTGCTCAACGCGGCCTACCAGAAGAACCGCGAGAGCTTCGAATCACTGCCCACCGAAGAGTTTGATCGAGTTTTCAAAACCAATCTGTACTCCCTGCTCTGGACGGCCCGTGCCGCGGTCCCGCATCTGGAAGCGGGAGCGTCGATCATCACCACTGCATCAATCCAGGCCTTCAACCCGTCCCCGGAACTCATTGACTACGCCATGACCAAGGCGGCCCAGGTGGCTTTCACCAAAGCCCTGGCCCAGGAGCTCGGGCCCAAGGGGATCAGGGTCAACGCCGTGGCCCCGGGTCCCATCTGGACACCGCTGATTCCGGCCACCGAATGGCCCGACAAGCTCCTGTCCTTCGGCCAGGACACGCCCCTGCAGCGGGCGGGGCAGCCGGCGGAGCTCGCGGCCGCCTATGTCCTTCTCGCCTCCGACCACGGTTCCTACATTTCCGGAGCCGTGCTTCCGGTCACCGGAGGCAAGGGTCTCTGAACCCGCTCCGGACCCGTCCACTGCCAGCTAGTCCCATTTCCAGCACCAGTTTCCAGTACCAGGAGGAATGACATGACTGAAAACCAGCAGGATCCCAAGTCCCTCACCGAGGAAGCGGGCGGCTACGGCACGCCGACCGCCGAGCAGGAGATGGGCGGCGATGGGAAGAAATTTGCCCAGCCCCGCGAGGAGGAGGCCTTCGACGCCGCCGGGCTGAACCAGGACAGCCCCGACGGCGAGACGTATCCGGCCGGCGCGCCGGACCTGAGCCAGTTCGGTGCAGAAGACCAAGACAGTGCAGGAGAACCCGGAGCAGGACGCTTCGGAGGAGCGGAGGAACAAATGAGTTCAGAAAACGCCAGCGCAACCCCCGGCTTCGACCCGGACGCCTCGGAGAATTCCGAGGCGGCAGTGCCGTCGTCGGAAGCGGAGATGGACGGTGCCAACACGGAAGAGCCCGACGCCGGGCGGCCCTTCTCCTCTGAGTCCGGACAGGACGCGGCGGGGCTGCCGGACGGCTCCGGGACGGACCTGCCGGAGAACAAGTCGCCGAAGGACCGCGACGATGACAAGGACGCCTTCGACGCCGGCTAGGCCCGGGCCCGTCGCGCCCCGCCGCCACCGGCGCTGCCGGCCGTGACAGCGAAAAGGCCGGACTCCTGCCCCTGGGCGGAGTCCGGCCTTTCTCGTCGGGCGGGATTGCCCGCTCGCCGCGCGCTTCCCGGCGGCGTTCTCTAGCGGCGCTTCTTGGGGGAGCGCTTGACGGCTGCCTTGACCGCGGCCGTCGAAGCCGCGGCCGGCGCGGGATCTTCGGTTTCCGGTTCGGCCACCGTGCCGCGCACCTTCGCGATCGCCTTCATGCCGTGGTAGATCACCAAGGCCGCGGCCGAGCCGAGCGCAATCCCGGTGAACTTCAAGTCGCCGATGGTCCAGGTGTAGTCGGCAATCCCGACAATAAGGGCGACGGCGGCCGTGGTCAGGTTGATCGAGTTGGAGAAGTTCACCCTGTTCTGGACCCAGATTTTCACGCCCAGCACGCCGATCATGCCGTACAGCATCGTGGCCGCGCCGCCCAGGACGCCGGCGGGGACGGTGGCGATAAGCTCGCCAAACTTCGGCGAGAAGCTCAGGATCACCGCGAAGCCGCCGGCCACCCAGTACGCCGCCGTCGAATACACCTTGGTGGCGGCCATGACGCCGATGTTCTCGGCGTAGGTGGTCGTCCCGGACCCGCCGCCAAGACCGGCAAGTACGGTGGCGGCGCCGTCGGCCAGCAGCGCGCGGCCGGAGACGCCGTCGAGGTTCTGCCCCGTCATGGCGGACACGGATTTCACGTGGCCGATGTTCTCTGCCACCAGCACCAGTACGACCGGCACGAACAGGCCCACGACGCCCAGGTGGAATTCGGGGGTCTGGAAATGCGGCAGGCCCACCCACCCAGCACTGTCCACCTTGGAGAAGTCCACCTCGCCCCGGATCATCGCAACAAGGTAGCCCACCAGGACACCCACCAGGATGCTCAGCCGGCCCAGCATGCCGCGGAACAGCACGCTGACCACGATGATGACGGCCAGGGTGATGAAGGCGGTGACGGGGGCCTGGTCGAAGTTGGCCTTCGCCGCGGGTGCCAGGTTCAGGCCGATCAGCGCCACGATCGCGCCGGTCACGATCGGCGGCATGACCCGGTTGATCCAGCCGGCGCCGAACTTCTGCACTACGGCGCCGACGACGGCGAGGGTCGCGCCCGCCAGGACCACGCCGCCGAGTGCCCCGGGGACGCCGAACTGCTGCTGGGAAGCCATGATCGGCGCGATGAACGCGAAGCTGGAACCGAGGTAGCTGGGCACCCGTCCCTGCGTGATGACCAGGAACAGGAGCGTGCCAATGCCGGAGAAGAACAGGGTGGTGGCTGGCGGCATTCCCGTGATGATCGGGACCAGGAAGGTAGCACCGAACATGGCCACAACATGCTGCATCCCGATCCCTACCGTCAGGGGCCAGGTGAGCCGCTCATCCGGCCTGACGACCTCACCGGGGCGGACGGACTTGCCGTTGCCGTGGAGCTTCCATTTGGTGCCGAGCATGCTCATGCCGGGAGCCTTTCAGAGAATGTGGGGCGGGCGGGAAGGAATCTTCCCGAGCAACTTTACCGCGCAGCATTTACCGGCCGTCCCGTCGGGCCGGCGTGCTGCGGGCCGGGCCGGTGTGCCCGAGGTCACAGGGCGCAGCGGGAAGCAGGCGCCGTCCGTTGAAGTTGCAACTATTGACAGCAGGAGACGCCGGCCGCCCAAGAGTGCGCCGGCCCAGCGAAAGGGATGCCCATGACACTCGCCCACGATGAAGCAGTAATCGAGGCAGCCGCCGTCGACGCCATCTTTGCCGAAGCCCGCACGGCGAACGCCTTCACCGGCGACGTCACCGACGAGCAGGCCCGCGCGATTTACGAACTGACGAAGTTCGGCCCCACGGCGTTCAACTCCCAGCCGCTGCGCGTTACGTACGTGCGCTCCGACGAAGCCCGCGCCACGCTTGTTGATGCGCTGGCCGCCGGAAACCGGGCCAAGACGGCATCAGCGCCGCTCGTCGCGGTCCTGAGCTACGACACCGCGTGGCAGGACCAGTGGGACGCGTTCCTTCCCGGCTACAACGCCCCCAAGGCCATGTATGACGCCGCGCCGGATCTCGCCGCGGCCACGGGCAACAACAACGCCCACCTGCAGGCCGGCTACTTCATCCTCGCGGTCCGCACCCTGGGCCTCGCGGCAGGTCCCATGACCGGTGCCGACTTCGCCAAGATCGACGCTGCGTTCTTCCCCGACGGGCGCCAGAAGAGCTTCCTGGTGGTCAACATCGGCCAGCCCGGGGCAGACGCCTGGGGCGAAGCCAAGCCGAAATTCGCCTACGAGGACGTCGTCCGCACCGTCTAACAGCCTGCGGCGCCGTTCTCCGGCACTGTAATCCCGCGGAGGTGCCTGCGGCACTGTCCTCCCGCGGAGGTGCCTCCGGCACCATGGGGGACAGGCCGGAGGCACGCGGGATGCGATTCTGCGGTTCAGCGCAAGGCCCACATCCAAGGCCACTTCCCATTTTAGTCCGCGCCGTCGCCGCCGGCACTGTGAGTTTGCGGCGCCCGCCCGGCCCCGGAGGCGCCGCGGCGTGGCACACTTTTCCCATGCGGAACCTGATCGCGGTGGCCTTCGTGGAACCAGTAGCCGAAGGGCTCGAGTTTCCCCGGGATGACTGGCCGCTGCATCTCACCCTGGTCAAGTTCGACGTGGTCAAGGCCGGCGTCGTGAAGTCCGACGTCGTCGAACCCGGCCAGGAAGCCCGCGCCGAACCCGCGCCGGGCACGCCGCCGGCCGCGGGCGATCCGCTCGCCGGCCACATCGCCGCCCTCATGGCGGACCCGGTGGCCGCTGCCCTGGGCTGCCGGATCAGCGTGGGCGGCGAAGCCGGGTTCGGGCGCGCAGGGTCAATCCCGGTCAACCTGATTGAACCCAGCGACGAGCTGCAGGTCCTCCACAACAAGCTGGTCCGGATCGTGGATCAGCTGCCCGGCCGGATCTCCACGCCTGCCTACACCCTGGAGGGGTACCGGCCGCACGTCTCGCACCACGGCGACAAACGGCTCCGGCAGGGCGACACGTTCGCGCTTGACCGAATAGCGCTCGTGGACATGGCGCCCGACGGCGGGCACGCCACGCGCCGGATCCTGAAGTTGTGGACCGCCGGCCAGGCGTAGGCGAGGCGCCAGAACGGCGTCTTGGGAGGGCCCGGCGTCATATCCGCGACGCCGGCGCTGGATTCCTGCGGGCCGGGTGCCATACTTGGGTCAACTTCGGCAGCTATTCGAGGGTTATTCGAAGACGAAGTGAGTATTTCGGGCAAGTCACAGCGGACCGGGGGGACCACTAAATGATGCTTGACGCCGCGACACTGCGGGTTGCCTTGGCGCTTGTCGACCTCACACTGCTCATGCTTTTCTACTTCATTACGTTCCGGCGCACCCGGTCGCACTACAGCGGCTGGTGGTGCATGGCGCTCCTGCTGTTCCTGGTCGGCAACGCCGCGTACCTGCTGGACGGTACGGCGCAGCAGGGGTGGGCCATCCCTGCCGGCAACGTCCTGCTGGTCGCCGGTGCCGCCAGCATCTGGGCCGGCGGACGATCCCTCCGTGCCCCCTCCCTCCGGCCTTGGCAGCTCGCGGCCGGTCCTGCCGCCACCGCCGTCGCTTCCTTCCTCGGCCACCCGGCCACCAACGTCTGGGCGGGAGGCCCGGTGTACCTGGGATTCATGGCCGTGTTGATCGGCCTGGCATCCCGGGAGCTGTTCCTGCTCGAGCGCGACTACTCGCGCGTCCACCGTCCCCTCGCCGTGGGCGCCGGCATCCTGGCCGTGTTCTACCTGGGCCGCCTGGTCGCTTTCCTGGCGAACGGACCGGACGGTGCGGTCTTCACGTTGGTGTTCGGCTCCGTCCCCATGACCGTCTTCTCGACGATCACGCTCGTGGTTGCTTCCTTCACCATGGCCGAGCTGAGCTACGAACAGCAGACCCAGGATCTCCGGGCACGGGCCACCGTGGACGGCCTCACGGGCCTGCTCAACCGTTCTGCGTTCCTGGACCTCGCCGAAAACGAACTGCGCCGTTTGCGCCGGACCGGCACCACGGCATCGATCATCCTCGCGGACCTGGACCACTTCAAGGCCATCAACGATCAGTTCGGCCACTCGGCCGGAGACTCCGCTCTGCAGGCCTTTGCCAGGGCCTGCTCCGGCACCGTCCGCTCCACCGACCTCGTGGGCCGTTACGGCGGCGAGGAATTCATCCTCCTGCTGCCTGGCGTCACGCCGGACCGGGCACGGGAAATCGCTGCCGACATCAGCGTCCGGCTCCATCAATCCGGCTCCGCAGTCATTCCCCGGCTGCCCACCGTGAGCTACGGTATCGCGTCCACCGGCGCCGGCCCGGGCGGCCTCGACGCCGCAGTGATCTCGGCCGACGCGGCCCTCTACCAGGCAAAGACGCTTGGCAGGGACCGCGCCGAGTTGGCCACCGGCGGCTGAACTACGAGATAACCCCGTCCACCAGCGCCTTCGCCTCGGCCTGGACCTGCTTGAGGTGCTCGGTACCCTTGAAGGACTCGGCGTAGATCTTGTAGACGTCTTCCGTGCCGGAGGGCCGGGCCGCGAACCAGGCGTTTTCGGTAACGACCTTGAGGCCGCCAATCGCGGCGCCGTTGCCCGGCGCTTCGGTCAGTTTGGCCGTGATCGTTTCGCCGGCCAGTTCGGTCGCGGTGACGTCCGACGGCGAGAGCTTGCCCAGCGCCGCCTTCTGCTCCCGGGTGGCGGCCGCGTCGATCCGGGCGTAGACGGGGTCGCCGAACTGGTCGGTGAGGCCCTTGTACAGCTGCGACGGTGATTTGCCCGTCACCGCCGTGATCTCCGAGGCCAGCAGAGCCAGCAGGATGCCATCCTTGTCGGTGGTCCAGACGCTCCCGTCCATCTTGTTAAAGGAGGCACCGGCGGATTCCTCGCCGCCGAAGGCGCCCTCTCCGGACAGCAGCCCGGGGACGAACCACTTGAAGCCCACGGGCACTTCGACAAGTTTGCGGCCCAGGCTCTCGGCCACGCGGTCGATGATGGATGAGGAAACCAGGGTCTTGCCGATCACGGACTGCGGGTTCCAGCCGGTCCGGTGCCGGTACAGATAATCGATGGCGACGGCGAGGTAGTGGTTTGGGTTCATCAGCCCGCCGTCCGGGGTGACGATCCCGTGGCGGTCGGCGTCGGCGTCGTTGCCTGTGGCGACGTCGAACTTGGCGCCGTCGGACATGCGGTTGATCAGGGACGCCATCGCCGACGGCGAGGAGCAATCCATCCGGATCTTCTCGTCCCAGTCCAGCGTCATGAAAGCCCACTGCGGGTCGACGGTGGGGTTGACCACGGTGAGGTTCAGGTGGTGGCGCTCACCGATCTCGCCCCAGTAGTCCACCGACGCTCCGCCCATCGGGTCGGCGCCGATCCGGACGCCCGCCTCGCGGATCGCGTTGAGATCCAGTACCGACGGGAGGTCGTCGACGTAGCTGCTCAGGAAGTCGAACTTGCCGGTGGTCCCGGCGGCCAGGGCCTCGGCCACCGGAATCCGCTTGACGCCGCGCAGGCCGTTTTCCAGCAGCTCGTTGGCGCGGTTGGCGATCCAGCCGGTGGCGTCGGTGTCCGCGGGGCCGCCGTGCGGAGGGTTGTACTTGAATCCGCCGTCGCCCGGGGGGTTGTGGCTGGGGGTCACCACGATGCCGTCGGCCTGCGGCGCGCCAGGGGCGGCATTGCGGTTGTGCGTCAGGATGGCGTGGCTCAGGGCAGGGGTGGGCGTGTAGCCGTGGCGGGCGTCGATGAGGACGTGCACGCCGTTGGCTGCCAGCACCTCGAGGGCGGAGTTTTGTGCGGGCTCGCTCAGGCCATGGGTGTCCTTGGCCATGTAGAGGGGGCCGGTGATGCCCTGGCCTGCCCGGTATTCCACGATCGCCTGCGTGATGGCGAGGATGTGGGGTTCGTTGAAGGACGCCTTCAGGCTCGATCCCCGATGCCCGGAGGTGCCGAAGGCCACCCGCTGGCCCGGGTCCGAGAGGTCCGGCGAAATGTCGTAGTACGCATCCAAAAGCGCAGTGAGGTCAACAAGGTCTTGGGGTTGGGCAACTGTGCCCGCGCGGCTAGCCATGGCACCAGCATGCCAGACGAGGGCGGGGTGCAACACGGTTTCGCGCCAAACCCGCTCCTGTGGCGAAAGAAAACCCGCCAATAGGCCCGGTCCCAAGCCAACCGTGCGGCGGTACTCTGGATCCAGAGACTTCTTGAGGGGACAAGCCATGACTGAACAGCCAAAACAAGGCAAAGACGAGACCCCGGAGGGCTACCAGCCGACCCTGCGCCTCCCGGACCAGCAACCCGACGTTTCGCCGGGGCAGGCACCACCCGCCGGCCAGGATCAGGGACCGTCGGCGACGCAGCAGTTCGCGCAACCCGAATCCCCGCAGCAGCCCTACCCGGGCCAGCAGCCTCACACAGGCCAGCAGCCTCACACTGGCCAGCAGCCCGACACGGGCGAGCAGCCCCACGTCGGACAGCAGCCCCACGTCGGACAGCAGCCCTACACCGGACAACAGCCCTACACCGGCCAGGCGGCACCTGACCGCGGCCAGTACTCAAGCCCGTACCCCCCGATCTACGGCCAGCCGGCCGCCCCGTATGGCCAGCCGTCGCCGTATGCCCAGCCGGGCAGCCCCAACGCCTACGGCCAGCCCGCGTACTACGGCGCGCCGCCGTCGCCCAAGAGTCTGAGCATCGCCAGCATGTGCTGCGGAATCGCGGCACTGGTGGGATTCGGATTCTTCCTGCTCCCACAGCTGGCCGCCGTGATTCTGGGGCACATGGCCCTGCGCCGCGAACCGGCCGGCCGGGGCATGGCGATCGCCGGCCTGGTGATGGGTTACGTGGGCATCGCCGTCACCATCCTGGTCCTGGTCATTTTCGGACTGGTCATCGGCACCGCGCGCAACAGCGGGTACGGAGCCTAGGTCTGCCCTGTGGCGCCGGAGCCGCGCCTGGTCAGGTTGTCAGCGCGGCCACCAGGGGCTTCGCGTTGGCCTCAAGCCAAGCGCGCCGGCGGTTGATCTGGCCGCCCACGCCCTCCTGCCACATCCGCGCCCAGCCGCCGCCCAGGGCGGCGGCGTTGTGCCGCATCCGCTCGTAGCTGAGCGCCGCGGCGTCGATCCCGGCGCCGGGCAGCCGGCGTCGTTCATCCTCGCTCCAGCCGTAGGCATCGGCGAAGATGCGCAGCCGGCGGAACGGATTCTGGTCTTCCCAGCCCGGCCACCTATCTGACGGGTCGCGGAGCGGCACCCAGTGCATGGCGGTGTTGAGCGAATCGTGAAGTGCCGTGGCGGGTCCGGCGAGGTCGAAATCCACCAGTCCCGCGGCCAGGCCGCCCCGGACCACCACATTCTGGGGTGTCACGTCCAGGTGGCAGATGAGTCCGGCGGCGTCGGCGGGGTTTGGCCGCACCGGCCGGGGCGGAAACGCGTGGGCCCGCGGCACGAAGCCGGCGGACGCGGTGTGCAGACGCCGCACCAGGCGGGCCACGGAGGCCAGCAGGTCCTCGGACTGCACCCAGGATTCCGGCGGCGTCCCGGCGCAGTCTCCCGGCACGAAGGTCAGGACGTCCCGGCCCTGCGGGTCGCGGCCGAGGAAGCGGGGGGAGCCCGCAAAACCGGCGTCGTCCAGCCAGTCGAGGTACTCGGCGACGGCGAGGGATTGCGGCTGGTGCGGGCGGCGGATGGTTCCGCCAACCCGCACCACGCCGTCGGTGACATCGCCTGCCGGCATGAGTTCGACGTCGGACGCCTCGCCGGGGGCGGGGGTGTAGACGCGCGAAGCAACCGGAACGCGATGTGCGGTGCTCATCGGGTCAGCGTACGCCGCCCATGAGCTTCTTGATCGCCGGTGAGGCGACCGCCAGGCCCACAGCCAGCAGCATTGCGGTTCCGCCGATGCCGATGAAGTAGGGCAGCTCGTCCTGCGGGTTGTACAGGCCGGACAGGATGCCGGCCAGGGTGGTGCCCAGGGACACCGAGAGGAAGAACAGTGCCACCATCTGGGTGTGGAAGGCCTTGGGCGCCAGCTTGGTGGTCACAGACAGGCCGATGGGGGAAAGGAACAGCTCTGCAAGCGTGAACAGAAGCAGGATTCCAACCAGAGCCAGCAGAGGGGTCTTGCCACCGCCGGCCAGCGGGATGAACGCCAGGAAAGCAAGGCCCATCACGAACAGGCCGATCGAGAACTTCAGGGCCGAACCGGGCTGCTTGCGGCCGAGCCGGGTCCAGAGGGCGGCCATGATGCCGGCGAAGATGATGATGAACACCGGGTTGATGGACTGGACCCAGGCGGCAGGCATTTCCCAGCCGAACAGGTTCCGGTCCAGCTTCTCCTCCGAGTACACGGCGATGAAGGTGAACTGCTGCTGGAACAGGGCCCAGAACGCCGCGGAGGCGATGTACAGCGGGATAAACGCTGCGACCCGTCCGCGCTCGGTGGGGGTGACCTTCTTGCTGCTGAAGATCAGCGCGAAGTACAGCACCGACGCGCCGATTGCGGCGTAGGCCATGGACATGGCCAGGTTTTCGGCGTTCACCGTGCCGGTCACGAGCAGCACGGCGATGATCACGGCGATGCCGGCGAAGACGAGGCCGTAGCGGGTGCGCTGGGCGGCCGGGAGCGGGTTCGGTACCCGGTGTGCTTCTTCGGGCAGCTTCTTGCGGCCCAGCGAGTAGATGACAAGGCCAATGGCCATGCCGACGGCGGCGGCGCCGAAGCCCCAGTGGAAGCCCTGGCTTTCCTGCAGCCAGCCGGTGACCAGCGGGCCGATCAGCGCACCGGCGTTGATGCCCATGTAGAAGATGGAGAACCCGGCGTCGCGGCGTTCGTCCTTCTCCCCATACAGGCTGCCGACGAGGGCGGTGGCATTGGCCTTCAGGCCGCCGGAGCCGACGCCCACCAGCACCAGTCCGGCGATCAGGCCGGGTATGCCGGGCACGAGTGCCAGCCCGATGTGGCCGGCCATGATCAGGACGGCCGCGCCGAACAGCACCCGCTCGGACCCGAAGAGCCGGTCCGCGAGCCAGGCGCCGAGGATTGTGGAGAGGTAGACGCCGCCGCCGTAGGCGCCGACGAGGCCGGCCGCCAAAGCTTGTGGAATCTCAAGGCCACCCTGGGCAGCCGTGAAGTACATGTAGTAAAGGAGGATCCCCTGCATTCCGTAGAAGGAGAAGCGCTCCCACATCTCTACGGAGAAAAGGCTGGCCAGCATCTTTGGGTGGCCAAAAAACGAGGTGTCGCCCGGTGTCTTGGTGGGGGGACGTAACGAGGGATCGCCCGGCGTTATAGCGGGGGGATTGGATAAATGAGTTGTGCTCATTTACTTAATGGTGACATTGTGACGCGCGATTGTCACATTCGAGCAGGCTCGAGGCAAGCAACCGCGGCCGTGTTTTGCCTCTCTTTCCGCCGGTTTCGCGGGGCGTTCCGGGCTGGGCGGCTGTGTCCTAGACGGGCTCGTCGGCGGGCTCCTGGGCGGGCTCGCTGGCGTCGAACATAATGATCTGCCGGATGGCGAGGCCGTCCGCCAGCTGGTCCATGGCCCGGTTGATATCGGCCAGGGCGATGCGGTCCGAGATCAGCTCCTCGACGGGCAGTTTCCCGTCCCGCCACAACTGGGCGTATCTCGGGATGTCCCGCGACGGGACGGCGGAGCCCAGGTAGCTGCCCACGATCGTCCGGGCTTCGGCGGTGACGGTCAGCGGTGCCAGCTGGGCGCGGGCCTCGGGGGAGGGCAGTCCCGCCGTGACGGTGGTGCCGCCGGGGGAGGTGGCGGCAAAAGCGGTCTCGAACGCGCGGGAATTTCCCGCGCACTCGATCACGAACCTGGCTTTGACCCCGGCGTCGAGGACCTGCTGCGGGGTGTATGTCTCGTGGGCGCCGAGGCGGCGGGCGTGATCGAGTTTCTGCTCCAGCGTGTCCACAGCGACAATCCGCGAGATTCCTTGCGAGACGGCGGTGATGAGCGCCGCCATGCCCACCCCGCCGAGGCCGACGATCATGATGCTGTCCTGCGGGCGGGGCCGGGCCGCGTTGAGCACCGCGCCGCCGCCGGTCAGCACGGCGCAGCCCAGCACCGCCGCGATGTCCGCGGGGATGTCGTCGTCCACCGGCACGGCGGAAGCGCGGTCCACGACGGCGTGGGTGGCGAAGCCTGAGACGCCAAGGTGGTGGTGGACGGGCTCGCCGTCGCGGCTCAGGAGCCGGGATCCGTGCAGCAGGGTCCCGTCGTTGTTGCTCTTGGACCCTGCCGTGCAGGGCAGCCGGCCGTCCTCGGCGCAGTTCGCGCAGTTCTCGCAGCGGGGCAGGAAGGACATGACCACCCGCTGGCCGGGCTGCAGGTCCGTGACGCCGGAACCGACCGTCACGATGCGGCCCGCGGCCTCGTGGCCCAGCAGCATGGGAACGGGCCGGACCCGGTTGCCGTCGACGACGCTCAGGTCCGAATGGCAGATTCCGGCGGCCTCCATCCGGACAAGGATCTCGGTGGGCCCGGGAGCCGCCAGTTCCAGCTCGGAGATGCTGATCGGCCTGGACTCCGCGAAAGGGCGGGGGCGGCCGATTTCCTCAAGTACTGCACCGGTGATCTTCATCGATCCTCTTTCGCGGCCTGGTCGGGTTTGAGTGAACGATAGCCGCCTGCCGCCGCCAGCGTCCATTTGGGGGGCTGGGGAGGTCCGACGGCGGCCGCGGGCTTGGGGTGGCTGGGGGTGCGGCGGTTTCGCGGAGGGCAGCCAGCCACCGCCGCGGGCAAGAAAACCTCAAGGTGACTGCGCCAAAGTGTGAACCATGGCTGGTTGGGGAAAGCTCTGCCGTCCCCCGGACTCGGCAGAGCCGGCAGTGATGACAGTGCCCTCCTCAACAACGGCCTCTATCCTGCGGCTGTTGCCCCGGTGGCACTGGGCCCCGGAACCGCCGGGAAGGTCTGCGACGTCGGTCCACGACCGGCGGTTTCACCGGTTGCTGATCGGCCTGTCGGTATGCGTGCTGATGATCGCGGGCATGGTGCCGGCGCAGGCCGCAAAGGCCATCACCACTCTTCACGTCTTTCTCGCGGTCGGTCAATCGAACATGTCGGGGCGGGGCGTTCCCGTCCTCGGCCTGGCAGACACGGCGGCAGACCCGCGTATCTTCCAGTACGGAGCGAAAACCCGCACGTTCCGTTCGGCCTCCGTCCCGCTTGACATGCTCGACACCCCCAGCGGCATTTCTCCGGCGACGACGATGGCCAGGGAGTATTTGAAGACCCAGCCCGCCGACGTCGGAGTCCTCATCATCCCCGCGGCACACGGCGACACCGCATTCACGGCAGCGCCGGGGACATTGACCTGGTCAGTCGGGGCGGCTTCCGCGCCGGGCTATGACCTGCCCGCGCTGGCGGTCAAGCAGACGTTGAGCGGTATTGCGGCGGCGAAGGCGGCCGGGTACGCGGTGGACCTCAAAGGGATCCTGTGGCACCAGGGCGAGAGTAACTCCGCCACAACCACCGCCATATACAGTGCGAGCCTGGACCGACTCATTGCCTTCTTCCGCAGTCGGCTGTCCGCGCCGACGCTGCCCTTTGTCGTGGGACGCATGTCGCCGGAAAGCATAGCGAGTGTGCCTGGCCGGGCCAACGTGGACAAGAGCCACTACCAAACCCCAGACCGCGTGGCCTATACAGGATTCGCGCCATCGATGGCCTGCGCCCTGAACCCGGGGGACTCCACCCACTTCTCGCGGACGGGGGTCGAATACCTGGGGCGGGCATTTCTTGCCGCGTATTGGCAGGCGATCGCGAACACCCGGGCGTCGCCGATCGCCACACCGGCCCTCAGCGTGCCCAACTGTGCGGGCCGGGCCATCGCCATCGACCCAACACGATTCCTGGA
Source organism: Arthrobacter sp. 01T425 (assembly GCF_056398725.1). NCBI lineage: Bacteria > Bacillati > Actinomycetota > Actinomycetes > Micrococcales > Micrococcaceae > Arthrobacter > Arthrobacter sp. 01T425. The sequence continues at coordinate 240,607 of NZ_JBFTPY010000002.1, read as the reverse complement.
CACCAGGATTTGGCCGGGCCGGGTGGCAGCGGGCAAGTCGGTAACTTTCCGCGTCGCCGGCGTCCGCGGCGTACCGGCGAATGCGTCCGCGGTCGCCGTGAACCTGACGGTGACCTCGGCGACGTCGTCCGGCGTCATCACCGCCTATGCCTCCGGGACATCCAAACCGGACACCCCGAACTTGAACTATGTTGCGGGGCAGACTGTTTCCAACCTCGCCATGGTCCCGCTTGGCACCGACGGCCGGCTGACCCTGACCAACACCTCGTCCGGGACCGTGCATCTGATCGCCGATGTGTCTGCGTACTTCCATGACGGCACACCGACAGCGCCGGGCGTTTTCAGTGCCGTCAAGCCCACCCGGCTGCTGGACACGGGTTCCTCCTCCGGGGCCGTCGCCGGCGGACGGACGGTGTCCTTCAAAGCCGGCGGCACGACGGGTATCCCGGCCAATGCCTCGGCGGTGGTCCTGAGAATCACGGCATTCGGGACGAAGTCGCTCGGCTACCTGACCGCCTACGCCACGGGGTCCCCGATGCCAAGCACTTCCAATTTGAACTACTCCGCGGGACAGACCGTGTCCAACGGTGTTGTGGTTCCCGTCGGGACCGACGGGAAAGTGACGGTGGCAAATACGTCGTCCGGATCGGCACAGATCATCGCAGACGTCACCGGGTACTTCCTACCCGGCAAACCTACACAGGTAGGGGCCCTGCGAGCCTGGAGCCCCACGCGGTTCCTGGACACGCGGGTCACCTCCGGCCCCGTCGCGGCGGGCGGTTCAGTCACTGTCCACGTGCGCGGCGTCAAGGGGATTCCCACCACCGTGGCCGCCGTGGTAGTCAACCTGACCGTCACCGAGTCCAAGTCCATCGGATACCTCACTGCGTTCGCCTCGGGCTCGTCCACGCCGAACGCCTCGAACCTCTCCTACCAGCGTGGTCAGGCGGTTGCTAACCTCGCTGTGGTCCCGGTGGGGCCGGACGGCAAGGTCAAGATCACGAATACCTCGAGTGGCTCGGTGCAGATCATCGCCGACGTTGCGGGCTACTTCCGCGGGTAGGGCTGCGGTCCGTCGAGGGCGAGTTGGTTGAGTTCCTGGGCCTCACCGGGGGACATGCTCATTCTTGGCGCCCGGGCGTGGACATGATGGCATTATGTCCACCCGCCTCGGCTACGGGCGGACATGTCCGTGATGAGCGCTGGACATGTCCATTGCGCGGCGTGAAGGGCGGGCGGGTCCGGTGCGCGGCGTGCGGAATGGGCATGTCCCGACTGGTGGAGGACGGACATGTCCGGTGCCCGATGTGAGTTCCGGACATGTCCCCTGCGCGGCGTCAGGAGTGGGCATGCCCACGGGTGAGTGCCGGGTCCACGGCTAGAAGCCCAATTGGGCGGCCACCTGCAGCAGGAGCCCCTCGGAGCCCATCGGCCCGATCACCTGGATGCCCATCGGCAGGCCGGAACCAGGGGCGCCGCCGGTCCAGTGCACCGGGATGCTGATGGCCGGCAGCCCGCAAACGTTGACCATGGATGACCATGGAGCGTACTCGCACTGTTTGCGGTAGTCGCCGTCGGCGTCGCCCGCCCATTCCGCGGTTGGCCAGTAGCCTCCGCCGTGGGTCGCGCCCGTGAACCAGCCCACCGGACGGGGTGTCTGCGCCAGGGCCGGCGTCACTATGAGGTCCCATTGGGCGTACTGGACAATCGTGTCCTGCTGGAACTGCCGGAGGAACCCGAGGGATTCGTTGAGTCTGGCTGCACTGCGCTGCTGTGCCCGCCGGCGGAAAGTCCTGGTGAGCGGCGTCAGGAGCGCCTCGCGCTGCGGCGAGATGCGCGCGCTGCCAATGCCGGCCGTCCAGGCTGTGGTGAAAGCATCCGGGTAGCGGTTGTCGTAGCGAATCGCGGCTTCCATCGTCTCGTGCCCCGCCGCCTCCAGCCGCGAGATGCCGTCCGCGAGTGCGTCGAGCGCCTCACTGTCCGGGATGAAGGGAAACTTCGCTTGCCACGGGCTGTCGAGACTTATGCCGATCCTCAGCGGTCGGGGCTCCCTGGCGGTCAGTTCGAGGTAGCCGGCGTGCGTCCGGCTGCCCATGCCCGGAACGCCCGCACCCTGTTCGCCCGCACCCTGATTGTCCGGGCCCGGCACCAGAGCATCCAGCAGCAGCGCGGCGTCGGCGGCGGAGCGGGCGAGCGGTCCGGCAACCACGAGCTGCGCGGGATCGCCCGAGCTTTCCCCGGCCGGCAGAAGCCCACGTCCGGGCTTCAACCCGACCAGTCCGCATGCCGCGGCCGGGATCCGCACGGAGCCCCCGCCGTCGGACCCGGGGGCGAACGGCAACAGCCCCGCGGCCACCGCGGCAGCGCTGCCGCCCGAGGAGCCGCCCGAACTGCGGCTGAGTGCATACGGATTGCGCGACGGCGGGGCGATCCGGTTCTCGCTGTAGGCGGTCAGGCCGAACTCCGGGACTTGTGTCTTGCCCAGCGAGAGGACCCCGGCGGCCTTGAGCGCGGCGGGAACTGCGCCGTCGGCCAAGGCCGGCTTGCGTTCCAGGGCCGCGCTTCCATGCGTGGTGACGACCCCGGCCACATCCGTCAGGTCCTTGAAGGCGACCGGCATTCCGTGCAGCAGGGGCAAGGCGCCGCCGTTCCGGCTCCGGAGGGCGTAGCGCCGGTCAGCTGCCGTGGCGTCTTTCCGCGCCTGTTCCGCGGTGACCGTGATGAAGGCACCGAGGTGCGGATTCTCGGCTTCGATCCGGTCCAGGAAATGATCGGCGGCGGCCCTGGCGGACAGTTCCCCGGAACGGAGCGCATCGCGGAGCTCGACGGCGGAGAGTTCGTGGATTTCAGCCAAGGAGGCGGGACTCCGGCCGTACCTGGGGCCGCGAGGGCCGGCTGCCCGGGGGACATGCCCCTTCCTGGGACCGGCGGAAGGACACGTTGGCATCATGCCCAGCGCGCGCGGCCAGGGGAGGGCATGTCCCGTGGCGGGGGCCGCGGACCGGCCGCTCCGCGGGGTGTTCGGCAGCCATGAGGTCTCCTTTGCGGTCCCCAGAAGCGTAACGTGCCGCCAGCGGGGGTGCGGTGCCAGCGGCGGGGGATACGCTGGGATCGGAGCTTGAATTCTGCGGAAAGGGTCAACATGAGCGACTTCCAGAGCGTAAGCGTGTCTGGCATCCCCGATGGTGCCAAGATCGTGGACGTCCGCGAGGACTATGAGTGGGCTGCGGGCCACGCCGAGGGTGCCCTGCACATTCCCATGGACCAGTTGCCGGCCCGGATCGAGGAGCTGGACCCGGACGAGGACGTCTACGTCATCTGCCGCACTGGCGGCCGCTCCTTCCGGGCCACCCAGTGGCTGGTCGGAATGGGATATTCCGCCGTGAATGTGGCCGGCGGCATGGACCAGTGGGTTGAGACCGGCATGCCGCTGGTGTCCGACAACGGCCTCAAACCGGTTGTCCTGTAACTGAAGAAGGAAGAACTGATGCCCGCACCGACGCTCACCTACACATTCCTCGGACCCGAGGGCACCTTCACCGAAGCGGCCCTGATGCAGGTCCCGGACGCGGCGGAGGCCATCCGCATTCCGTCCTCGAATGTGAACACGGCGCTGGACAAGGTGCGGGACGGCTCCGCCGATGCGGCCATGGTACCGATCGAAAACTCGGTCGAGGGCGGGGTCACCGCCACCCTCGACGCCATCGCCACCGGCCAGGAACTCCGGATCCTCCGGGAGGCTCTGGTGCCCATCAGTTTCGTCCTGGTGGCCAGGCCCGGCGTGGCGCTCGGGGACATCCGGCGCGTCTCCACCCACGGCCACGCCTGGGCCCAGTGCAGGCTCTGGGTGGACTCTAATATTCCCAATGCGGAATACATTCCCGGTTCTTCCACCGCCGCTGCCGCCATGGGCTTGCTGGATGGCGACGGCGCCCACTACGACGCCGCGATCTGCGCCCCGATCGTGGCCACCGAGCAGCCGGGCCTGAAGGTGCTGGCGGAAAACATCGGCGACAACCCCGGAGCCGTCACCCGGTTCGTGCTGGTGGGCCGCCCGGGCGAACTGCCGGCCCCCACCGGAGCCGACAAGACCACTGTCGTGGTGCCGCTGCCCGAGGACCGGCCGGGTGCGCTGATGGAGATCCTGGACCAGTTCGCCACCCGCGGCGTAAACCTGAGCCGGATCGAATCCCGGCCCACCGGGCAGTACCTGGGCCACTATTTCTTCAGCATTGACGCCGACGGCCATGTCGCCGACGCCCGGGTGGCCGACGCGCTCGCAGGTCTTCACCGGATCAGCCCGGCCACCCGCTTCCTCGGGTCCTACCAGCGTGCCGACGGCCACCGGACCAGCGTCGCGCCGCACACCTCCGACCAGGCATTCCGCGCCGCGCATGCGTGGGTGAAAGACATACTGGGCGGCGCATCTGCTGTGCCGGAATATACCCCGGGGGCTTCGCCCAGAGCGTAGGCAAATGCCATATGGCGCACTTCCACGCCCTCCCAACTGTGCGTATGCTTGCCTGATCCATATTGGGGAATTCCCCTACGGGAGGGAGCGGGTCATGTCAGGCACCAGCACAGAAAATGACGGCCAGGGAATGATTGTCAATCCCAAGCCCACAGCTGAAAATCAGGACTGGGACGGCGACGACGCCGACCGCGCGGACCGCCTGCGCTTCGAAGAGGAGCAGGCAATGATCCGTGAGCAGTCCGAAGCCCGGGCCGCCAAGGCTGCGGCCGAGGCGAAGAAGGCGGCAGAGGCCAAGAAGGCCGCCAGCGCCTAGTCCCTCGCTCCTGGCGCGCTCCAGCCGCCGTCGGCCTAGCGGCCTTTGGCGCCGTCCTTTACCCTCACCAGCAGGGATCCCGGGTCCACCTCGACGGTGACCATCGTGGCCTCGCCGGAAGGATCGCCGTCGACCTGGGTGGGCATAGGTTCCGGGCACCGGATGGTGATCTTGCCGCACCGGTAATACGTCATGACCGGCAGGTCCTTCTTGTGCTTCAGGACGATCTTTGTGTACATGGCCAGCCAGCCGATCGCACTGCGCGGGCTCATCACCACCACGTCCAGCATCCCGTCATCGATCATGGCCTGCGGGATGAAGTCGATTCCCCCGGGGATCAGGCCGCAGTTCGCGAACAGGACGCTGCGGATCTTCCGGGCCTGCTCAGGCTGGCCATCCAGCGCGATGGAGACCTTCTTGCGGCGCCCCAGAAGGTGCCTGGCCCCGGCTTCCGTGTACGCCAGCCAGCCCACCGCCCTCTTCAGGCCGTCAAGGGTGTCGCTGACTACTTCGGCGTCCATGCCGATGCCCGCAATCACCAGGAACGTGTGTTGCGCTGACTCCCCGGTGAGGGAATTTTCCAGGGTGAGCCGCGCCGTATCGATGAACCGCTGGTGCCCGAACAGGGCGGCCTGCACGTTGCCGGCGAGGTCGTTGACCTCCAGATGCACATTGCGGGCCAAGAGGTTTGCGGTGCCCAGCGGGATCACGCCCATGGCGGTGTGCGTCCCGGCGAGGACCTCCGCCACCACACGCACGGTACCGTCGCCGCCGCCGGCCAGGACGACGTCGGCCCCGTAGGCCACCGCAGCCCGCGCCTGCGAGAAGCCGGGATCCTCTGCGGTGGTTTCAAAGACGCGGGGCGCCGGCCAGCCGGCCGCCGCGCACGCTGCCTCAATCAGGCCCCGGGCCTCGGCAGACTTGGCTTTGATGGGGTTCAGGACCACGGCCACCTTCTGGCGGCCCGGGCCCGGGCTGTGGGTTTCCTCCCACACGGCACGGCGGGTGTGCTTGGCCTTCAGCCGGCGCACCCCCCACCAGCTGGAGACGGCAAAGACCAGGGCCCCAGCGATGACGAGGTAGAGCAGCCAGTCGCGCATTGTGATCCAACAGTATCCCGCCAGCGCATGCAGGCCGGCTTGCCGGGCAACCGTGACCGGATTGGATACTCTTGTCTGGTGATCGACGTAAAAGACCTCAGCGAAAATCCGGACAAGTTCCGTGCCAGCCAGCGCGCCCGAGGCGCCGACGAATCCGCGGTGGACGCGATCATCGCTGGGGACTCGGCCCGGCGGGCAGCCCTGATCCGGTTCGAGAACCTGCGGGCCGAGCAGAATGCGTACGGCAAGAAGGTCGCGCAGGCCAAGGGCGAGGAAAAGCAGGCCCTCCTCGCCGAGGTCAAGGCTCTGGCGGCCTCCGTCAAAGCGGCATCGGCCGAGGCCGATCTCGTCCAGGCCGCCCAGGACGAACTCCTCCGGACCATCCCGAACCTGATCGAGGACGGCGTCCCGGCCGGCGGTGAGGACGACTACATTGTGGTCAAGACGGTGGGCACGCCGCGCGAATTCCCCGACTTCGAGCCGAAGGACCACCTCGAGATCGGTGAGCTGATCGGGGCCATCGATATGGAACGCGGGGCGAAGGTTTCCGGTTCACGCTTCTACTTCCTGCGCGGCGTCGGCGCCCGGCTGGAAATGGCGCTGCTCCAGATGGCCATGGAACAGGCGATCGACGCCGGGTTCGTCCCCATGATCACGCCCACCCTGGTCCGCCCGGAAACCATGCAGGGCACCGGCTTTGACGTCAAGCACGACGCCGAGATCTACCGTCTCGCCGAGGACGACCTGTACCTTGTGGGCACCTCGGAGGTGGCCCTCGCCGGCTACCACGCCGACGAGATCCTGGACCTTTCGGCCGGCCCCATCCGCTATGCGGGCCAGAGCTCGTGCTACCGGCGCGAGGCGGGCTCGCACGGCAAGGACACCCGCGGCATCATCCGGGTCCACCAGTTCAACAAGGTGGAGATGTTCATCTACACCACGGTTGAGGACGCTGCCGCCGAGCACGCCCGCCTGCTGGCATGGGAAGAGGAGATGCTGGCCAAGTGCGAGCTCCCGTACCGCGTCATTGACACCGCCGCCGGCGATCTGGGCAATTCCGCGGCCCGGAAGTTTGACTGTGAGGCCTGGGTCCCCACCCAGGGCGCATACCGGGAGCTGACCTCGACGTCGAACTGCACCACGTTCCAGGCGCGCCGGCTGAACATCCGGGAACGGGTTCTGAACGAGGACGGCGCGCCCAAGGGCACGCGGGCAGTCGCCACGCTCAACGGCACCCTGGCCACCACCCGCTGGATCGTCGCCATCCTGGAGCACCACCAGAACCCCGACGGCTCCGTCAACGTCCCCGCCGCCCTGCAGAAGTACCTCGGCGGCATGACGGTCTTCCCCGTCCTCTAACCCCGATCCGACCCCAGCCAGGCCTCCGATGGCCGCCGGGTAAACGCCCACAACGGGGACATTCCGTGGGTGTTTACCGCAAGTTCACGCCTCGCTGTGGCGTGTGTCCTAGCGGCAGTCGGGGGTCTCTGCTCTACTTGTGAGATGACAACAATGACTGAATCCTCAGTCGCCGGCAACGATGACCGGCGCACCACACACCAGAACACGACAGACCAGAACACGACAGACCAGAACACGGCGGCCCCGGCCAGCGCGGCCCGGGTGGGAAACTCCCGGAACCGGGCCGGCGACAAGATGCTGATCGCCCTGGACGTCGATGGCACCCTCGTGGACCACGACGGGCACATGTCGGTTCCCGTCCGCGAGGCCGCCCAGGCCGTGGTGGCCGCAGGCCACCACGTCATGATCGCGACCGGCCGCTCGCTCAACGCCACATTGCCCGTCATCGAACACATCGGGATCGAGAACGGTTACGCCGTGTGCTCCAACGGCGGTGTGATCCTGCGCGTCGACTCCGGCCTGCCCGAGGGCTACGAAATCCTCCACAAGGCAACGTTTGACCCCGGGCCGGTCCTTCGCGCGCTGCGCAAGCGGCTGCCCTCGGCCAAGTACGCGCTCGAGGACGGGGACGGTAACTTCCTGTCCACGGAACGCTTCCAGGACGCCAGCTTCGGCGTCGAAGCGGTCGGCGTCGACTTCCAGACCATGCTGGAGGCAACCGCCGTGCGCGTGGTGGTCTTCAGTTCGGAGAACACGCCCGAAGAATTCAACACCGCGATCCGCCACATCGGGCTCGCTGGCGTCACGTACTCGGTGGGCTGGACGGCGTGGCTGGACATCGCCGCTGCCGGTGTCACGAAGGCCAGTGCACTGGAACAGCTCCGCGACCGGCTCAGCATCGAAACGCACCGCACTGTCGCCGTCGGCGACGGCCGCAATGACATCGAGATGCTGACCTGGGCGCGCCGCGGCGTGGCCATGGGCCAGGCCCCCGTTGAGGTGATTGCCGCCGCTGACGAAGTGACGAAATCGGTCTACGACGACGGCGCCGCGCACGTGCTTCGCAGCCTCCTCTAAGGCCTCAAAGGCGCGGCAGGGTCGGGCGGTTCCGAGGAGGGGCCGGGACGGCTAGCGGACGTCGAGGATGAGGCCCAAGAGCCGCGCCGCAGCGGGGCGGGCCGCGTGCTCTTCATTCCACTGGGACCGGGCCACGGCCTTGCTCACGGCCTGGGTGGTGATCCCGAGTTCCTCTGCGACCGCCTTCTGTTGACCCCGCACCCCCGGGGTGAGCAGGTCCAGTACCCGCCATTCCGCGTGGCTGCGGTCGTGCACAATGTGGCCCAGGAGGCGCAGCACGGCTTCCGCCTCTGCGGCAAGATCGGCCAGCGGGCCCTCCACGGCCACCCGGACGCGGTCCTTGTGGTTCCGGAGACGATCCACCGCGCGCCGGGCATAGATCAGCCCGTGCCCGGAGGCGTCCTTGATCTGGTTCGGCAGGGGTTCGTTGACCGGGCCCACGCCAATGCCCACGTACCAGCTGCCGCTGCGCAGGGCGATCATGGCCGCTTCCACCGTCTGATGCGGACAGTCCAGGATCCCTTGGACCTCATCCTCGACGGAACGGTCGAAATCAAGGCGCGCCGGAATGTGCCGCAGGTCCTTGAGGAGCTGCGGCACGCGGTCGCCGTCGCGCCGGCTGTCGGTTTGATTGATGGTCAGCGTGAACATTCTGATGACACACTACCTGCTGGCACTTGCGGGGCAAGTTGTTGGCGGGCGTGCTGTGCCGGGGCCGTAACAGAGGCGGTTACCGGGAAGCGAGGCCGGAAAGCTGGCCGGAGGGCAGGTGGATCCAGCCTTCGGTCAGGGCCGCCGCGGCGTGCCCGGGCCCGGGCCGCAGCGTCGCGCCGACGGCGACGGCCCGCGCGGACAGGGAAGCGATGAGGGCATCGAACATGTCATCGGACGCCGCAAGATCGGCCCGGTACTCCGCCAGGTCCAGCCACGGCGCCTTCACGGCCAGGTCCGCCACCGCTGAGGACAGCATTTCCGCCTCCGGCGCCCCGCGCCCCTTGTAGCCGCGGGCATGGATCCCCCAGAGCTTCAGCGACGCCGCCGGGTACACCTCGGCAAGCCGGCCGCTGCCGTCCCTGGCCTGCGGACCGTACTCCCTTGCGATCTTCGCCTGAATCACCGCGCAACGCATCGCCGGGTGGGCCAGCCGGTCCGCGGAGACGCTGAGCGGGATCATGCCGGTGTTGCCGGTGACGAAACGGTCGGTGTCGCGGTAGGCGAGCAGCCGGCGGCCCTCGATCCCGTCATGGTCCAGCACCGGATGGGGTTCGAAGCTCAGGTGCCCGGCGATGAAGGGAAGAAACGCGTCCGGCCAGCCGAGGGGGGAATCGATCCCCGTCATGGCGCTGGTGTCGAAGAGGCGGAGGATCTCCTCGTCGCCCACGTTCAACGACAGATGCGCCAGGCGCGCCGCGCCGCCATCCCATTCGATGACGGCCGCCGCCGTCTTCTTCGCGGCGGCAGCGAGGTCGACGCCGAGAGTCCGCATCACCGCGCCCCAGCCACTTGACTGAACGCCAATCGAAAAACGCCCAACAAAAACGCGGGGTCACGTACCGCCCGTTCCGGAACCCCGGATGGGCGGTACGTGACCCCGCGCTGGAGTGCAGGAACGGTCAGTGGCCGGCTGCCGGAACGTAACGCTTGATGGAGGCTGCCAGTTCGGCTTCGGCGGCGGCACGGTCGCCCCAGCCCTCGGCCTTGACCCACTTGCCCGGCTCCAGATCCTTGTAACGGGTAAAGAAGTGCTCGATTTCCTTGATCAGGAACTCGCTGACATCGCTGATCTCTTTGATGTGGTCGAACCGGGCATCGGTCGGGACGCACAGGACCTTGGCGTCGCCGCCGCCGTCGTCGGTCATGTTGAACACGCCGATCGGGCGGGACTCGACGATCACGCCGGGGTAGAGGTCGAAGTCCTGCAGGAGCACCAGCGCGTCCAGCGGATCCCCATCCTCACCCAGGGTGTTCTCGAAGAAACCGTAGTGGGTGGGGTACTGCATCGACGTGAACAGGACGCGGTCCAGGCGGACGCGGCCGGTCTCGTGGTCGACTTCGTACTTGACGCGCGATCCCTTGGGGATCTCGATGGTCACGTCATGCTTCATGGAATGCTCCTTGACGAATTCAGGGGGTGCGCGGCACGTGCATAAGGGCTGTCGGTGCCGCCGACTACTATTGAGGATATAGCGAGAGGCGCTGGTTTCAGGAACTAGTGGGGACATTTCAGGACTAAGGACCAGCAGCAGCATGAAACCGAGAACCAGCCGCGAGGGTACCCAGCCGGCGCCCGGCAGGGGTCGCAGGATGCCCGCGCTGCTGCTCCAGACCCTCCTCGTGGTGGCCGTGGCAGTGCCGGCCGGCATCGCCATCGCCCCGGCGTTCCTCGGCCATGACAGGTCCTCCGACGCCTCGCAGACAGCACCGCCCTGGCAGCAGATCCCCGCCACACTGAGCCCTCCCGGCAACAGTTCGGGGGCAATCGGGCCCCTCAGCGCTTCCGCGCCGGTTCCGGCCGGGGCCGCCCTCGCCGCGCAGCTGAACCAGACCCTTAAGCCCGACGGCGCCGGCACCTTCACCGGCATCGTCCAGGACGCCGCGACGGGGCAGGTCCTCTTCGACCGGGCTGCCGACGAGGCCCGCGTTCCGGCGTCGAACATGAAGCTCCTCACAGCCGGCGCGGCCCTGCGCGTCCTGGGCCCCGACCGCCGCTTCAGCACCCGGGTGCTGGCAGGGCCGACCCCCGGCTCGGTGGTCCTGACCGGCGGAGGCGATGTCCTCCTGGGCGCCGGGGAATCGGCCCCGGGCGCCGTTCTGGGCCGCGCCGGGCTGACCACGCTCGCGAAGGCCACTATCGATGCCCTCAAAGCCGGCGGCGTCACCGGCACGGTGACCGTCCTGCTGGATGACTCCCTCTTCAGCGGCCCCTCGCTCAGCCAGGCGTGGAGCCCAGAGGACGTCGCCGCCGGGGAGATGGCCCCGCTGTACCCGCTGGCGCTGAACTCCGCGAGGTTCGATCCCGCCAAGACCACCGGACCCCGCCCGCAGGACGCCGCCATGACCGCCGCCGAGGTGTTCGCCGCCCGGCTCACGGCGGCCGCGGCGGCCGGGGGGCTGTCCGTTGCCCCCGGCGTCGCCCGGGGCCGGACCGGTGACGCGCCGGAGGGCGGGCACGCCAAAGTCCTGGCCGAGGTCCAGTCCGCCACGGTGGGGCAGCAGGTGGACATGATGCTGCAGACCTCGGACAACTACCTCGCCGAGGTGATGGGACGGATGACCGCCCTCGGCGTCGGCCGGCCCGGCAGCAGCGACGACGCCATTGCCGCCGTGCTGCAGCAGGTCAAGGACATGGGCGTTCCCACTGACTCGCTCCGGGCCGCGGACGTCTCCGGCCTTGCCCTGGCCAACCGGGTCTCGGCCCGGCAGCTCACGGACGTGGTCCGGGCCATGACCTCGGGCACAGACCCCCGGCTGCGCGCAGCCCTGAGCGGGTTCCCGGTCGCCGGGCTCACCGGCACCCTGGGGGACCGCTACACGGATGCGGCCTCGGCCGCGGGCGCCGGGCTGGTCCGCGCCAAGACGGGCACACTGAACACGGTCATTGCGCTTAGCGGTTCCGTGGTCGACGCCGACGGCCGGCTCCTGGTCTTTTCCTTCGTCGGCAACGGGCTGACCCCCGGCGCCGCGAACAAAGCCGCACTGGACCGCTCCGCCGCCGTCCTCGCCGGCTGCGGCTGCCGCTGACAGCGCGGGCCGGCCCGGACCCCGCGCCGGTCTGGCCCTTCGGCCCGGGGTCACGGAGCCCCGGCCGGTTCGCCGGTCAGCGAAAATTAAGGCGCATTGTCGGGGCCCTGTGATCTGATGGACCCCATGGAGTCCTCTGCAAGCGAGACATCAAGCGAGACATCACCCAAGACGCCGAGTGCGGCATCGGTCCAGGTCCCGGATCTCATCAACTGGGAGCTCGCCGCATCCACGGCAGCCCGGCTGACGCCGGCAGGCCCCGTCCTGGGCAGCGCCGAGATCGGCGCCGCCGTCGAAAATCTGCGGCTCATGGCGGACATTTCCGTGCCGCACGTCCACCACATCACCGGACTGGACGCCGCCCGGGACCTGCGCGACTCCGAGGTCCTCGTCGTGGACCGGGCCTCATGGGCCAAAGCCAACACGCAGAGCTTCGCCGTCATGCTCAAGCCCGCCATGGGAAAGCTGCTGGAGGGCCGCGGTTCCCTCAGCCCCGGAGCTGCCGGAGTCAGCGCGGCCATCACCGGCAGCCAGCTCGGCGCCATCCTGGCCTTCCTTTCGAGCAAAGTCCTGGGCCAGTACGATCCCTTCTCCGCGCTGGCCGAAAACTCCACGGCCCCCGCTTCCGGACGGCTGCTGCTCGTAGCGCCGAACATCATCTCCGTGGAACGCGAACTGAAAGTCGAACCCGCGGACTTCCGGCTCTGGGTCTGCCTCCACGAACAGACCCACCGGGTGCAGTTCGCCGCCGCACCGTGGCTGCGGCACCACATGCTCCAGGAGATCGAAAACCTCAGCGGACTGTTGCTGGGCAATGTCGATTCCCTGATGGAACGGGCCTCGGCGGCCGCGAAATCGCTGAAGGACCGCGCGGCACCCGGCGCCGCGCCCGGACGCGGCGCCATCCTGGACCTGCTCCAGAACCCGGAGGAAAAGGCGGCCCTGTCCCGCCTGACTGCGCTCATGAGCCTTCTCGAGGGTCACGCCAATGTGGTCATGGACGCCGTGGACGCCAGCATCGTTCCCTCGGTGAAGACCATCCGGCAACGTTTCAACGACCGAGGCCAGGACCGCGGCATGATCGAGAAATTCATCCGCAACCTGCTCGGCCTCGACGCCAAGATGCGCCAGTACAGTGACGGCGCCAAGTTCGTCCGGGAAGTGGTGGCCGCCGCCGGCATGGCGGGCTTCAACAAAGTCTGGGAGTCCGCGGACCACCTCCCCAGCGAACCCGAGATCCACGACTCCAGGCTCTGGCTCGACCGGATGGGCCTCTAGCCGCCATGACTGCCCCCGACGGCGCCGGCTCTACCTCGATTTCCAGCGGACGACGCCGGCCCGGCCGCCTCGCGCCGGTGGTCGGCACGGCACGAAAAATGCTGCAGGACGCCCTCGCCGCGGCCGGCTACCCGGACCGCGTCCTGGTAGCCTGCAGCGGCGGACCGGACTCGCTGGCTCTCGCCGCCGTCGCCGCCTATTTCGGGCGCCGGGGCCACGTGGACGGCCATCCTGTCTCTGTCGGCGCCGTCGTCGTGGACCACCAGCTGCAGCCGGGCTCGGCCGGGGTCGCGGCCACCACGGCCCGCACCCTCGAGGAGCTCGGGCTCTCTCCCGTGACGATCCGGACTGTCGACGTCGCCTCCAGCGGCGCGGGCCCAGAGGCCGCCGCCCGGGACGCCCGCCATGCTGCCCTTGAGGCCGCCGCGGACGAGGCAGGTGCAACCGCGATCCTGCTCGGCCACACCCTCGATGACCAGGCCGAACAAGTGCTCCTGGGCCTGGCGCGCGGGTCGGGCACCCGGTCCCTCGCCGGGATGCGGCCGGCCCGCGGCCGGCTGCTGCGCCCGTTCCTGGGCCTGCGGCGCGCGGACACCCTGGAGATCTGCCGGGTGGAGGACCTGGAGCCCTGGCACGACCCGTCCAACACCGATCCCGTGTACGCGCGTTCCCGGACCCGGGTTGAGGTGCTGCCCCTGCTGGAGGACAAGCTTGGCCCCGGCGTTGCCGAATCGCTCGCCCGCACGGCCGCGATCCTGCAGCTCGACGCCGATTACCTGGAGGACGTGGCGAACGACACGTTCGAGCGGCTGCGCCAGCAGACAGGGGAGGAGATCAGCCTTCCGGAGGCCGGACTGAGGGACCTGGCCCCGGCCGTGAGGTTCCGGGTGATCGCCAAGGCCGCCGCCGCCGTCGGCGGTCAGCAGCCCAGCTACCAGCGCCTGCTCGCGGCGGAAGCGCTCCTGCGCCGGCAGGGATCGGCCGGCCCGGTGGAGCTTCCCGGCGCGGTCAGCGTCTACCGGCTCTCGCTCGCGCAGCTCCTTGCGGCGGAGCCGTCCGCCGCAAGTGTTCCCCGCGAAGCCGCCCGCTGTGGGAAGCTTGTATTCCGGCCTCAACAGCCGCCCCGAAATTAGTCGCACCCCGCATCTACACAGGAGCCATTGGTGGATTCAAACGACGTCCAGGCAGACCTCAAACACGTTCTCTACACCAAGGAACAGATCCAGCAACGGATCACCGAACTCGCGGCGCAGATCGACAAGGACTACGAGGGCCGCGACCTCCTGATCGTGGGCGTGCTCAAGGGCGCCGTCATGGTCATGGCTGATCTGGCCCGTGCGCTGCACACCCACGTCTCCATGGACTGGATGGCCGTGTCCTCGTACGGCTCGGGCACGCAGTCCTCAGGCGTCGTCCGCATCCTGAAGGACCTCGACACCGACCTCATGGGCAAAGACGTCCTGATCGTCGAGGACATCATCGATTCCGGCCTCACGCTGTCCTGGCTCAAGACGAACCTGGAATCCCGCGGCACGGCGTCGGTGGAAATCTGCACCGCCTTCCGCAAGCCGACGGCCGCCAAGGTCAAGATCGACGTCAAGTACGTCGGCTATGACATCCCCAACGAGTTCGTGGTGGGCTATGGCCTGGACTACGCCGAGAAGTACCGCAACCTGGACTTCGTCGGCACCCTGGCCCCGCACGTCTACGAGTAAATCGTTCACGCGAAGGCAACCCCGCCCGGGCCCCGGGCGGCCGGAGGCCCGGCCCCGCTACGCCCACAGGGAACTTTTGCCCTTTGCCGTGCGTGAGGTAGTGCGACGGTGTATAGCTAGAAGCTGACGCAGCACCACACGCGCGCAGACCGGTCGCCGTGCAGCACTACCAGGAGGGACGGGGCCAGCCCCGAACAGATGAAAGCTAAGAGTTTCTTCAAGGGCCCCGGCATCTGGATTGTCGTCGTGGTGGCCATGCTGCTGCTGGCATTTGCCACACTTGCGCCGGGCGGCGCCAGCCGGATCGACACCGACAAGGGCCTTGAGCTGCTGACAGCCGGCGGCAAGGTTGAACAGGCCAAGATTTTTGACGCCGAGAACCGGGTGGACCTGGTCCTGAAGGACAACCTTCAGGTCGACGGGCAGGACAAGGGCAAGAACGTCCAGTTCTACTTCGTCAACGCCCGCGCCCAGGACGTCGTCAAGGCCGTCACGGACTCCAAACCGTCCGGCGGCTTCACCGACCAGCCGATCGAAAACAACTGGTTCTCCGGGCTCTTCTCCCTGCTGGTGCCCGTGCTGTTGCTCGGCGTCCTGTTCTGGTTCCTGCTCTCCCGGATGCAGGGCGGCGGGTCCAAGGTGATGCAGTTCGGCAAGTCCAAGGCCAAGCTCGTCAACAAGGACATGCCCCAGGTGACCTTCAGCGATGTCGCCGGCGCCGATGAGGCCGTCGAGGAACTCGAGGAGATCAAGGAATTCCTCCAGGAACCTGCCAAGTTCCAGGCCGTTGGCGCCAAAATCCCCAAGGGCGTGCTGCTCTACGGCCCTCCGGGCACCGGCAAAACCCTCCTGGCCCGCGCGGTTGCCGGCGAGGCCGGCGTACCCTTCTTCTCCATCTCAGGCTCCGACTTCGTGGAAATGTTCGTCGGCGTGGGTGCCTCCCGTGTCCGCGACCTCTTCGAGCAGGCCAAGTCCAACGCGCCGGCGATCATCTTCGTCGATGAGATCGACGCCGTCGGCCGGCACCGCGGCGCCGGAATCGGCGGCGGCAACGACGAGCGCGAGCAGACCCTGAACCAGCTGCTGGTGGAAATGGACGGCTTCGACGTCAAGACCAACGTCATCCTGATTGCCGCCACGAACCGCCCCGACGTCCTGGACCCGGCCCTGCTGCGCCCGGGCCGCTTCGACCGGCAGATCGGGGTTGAGGCCCCCGATTTGATCGGCCGCGACCAGATCCTGCAGGTGCACGCCAAGGGCAAGCCGATGGCTGCCGGCGTCGACCTCAAGGCTGTTGCCAAGAAGACCCCCGGCTACACGGGCGCGGACCTGGCCAACGTCCTGAACGAGGCCGCCCTGCTGACGGCCCGGTCCAACGCCAACCTGATCGATGACCGCGCCCTGGACGAGGCGATCGACCGCGTCATGGCCGGCCCGCAGAAGCGCAGCCGGGTCATGAAGGAACACGAACGCAAAGTCACCGCGTACCACGAAGGCGGCCACGCCCTCGTCGCGGCTGCCCTGCGGAACTCCGCCCCGGTCACCAAGATCACCATCCTGCCCCGCGGCCGTGCCCTCGGCTACACCATGGTGGTCCCGGAAAACGACAAGTACTCCATCACCCGCAACGAACTGCTCGATCAGATGGCCTACGCCATGGGCGGCCGCGTCGCCGAGGAACTCGTCTTCCATGATCCGTCCACGGGCGCGTCGAATGACATCGAGAAGGCCACCGGGATCGCCCGGAAGATGGTCACCGAGTTCGGCATGAGCGAACGGGTCGGGTCCGTGCGCCTCGGCCAGGGCGGCGGCGAGCCGTTCCTGGGCCGCGACGCCGGCCACGAGCGCAACTACTCGGACCAGATCGCCTACATCGTCGACGAGGAAGTGCGCCGCCTGATCGACGGTGCCCATGATGAGGCCTACGCCATCCTGACCGAAAACCGGGATGTCCTGGACGAGCTGGCGCTGGAACTGCTCGAACGCGAAACACTGAACCAGGCCGAAATCGCGCAAATTTTCACCAACATCCGCAAGCGCGACTTCCGCGACGTCTGGCTCTCCAAGGAGACCCGCACGCTTCAGACCGCCGGCCCCGTGGAGTCACGCCGCGAAAAGGCGGAGCGTGAAGCCCAGGAGGAAGCCACCCACGCCCGGCTCGAAGAGCCCTTGGATGCCCAGCCCCCGCATGCCCAGGGCGTCGGCGGGCAGGAGTCCTTCCAGGGCGGTGCAACAGATATCGGGACTGATGGTCATCCCGGCTAGGCTTCTTCTGTGACTTCTAACTTCGACGACGACGTTCCCGCCCCCGCCGCTGCTTCGGCGGGGGACGGAGGATCCCCGCATTCAAAGTCCAAAGTGGACCGCCCCAGGATCGAAGCGGCAGTACGGGAAATCCTGCTGGCGATCGGTGAGGACCCGGACCGCGGCGGCCTCCTGGACACCCCGAAGCGGGTGGCCAAGGCCTACGTGGAAATGTTCGCAGGCCTGCACCACGACCCCGCCGAGATCCTGGCCACCACCTTCGACCTCGAGCACGAGGAACTCGTGCTGGTCAAGGACATTCCGTTCTATTCCACCTGCGAACACCACCTGGTGCCGTTCCACGGGGTGGCGCATGTGGGCTACATCCCGTCCCACGACGGCAAGGTCACGGGCCTGAGCAAGCTGGCGCGCGTGGTGGACATGTTCGCCAAGCGCCCGCAGGTCCAGGAACGCCTGACCACCCAGATCGTCGAGGCCCTCGTCACGCACCTCAATCCGCGTGGCGCGATCGTCGTCGTCGAATGTGAACACCTGTGCATGTCCATGCGGGGAATCCGCAAGCCCGGCGCCAAGACCGTCACCAGCGCAGTGCGCGGGCAACTCCATGACCCGGCCACCCGTGCCGAAGCCATGAGCCTCATACTCGGAAGGTAAGAACACAGACCATGGACTCCCTAGCTGCAGCCCCGGGCACCGGCCCCGCCACTTCGCCCCTGCCCATCCTGCGCAAACCGCGCCCGGCGGCGAAGTTCCAGGACCTGCCCACGGACCGGACGCTGGTGATGGGAATCCTCAACGTCACCCCTGATTCCTTCAGCGACGGCGGAGCCCACGCGACGGCGGACACGGCGATCGCGGCCGGGCTGCGGATGTTCTACGCCGGGGCGGACATCATCGACATCGGCGGCGAGTCCACCCGCCCGGGTGCCACGGCAGTCGGCGCTGACGAGGAACAGCGCCGGGTCCTGCCGGTCATCGAGGCCCTGGTCAAGGCCGGCGCCCTGGTCAGCATCGACACCACCCACGCCGCGACGGCTGCCGCGGCCCTGAAGGCCGGCGCCGCGATCATCAACGACGTCTCGGGCCTGACCATGGAACCGGAAATGGCCGAACTCGCCGCCCGCACCAAGGTCCCCTACATCCTCACGCACCGCCGCGGCGACGCCAGCACCATGAACTCCCTGACGGACTACCGTGACGTCGCCGGGGAAGTCGTGACCGAGCTCGCCGGCGTCCGCGACAAGCTGTACGCCGCCGGGGTCGCGCCGGAACAGATCATTGTGGACCCGGGACTGGGCTTCGCCAAGAACGAGGGCCAGAACTGGGAGCTCCTGCAGCACCTGGATGTCCTGCAGGCCATGGGCCACAAAGTCCTCGTCGCCGGCTCACGCAAACGCTTCCTCGGCAGCCTCCTGACCGTGGCCGGCAAGGCCGCCCAGCCGGTTGAACGCGACGCCGCCACCGCCGCCATGACCGCCATCAGCGCCTTCCGCGGCGCCTGGGCTGTGCGCGTGCACGACGTCGGCGCGAGCCTGGACGCCGTCAAGGTCGCCGCCCGCATGGTTCCCCCGGCACCGGCCGGTTCCGCCCACGCCGGCACCAACTGATCCGGCCGGCACCATGGATCAGATCACGCTGAGCGGCGTCACCGCCGTCGGCCATCACGGTGTGTTCGATTTTGAGCGCCGCGACGGGCAGCCCTTCGTCGTCGACGCGGTGCTGCACCTGGACTTCAGCAAAGCGGCCGCTTCCGACGACGTCCTGGACACCGCGCATTACGGCGAGGTGGCCAACTGCATCCGGGACTGGATCACGGGTGAGCCGCTGAACCTGATCGAGGCCCTCGCGGTGCGGATTGCCGAGGACGTCCTGCAGAAATTCGCCGTCGACGCCGTGGACATCACCGTGCACAAGCCCAAGGCCCCGATCGAAGTCGACTTTGGCGACGTCGCCGTCAGCGTGCACCGGAGGCGGACGTGAGCCCGCTCTACACCCGTGCCGTGCTCGCGCTCGGCAGCAACCTGGGGGAGCGCAGCGACACCCTGTCCGCCGCCGTCGCGGACCTCGTCGACCCGCCGGAGGTGCGCCTGCTGGCCATCTCGCCGATCGTCCAGACCAAGGCCGTGGGAGGCCCGCCGGACCAGCCTGACTTCCTGAACATGGTGATTGCCGTCGAGACGTCGCTGCCGCCGCGCGGACTGCTCGAGCACTGCCACGACGTGGAGCAGAAGCATTTGCGCGTGCGCGAGGTCCGGTGGGGGCCGCGGACCCTGGACGTGGACATCATCACGTACGGGGATGTGGTCAGCTCCGATCCCGAGCTCACTCTGCCCCACCCCCGGGCCGCGGAACGGGCGTTCGTGCTCTACCCGTGGTCGCTGATCGATCCCGCGGCGGAGCTCAACGGCGAACGCGTGGGCGACCTCGCGGCGAAAGCCGCCGATTTCGCCGGCCTTGCCACCTTTGACGGCTTCCAGAACCCCGCCGCAGCGGATGTCACTGCCACGGAGATCACCGGCGTGCCCGGTGCGGCGGAGCGGCCGTGAAGCTGACCAGCCCCCTGCTCCTGCTGGCCATTTGCGTGGTCCTGGCCGTGGCCGGCTGGTTCGCCACCATGCTCTCCGGCCGCTACGGCCTGGCCACCCCGGTGCTGCCGCTGACGGGCCTGGTGACCATGGGCGTGATCGTGGCCCTCACGCTGGTGCTGGGCATCCGCGTGCTCCGGTGGCGCAACGGCAAGAAGAAGAAAATCCTCAACCCCATCCTGGCTGCCTGGACCCTGGTCCTCGCGCAGGCCTGCGCCTACACCGGGTCGGTCCTGCTGGGCTGGCACGCGGGAATCGTGGTGGAGCAACTGCGGCTGTGGAACCTGCGCAGCAACCAGGAGATCACCTGGCAGGCCCTGGCCATGGCTGGCGGCGGACTGATCATGGTGATCGTCGGGCTCGTCGTCGAGCGGTTCTGCCGGATTCCCCCCGAGGACGGCGACGCCGAATCCCGGCCCGGCGTGCAGGGAAAGCGCAGCAAGCCCTCGGCGGAAGGCGAATATGCCTACCGAAGCGATTGATCCTCCGGGCATCGACTGGCTCCGGGTGTCCCCGAAGTACGTCACGGTGCGCCTCGCGGGATGGGCGCTGGGAACCCTGGTCGCGGTGGCCCTGCTGTCGCTTCCCCTAATCCTGGTGCTGACCGGCGTGTGGACCTGGCTGCCTGTCTGGCTGGCCGTCGCCCTGCCCGCTGTCGCGCTGCTGCTGGCCCTGTGGCGGCTCGCGCTGATTCCCCGGCAGGTGCGCTCGATCGGCTACGCCGAGCGTGATGATGACCTCCTGATCCGGCGCGGCATTTTCTTCCAGCGCACGCTCGTGGTTCCTTACGGGCGGATGCAGTACGTCGACATCGCGATGGGCCCGGTCGAACGCCAGCTGGGCCTGTGCACTCTGAAACTGCACACCGCGGCCGCCGCGACCAGCGCCGAGATTCCCGGGCTGCCCGCGAGCGAAGGCGCCAGGCTCCGCGAACAACTGTCCGCCCGCGGCGAAGCCCGGCTGGCCGGGCTGTGACGGGAAGGCCGTGACGGGATGGCGCTGACACCGGAGGATGCCGGACGCGCCGCCGACGGAACCGCCGTCGGCTCCGGTATCGAAGGAACTGCCGACGCCGGCTGGCTGCGCGTGCACCCCGCGTCGCCCTTTGTCCGCGGCTGGGTGGCGCTGGCTGCACTGCTGTTCTTTTTTGGACGCGACAGTTTCGAACGGTTCCTGCAGGGCGGCCCGCTTTTTGACGAGCGGCTGGCCGGACGGGCGCCCTGGCTGCTGCTCGGCGGCGGCGCCCTGATTCTGCTGACCGTTCTCGGCTACGTCCTGAGCTGGTACTTCACCCGCTACCAGGTAGCCGGCGGCTACGTGCGCGTCAACACCGGTTTCCTGTTCAAGCAGCAGCGGCAGGCCAGGCTGGACCGGGTGCAGGCGATCGACGTCGTGCAACCCCTGCTGGCACGGATCTTCGGACTGGCTGAATTGCGGTTCGAAGTCGCCGACGCCGGCCAGTCCGCGGTGCGCCTGGCGTACCTGCGCGCGGACGAGGCCCGGCAGCTCCGCGCGACAATCCTGGCCCGAGCCTCCGGTGCCGCGGGCGGGAAGCCGGCGCGGGAGCCGGGAGACCCGGAGTCCGGAGAGCCGGCGGCCGCCGCCGTGGAAGCCCCCGAACAGGCCGTGCTCACCGTGCCGCCGCCGCGCCTGGTGGGCTCGCTGCTCCTGAGCGAACAAAGTGTCGTGATCCTGGCTGGCGGCATTGCCTCGGTGATGCTCTCCGCCGTCACGGAAAACCGGAACTTCACGGTCTTCCTGATCCCAGCCGCAATCGGGCTCATCGCCTCCTACTGGTCCTCGTTCAACAAGGGCTACAACTTCACCGCCGCCATTTCCCCGGACGGCATCCGGCTGCGCTACGGCCTGCTGGACACGCAGGCGCAGACCGTTCCGCCGGGCAGGATCCAAGCGCTGAAGGTCAGCCAGCCGCCGCTGTGGCGGATGTTCGGCTGGTACCGGATCCAGGTCAACGTGGCCGGCTACGGCCTGGCCGGCAGCGCCGGCGAAGGATCGGCCCGGACCACGCTGCTTCCGGTGGGATACCTCGGCGACGTCATGGACATCCTCTCCCTGGTGCTCCCGGATCCCGGGACCCAGGACCCGGTGGGGCTGTTCACCGCGGGGATCACCGGCCTCGCGGACCCTGCCGGGACCCCGGGCAGCGCAGCAGGGAAGGCCTCCGACGGCGGCTTCGTCACCAGCCCGCGCCGGGCCCGGTTCCTGGCGCCGCTGGGCTGGCGCCGCAACGGCTTCGCGGCAACGGAGTCCGCCCTGCTCCTGAGGTCGGGCCGCTGGTGGCGGAACTTCGTGGTGGTGCCGCACCAGCGCACCCAGTCCATGGCGCTCCAGCAGGGCCCGCTCGCCCGGCGGTTCCGGGTGGCCGACCTGGTCCTGCACACCACGGCGGGTCCGGTGGCTCCGCGGCTCATACAGGCCGGCCTCGACGAAGCCCGGGCCCTGTTCGATGCCCAGTCGGCCCGTGCCCGTGCCGCGCGCAAGCACCAGAAGAGCGAACACTGGCTGGAGCCGGCGGCCCAGCCGCCCGCACCACCCGCAGAAGACCACCAGGAAGGCCCGCATCATGGCTAAACCAGGACGCCTCGGCGTCGGAATCATTGGCGCGGGGAAGGTCGGAGCCGTCCTGGGGGCGGCGCTGCGCGGAGCCGAGCACGCCGTCATCGGGGCGTCGGCCGTTTCGGACGCCAGCAAAGAACGCGTCGAAACGCTCCTGCCCGGCGTCCCGATCCTGGACGTGCAGGACATCGTGGAGCGGGCCGAACTGGTCCTGCTCGCCGTCCCGGACGATGCCCTGGGCCCGCTGGTGAACGGACTGGCCAAGCTCGGCGCCTGGCAGCCCGGCCAGCTCGTGGCGCACACCTCCGGGCGCTTCGGCGTCGGGATCCTGCATCCGGTCCGCGCCGCCGGTGCCGTGCCGCTCGCGCTGCACCCGGCCATGACGTTCACGGGCATGAGCCTGGACCTCACCAGGCTCCTGGACTGCACCTTCGGCGTCACGGCCGACGCCGCGATGCTGCCGATCGCCCAGGCACTCGTCGTCGAAATGGGCGCCGAGCCCGTCGCGATCGCCGAGGCCGACCGCGTCCTCTACCACGCTGCCCTCGCGCACGGCTCCAACCACCTGGTCACGCTCGTGGCGCAGGCCTCGCAGCTGCTCCGCGACGTCGGCGTCGACGCCCCGGACCGGATGCTGGGCCCGCTGCTGCGCGCCACCCTCGAGAACGCCCTCGCCTCCGGCGAAACGGCCCTGACCGGGCCCGTGGCCCGCGGTGACACCGGCACGGTGGCCGCGCACGCCGGCGCCCTCCGCGAGTACGACGGCGGCGCCGCCGGCGATATTCTTGAGGCGTACCTGGCCATGGCCCGGGCGACAGCCCGCCGGGCAGGAAGCCGCGGACTGCTGAAACCGGAACAACTCGACGGCATCGAACAGGCGCTCGGCGGCCCCGGCGAGAACGGGACGCCCGCCCCGGAAGGACCCTGACATGGCAATCCAACTCGTCACCACTGCTGCCCAGCTCCGCGCCGCAAGCGCCCGGCTGCTGGCACAGAAAGGCGGCACGTCCCAGGGCCTCGTGCCCACCATGGGCGCCCTGCACGAGGGACATGCCCAGCTGGCCCGGACGGCCGTCGCCCAGAACGACGTCGTGGCGGCCACCATCTTCGTCAACCCGCTTCAGTTTGGCGAGGCCGCGGACCTCGAACGCTACCCCCGGACGCTCGACGCCGACCTCGCGCTGCTCGACGCCGAAGGGGTGGACCTGGCGTTCGCGCCGGGTGTTGAGGAGGTCTACCCCGGCGGGGCACCCCTCGTGCGGATCACGGCGGGACCCCTGGGCGAAAAATGGGAAGGCGCGTCCCGGCCAGGGCACTTCGACGGCGCGCTGACCGTCGTCGCGAAACTGCTCCACTACGGCATCCCTGGGGCCGGCGTGCCCGGTGGAGGCCAGCCCGCGTACCGCGCCTATTTCGGCCAGAAGGACGCGCAGCAGCTGGCCTTGGTCCAGCGCATGGTGGCTGACCTGAATTTTCCCGTGGAGATCGTGCCGGTGCCCATTGTGCGCTCGGCCGACGGCTTGGCGCTGTCCAGCCGCAACCGCTTCCTCTCCGAAGACCAGCGCGAGGCGGCCCTGGTGCTCTCCCGCGCACTGCGGCTCATCGAGGAGCGCGCCAACGCCCATGAGCCGCTGGACATCGAATCGGCGCAGGCCCTCGTCCGGTCCCAGCCGCTCGTGGAGCTGGACTATTTCGAGGTAGTGGATCCGCGCACCCTCGAGCCCCTCGCGGAGAACTGCCGGGACACCCCGTTCCGCGGCGAGGGGCTGGCGATCATCGCCGCCACGGTCGGCCCCGTCCGCCTCATCGACAACGTGCCCCTGAATTCCTAGCCCCCAGCCCCACCACAAAGCAACGCGGGGTCAGTTACGGCCCATGCCGCCGCCCGTCATGGGCCGTAACTGACCCCGCGTTGCTTTCGCGGTGACGGGAATGCCCCCGGGCCCTAGACTGTTGGAACCTGCAGCAGCGCCGACGCTCGCCGGACCCACACCAAACTCCCTGAGGGAATTCCCATGTCAACAGACGTCTCTTCCAACGCCTCTGGCGATCCCGCACCGGGCGGTGCCCCCGCCGTCGCCGGATCGGCCACCCCGGCCGCCCCGGCCGCATCCACCGCGCCCACCGCGCCGGCAAAGATGCCCCGGGAGTCCGTGGCCATCATCGCCACGCTGCTGGTGGCCACCTTCGTCGTGATCCTCAACGAGACCATCATGAACGTGGCCCTGCAACGGCTGATGGTGGACCTGAACATCGATGCGCCCACCGTGCAATGGCTGTCCACCGGTTTCATGCTCACCATGGCTGTCGTGATCCCCACCACCGGATTCATCCTGCAGCGGCTGACCACCCGTGCCGTGTTCATGCTGGCCATGGGACTGTTCTCCGGCGGCACCCTGCTGGCCGCCCTCGCGCCGGGCTTCGAAGTCCTGCTGCTGGCCCGCATCGTCCAGGCCGGCGGCACCGCCATCATGCTGCCGCTCCTGATGACCACCATCCTCACGCTCGTGCCGCTGGAGCGCCGCGGCGCCGTCATGGGCAACGTCAGCATCGCCATTTCCGTCGCGCCGGCACTGGGTCCGACAGTTTCCGGCCTGATCCTCCAGCATTATTCCTGGCGGTTCATGTTCGTCTTCGTACTGCCGATCGCCCTCGCCGCACTGGCCATCGGGGCCAGGTACCTGACCAACATCGGTGAGACCGGGAAAACCCGGCTCGATGCCCTCTCCGTGGTGCTCACGGTCCCCGCCTTCGGCGGCCTGGTGTACGGCCTGAGCCAGATCGGCGGCGGCCAGGCAGGCTCCCGCACCCCCGCCGTGGTGGCGCTGGCCGTTGGCGTGCTGGCCCTGGCAGCGTTCGTTCTGCGCCAGCTGAAGCTGCAGAAGACCGGCGGCCCCCTGCTGGACCTGCGCGCCTTCACCTTCCGGATGTTCACCGTATCGGTGCTGCTGCTGGTCGTGGCCATGATCGCGCTCTTCGGCGCGGTGATCCTGCTGCCGTTGTACCTGCAGGAGATCCGCGGCCTGACGTCCCTCGAGACCGGCCTGGTGCTGCTGCCCGGCGGCCTCGCCATGGGCCTGCTGGGGCCCTTCATCGGCCGCGTATTCGACAGGGTCGGGCCCCTGCCGCTGACAGTGACGGGCTCGATCATGATGGTGCTGTCCCTCTGGCAGTTCTCCATGCTGGACGCCACGTCGCCGCTGGGGTGGATCATCGCCCTGCACGTGGCACTGAGCCTGGGCCTGGCGCTGCTGTTCACCCCCGCGTTCACGACGGGCCTGAACCCGCTGCCGCCGCACCTGTACTCCCACGGCTCGGCCATCATGAGCACGCTGCAGCAGGTGGCCGGCGCCGCCGGCACGGCGCTGCTGGTCTCGATCTACGCTTTCGTGGCCGTTGCCTCGGGCATGGTCGCCGGCATGCATGCGGCATTCCTGACGGCGGCCGTCATAGCCGTCGCCGCCGTCGTGCTGTCCGCCATGATGCGCAAAACCGAAGGCGCGGCACACGCGGCCGCCCACTAGCTGCAATTAACAAACAACGCGGGGTCACTTAGCGCCGGTCTGAGCCTCCGGAATGGGCGCTAAGTGACCCCGCGTTGGTTGTAGGGCGTTGCGTGTTGCGGGTCAGCCTGCGTAAAACGCGCTGAGCTCGGCGATCAGCTTGTCCGGCGCCTTGTTGACACCGTCATGGCCCATGCCCGGCAGGATCGTATAGCTGGAGCCGGAGAGCACATCGTGGATCTGGGCGCAGGCCACGCCGAAATAGGCAGGGCTCTTCTCGCCCACGATGATCAGCGTTTCCAGCGGCAGTTCCAGGAAGGGTTCGGCCGGCATGTCCGCGGCGATGATCGCCTTGATCTCGCGGACGCCTGTCTGCATGAGGTCGCGCAGCTGCTTGCCGATCGGGGTGCCCGCCGAAAGCTTGTTCGCCAGCGTCAGCATGGACAGCGGCATCCGGGACAGGGCGCTGCCGGTCTCCAGGCCCTTGAGCAGGACGGCGAGGGCGCGGTCGTCGTCGCCGGCTGCGGTCGCCCGCTCGTATTCGGGCGTCCAGTCCGCCGTGACGCTGTGGTTGACGGACACGGCGGGGTCGTACACGGCCAGCCGTTCCACCGGCAGGGTGCGGGCCGCGTGCAGGGCCACTGCCCCGCCGAAGCTGTGGCCGAAGACGTCCGTGCTGGCGGTGTGCTTCATGACGGCGTCGAGGTCGTGGATGTCCACGTCGAGGGTGTAATCCTCAGGCTGCGGGGAGGACGAGCCGCGGCCGCGACGGTTGAAGGTGTGCACCGGCCGCCCCAGTGACGCGCTGAGTTTCTGCGCGAAACGGGTGTAGTCGGCGGCCGTCACCATCGAGGCCGGCACGACGACGATGCCCGAACCCGCCGAGGCGAGCTCGGCGCCCGTGCTCAAAAGCTCGATCGTTCCGCCGTTGGGGGTTCTGATGTTCTCGCGGGTCATGCTCCGAGCCTAGCCGAGGCCACGCCCCAGTGCAGTAAGCCGCGGTGCACTATGGCGCCAGTCCAGTAGGGCGCAGTCCACTATGACCGCAGTTCAGTTGTGGTCCCGTCGCAGCGGCGCTGCATGATCGCGCCGGCGCTAGTTGCCCAGCCGGCCGCCGGAGACCTCGAGGTAGCAGGCGCCGCAGAGCGACTCGTACCAGACGTCCTGGCCATCGATCGCAACCTGGTTCCCGTCGAACACCACGTGGTCCCCGATCCGGCGCGTGTTGAAGATGGCCTTCCGTCCGCAGCGGCAGATGGTCTTGAGCTCTTCGAGGGTGTGCGCGATCTCCAGCAGGCGCAGGGAACCGGGGAACGCGCGGGTCCGGAAGTCGGTGCGGATGCCGTAGGCGAGGACGGGGACGTTGTCCAGGACCGCGATGCGGAAGAGGTCGTCCACCTGCTCCGGTTCCAGGAACTGGGCCTCGTCCACCAGCAGGCAGGCCACCGGCGGGGTGTCCACGTGCTGCAGCAAGGCGTCGGGATCGTCGCCGTGGGCCTGGGCGGTGAACAGGTCGCGGGCCGACGCGCCGGCGGGGATCAGGAAGTCCACCGAACGGGTCATGCCCAGGCGGGACACGACGTCGGAGTCGCCCTTGGTGTCCACGTCCGGCTTGGCCAGCAGGACCCGCTGGCCGCGTTCCTCATAGTTGAAGGCCGCCTGCAGAAGCCCCGTAGATTTGCCGGAGTTCATGGCGCCGTAGCGGAAGTAGAGCTTGGCCAAGGGGGTCCTTTCGAAAGGGTCGCCCCCGATTCTAGCGGTCGGTCGCGTCGCAGCCCTCAGCGGCCGGGCCCACTGCGCCGCCACCGGGCCGGCACGCCCGCGGCTGCAAGGCTGCCGGCCAGGCTGACGGGCGGCGGGGTCGCTGCCCCGGGCCCGCCGTGGAGGAACCGGGCCGTGCGGAGGGCCAGCCGGCTTCCCGGCCGGATGGGGCCTTCGTGCAGCTGCCCGGGGACCACAGCGAAGCTGACCGCGGGGACGGCATCGGCAAGCTGGTGGCTCGTGTCGGCGAAGTAGCCGGGGCTCCAGCCGCCGCTGAGCATGAGGGTGGGGGTGGTGATGGCGGCAAAATCCTCGAGTTCGGCGTCGGCATCCAGCACGGCGCGCATCTCGGCGACGGCCGTGGGCAGCAGTTGCCGCATTTCGGCGCCGAGCCTGGTCCGGGCCGAGAGGATGCTGAGCATGCGCAGCGCGCCCAGGGGCAGCATGGACACCGGGCCGGCCGTCTCCAGGCCTTGCACCAAATGCGCCCAGGCGTGGTCGAGTTCGCCGGCAGCCACGGACCTTTCCAGTTCGGGCCGCCAGCGCTGGGTGAGGTTCCCGGAGAGGCTCACGGCGGCGTCGTAAGTCACCATCCTGCGGATCGGCAGGCGCCGGGCGGCCTCGAGGGCCACGAACCCGCCATAGCTGTGGGCCACGACGTCGCTGGCGCCGGTCTCGCGGAGCACGGTTGCCAGGTCGGACACCTCGGTGGCGGCGGAATAGTCGGCCGGCTGGTGCGAGGAACCTGCGCGTCCGCGGCGGTTGTAGCAGTGCACCGGCTGGTCCAGCAGCCGGCAAAGTTTTCGGGCAAAGGACCGGTAGAGCGCATCGGTGATCAGGGTCCCGTGCACGACGACGACGCCGGATCCTTCGCCGCGGGACGCCACGGCGGCGTCGGACGCGGCTGTTCTGCCCGGTGCGTGCCCCGCCGGGCGGATGGTGTGCAGCTCAAGGTGTCCCTTGCCGTCGTCGGTCCTCACTGTCCATGTCTCCACAACTTCGAGTCTATTCCCGCACCCCGTCCGCCTGGCTGCCGCCCGGGCAGAACCGGGCCGGGACCTTCCCGGACGCAAATCGACGGTAAACTTGGGGATTGTGACTTCCCAAAACACCCCCACCCCGAACAACGCCGCCGAGCCGCATGATGCCAGCGAACAGACCCGCATCCGGATGGAGAAGCGCGCCAAGCTGATCGAACGCGGCGTCGAGGCATATCCGGTGGGTGTCGAACGCACGCACTCGCTCACGGAAATCCGGGAGAAATACGCCTACCTGCAGGCCGATGAAACCACTGGCGACGCCGTTGGCGTGACCGGCCGCATCGTCTTCATCCGCAACACGGGCAAACTCTGCTTCGCCACCCTCCAGGAGGGCGGCCTGGACGGGAAGGCCGTGCGGCTGCAGGTCATGCTGAGCCTGGCCAACATCGGTGAGGAGGCGCTCGCGGAGTGGAAGTCTCTCGTGGACCTCGGCGATCACGTCTTCATCAAGGGCGAGGTCATTTCCTCACGCCGCGGCGAACTCTCCGTCATGGCGGATTCCTGGACCATGGCCTCGAAGGCGCTGCGCCCGCTGCCCGTGCTGCACGCCGGGCTGAACGAAGAAACGCGTGTCCGCCAGCGCTACGTGGACCTCATTGTCCGAGACGAAGCCCGCGAGATGGTGTACACCCGCGCCGCGATCACCCGCTCCATCCGCGAAACCCTGCACCGCCAGGGCTACGTTGAGGTGGAAACCCCCATGCTGCAGCTGGTTCACGGCGGCGCCACGGCCCGTCCCTTCGAGACGCACATGAACGCCTTCGACCAGAAGATGACGCTGCGCATCGCTACCGAGCTCTACCTCAAGCGCACGGTGGTCGGCGGGATCGACCGTGTCTACGACATGGGCCGGGTCTTCCGCAACGAGGGCGTGGACTCCACGCACAGCCCCGAGTTCACCACCCTGGAGTCCTACGAGGCGTGGGCGGACCAGTTCGTCATGGCGGACCGGATCAAGGAGATCATCCTGGACGCCGCCGACGCCGCCGGTGTGGGCCGCGTGCTGCAGACCGAAGCCGGGGAGATCAACCTCGACGGCGAATGGACCTGGCTGGCGGTCTACCCGGGACTGTCCGACTTCGTGGGCCAGGAAGTAACCCCCGACACCCCGGTTGCCGAGCTGCTGGAGCTGGCTGCCAAGCACGAGGTCAAGGTCGACGCCGCCTGGGAAGCCGAGAAGCTCGTCGTCGAACTCTTCGGTGAACTGGTGGAGCCGACGTTGCTCAACCCCACGTTCGTCTACGACTATCCGCCGTCCGCGCAGCCGCTGGCCCGCCAGCACCGCGAAGACGGCCGCCTGATCGAGGCCTGGGACCTCATCATCGGCGGCATGGAGCGGGGCACGGCGTTCTCCGAACTGATCGACCCGGTCATCCAGCGCGAACGCCTCACCGAACAGTCCCGCCGTTCCGCCGCGGGTGACGTGGAGGCAATGCAGCTGGACGAAGACTTCCTCCGTGCGCTCGAGTATGGCGCGCCGCCCATGGGCGGGATCGGCCTCGGCATCGACCGGCTCGTGATGCTCTTCACCGGAGCCGGCATCCGCGAAACGATCCTCTTCCCCCTGTTGAAGCCCGAAGGACACTGAGCATGGACTATATCGCCGTATTGCTGCCCCCCATCGTGGTGGGCCTGCTTTTCTGGTTTGCCATGAAATCCATATTCAATGCCGACAAATCAGAGCGGCAGGCAGAAGCCCGCGCCCATGCCGAGGCCGAAACTAGGGCCAAAGGACCGGAATCCGGGACCCTGGGAAGCTAATTACCCGAAAGAAGTAATAGTTCCCTATTGCCGCCTTAGGTTTTCCTTTGGACAGAGTTTTGCGCTTTGACTCCCTGCTGTAACGCGGAGGATACTTATTCCAGATACATCCTGCTTTTCTAAACGCTCGATCTTTGGAAAGAGAGTCCTTTATGGCACAGAAAGTAAAAATCATCCTCGTTGATGATCTGGATGGGGGATCCGCGGACGAAACTGTCCGGTTTGGCCTTGACGGCGTCAGCTACGAAATTGACCTGTCGTCAGGCAATGCATCAGA
Organism: Arthrobacter sp. 01T425; assembly: GCF_056398725.1. Taxonomy (NCBI): domain Bacteria; kingdom Bacillati; phylum Actinomycetota; class Actinomycetes; order Micrococcales; family Micrococcaceae; genus Arthrobacter; species Arthrobacter sp. 01T425. The sequence continues at coordinate 209,778 of NZ_JBFTPY010000002.1, read as the reverse complement.
ACTGCGCTCCGCGGTGGACCGATTTGTGACGCACGCGCGCAAAACGTCAAGCGGACGCGCCACGCGCACGAAAATTTCCAGCGGACGGAATCAGGACTCTGCCCAGATCCGCCAGTGGGCACGGGACAACGGCTATGCGGTAAACAGCCGCGGACGCATCCAGGCTGAAATTCAGGAAGCCTACCAAAAGGCTAATTCCTAGCAGGGCCCGGCGTCAGGCCGCAGTGCCGGGCCCGGCATGTGAGCGCAGTATCAAGCCGCAATCACGTTTCATGCCGTCGTAATCGAGCGTCTGTCAAATGCCAATGCCCCCGTTATCTGACGGGGGCATTGCCATGCCGGCGTCGGTGCGCCCGTCCGGCAGATCGGCCCGCCCGTCCGGCGATGAACAGGCTCCGCCGCCCATGTTCCTCCCCTGCAGCATTTCCAGGCATATGTCCCGCACGAAGTGAACCATTTGCCGACGGTGGCCGCTATGGGGCCAGGCTTAGCGGCCATCTTCGTCAATTCGGGCACCTTTGCGCTGCCGACGGCGCCCGTCCGGCGGTGCGCCCGTCCACCCGGCCGGCCAGCTTGGCGGCCGGTTGCGCCCGTCCGGAAGAGCCGGATGCGCCCTTCCGGATCGGCGGGTAGCGCCCGTCCGGTGGGGTTCCGGACGGTTCTTGCCCCTTGCCGGGGACCCGGTCCGGGCGCGGTTGCGCAACCCTCCGGTTTCCCCTGTGGCGAACAAGCCCCAAATCTGGAACCCGGCCACGTAGCATCAAAGTACGTCGTAGCTAGGAGTGTGGCGAAATGTTTGAGCGATTTACGGACCGTGCCCGTCGCGTAGTTGTGCTTGCCCAAGAAGAGGCACGCATGCTGAACCACAATTACATTGGTACCGAACACATCCTCTTGGGTCTGATCCATGAGGGTGAAGGTGTTGCCGCCAAAGCCCTTGAATCCTTGAGCATTTCGCTCGACGGTGTCCGCGAGCAGGTCCAGGAGATCATCGGCCAGGGCCAGCAGGCGCCCTCCGGCCACATCCCCTTTACCCCCCGCGCCAAGAAGGTCCTGGAGCTCTCGCTGCGCGAGGCGCTGCAGCTGGGCCATAACTACATTGGTACCGAGCACATCCTCCTCGGCCTTATCCGGGAGGGCGAAGGCGTTGCCGCCCAGGTGCTCGTCAAGCTCGGCGCAGACCTGAACCGGGTCCGCTCGCAGGTCATCCAGCTGCTCTCGGGTTACCAGGGCAAGGAAGCCACGGGCGCCGGTGTCGGCCCCGGGCAGGCTGAGGGGACCCCGGCCGGGTCCGTTGTCCTGGACCAGTTCGGCCGCAACCTGACCCAGGCGGCGCGCGAGAACAAACTGGACCCCGTGATCGGCCGCGAGCAGGAAATGGAACGCGTCATGCAGGTCCTTTCCCGCCGCACCAAGAACAACCCCGTGCTGATTGGTGAGCCCGGCGTCGGCAAGACCGCCGTCGTCGAGGGCCTGGCCCAGGCGATCGTCCGCGGCGACGTCCCTGAGACCATCAAGGACAAGCAGCTGTACACGCTGGACCTTGGGTCCCTCGTGGCCGGCTCCCGCTACCGCGGCGACTTCGAAGAGCGCCTGAAGAAGGTCCTCAAGGAGATCCGCACGCGCGGTGACATCATCCTGTTCATCGATGAGATCCACACCCTGGTGGGTGCCGGTGCCGCCGAAGGCGCCATCGATGCGGCCTCGATCCTGAAGCCCATGCTGGCCCGCGGCGAACTCCAGACCATCGGGGCCACCACGCTGGACGAATACCGCAAGCACATCGAGAAGGATGCCGCGCTGGAGCGCCGCTTCCAGCCGATCCAGGTCAAGGAACCCTCCGTCGCGCACGCGATTGAGATCCTCAAGGGCCTCCGCGACCGGTATGAGGCACACCACCGCGTCACCATCACCGACGGCGCCCTCGCCTCGGCGGCGGCCCTTTCCGAGCGCTACATCTCGGACCGCTTCCTGCCGGACAAGGCGATCGACCTGATCGACGAGGCAGGTGCGCGGCTCCGCATCCGCCGCATGACTGCCCCGCCGGAGCTCAAGATCATGGACGAGAAGATCGCCGCCATGAAGCTGGAGAAGGAATCCGCGATCGACGCGCAGGACTTCGAAGGCGCCGCGTCGCTGCGCGACAAGGAGCAGAAGCTCATTGCCGAGCGCGCCGAAAAGGAACGCCAGTGGAAGACCGGCGGCATGGACGACATCTCCGAAGTTGATGAAGACCTCATCGCTGAAGTGCTGGCGAACTCCACCGGCATACCGGTCTTCAAGCTGACCGAGGAAGAGTCCTCGCGCCTGCTGAAGATGGAAGACGAGCTCCACAAGCGCGTGGTCGGCCAGAACGAGGCCATCAAGGCCCTGTCCCAGGCGATCCGGCGCACCCGTGCAGGCCTCAAGGACCCCAAGCGTCCGGGCGGCTCCTTCATCTTCGCCGGCCCCACCGGCGTCGGCAAGACCGAACTGGCCAAGGCCCTCGCCGAGTTCCTGTTCGGCGAGGAAGACGCCCTGATCACCCTGGACATGTCCGAGTACTCGGAGAAGCACACGGTGTCGCGGCTCTTCGGTGCCCCTCCGGGCTACGTGGGCTACGAGGAAGGCGGCCAGCTGACCGAGAAGGTCCGCCGTCGTCCGTTCTCCGTGGTCCTGTTCGATGAAGTGGAGAAGGCGCACGCCGATCTCTTCAACTCGCTCCTGCAGATCCTGGAAGACGGCCGCCTGACCGACTCCCAGGGCCGCGTGGTGGACTTCAAGAACACCGTGATCATCATGACCACGAACCTCGGCACCCGGGACATCTCCAAGAGCGTTGCCACCGGCTTCCAGTCCGGCACGGACACGCAGACCGGCTACAACCGGATGCGGGCCCGGGTCACGGAAGAGCTCAAGCAGCACTTCCGCCCCGAGTTCCTGAACCGTGTTGACGATGTTGTGGTCTTCCCGCAGCTGACCCAGGACGAGATCATCGAGATCGTGGACATGTTCGTCGCCCGCCTGGAGAAGCGCCTCAAGGACAAGGACATGGGCATCGAGCTCACGTCCGCGGCCAAGGTGCTCCTGGCGACCCGCGGCTACGACCCCGCCATGGGTGCCCGGCCGCTGCGACGCACCATCCAGCGCGAGATCGAGGACCAGCTCTCCGAGAAGATCCTCTTCGGCGAACTGCACGCCGGCGACATCGTGGTGGTGGACGTTGAAGGCGAAGGCGACGACGCGAAGTTCACCTTCGCCGGCAACGCCAAGCCGCGCATCCCGGAGATCGCTCCGAGCGTCTAAGCACCATCAACAACGGCCCCGCTGCCCCGAAAGGGACGGCGGGGCCTTTGCGTTGCCCGCCGCCGTCGTGAACCATTTGCCAGAGATGGCCGCTATGGGAGCTGGCTTAGCGGCCATCTTCGGCGAACGGTGGGCGGTGTCCGTGCTAAAGCGCCAGGGCCCGTCCCGCATGACTCGGGAGCCCTATCTGAAAGCAATGTTTCACTCTTAGTGAACGTTTTGTGATCGATGCCACATTCGGTGTTGAATCGGTGCATGGCTGCTAAGGACTCAGAGACCCTGAGCGAACAACCCGAGACCCCCTTCCACGATCTGAACCACTACCTCGCGATCCCCAGAGTGAGCGGTTTGACGCTGAGCCCGGACGGCACCCGGCTGGTGACCACAGTGGCGACCCTCGGCGCGAAGGGCACCGAATACTGCACCGCGCTGTGGGAGGTGGATCCGGGCGGGGCCAAACAGGCCCGCCGGATCACGCGCAGCGCCAAGGGGGAGGCCGGTGCGGTGTTTGCCGCCAACGGCGACCTGTACTTCACCTCGGCCCGTCCCGATCCGGAGAGCCCCGAGGCAGACCCGGTGAACGCCCTATGGATCCTGCCGTCCGACGGCGGCGAAGCCCGGGTGGCCTTGTCCCGGGCCGGCGGAATCGGCGGGGTCCACGCCGCCAAGGACGCCGACACCGTGGTGGTCGCGGCCTCGGTCCTGGCAGGCTCCACGGACGAGGACAATGACGAGGAACGCCGGAAAGCGCGCAAGGACAACAAGGTCGCGGCCATCCTGCACAGCGGCTACCCAGTCCGCTACTGGGACGCGGACCTGGGCCCGGCGCAGCCGCGGCTGTTCGCCGTCGAACCCGGAGACCCGTTGGAGGCCGGAAAGCCGGCCACCGTCGACGCCGCGCCGCCGCTGAAGCTGCGCAACCTGACGCCCGACGCCGGAACGCGGCTCAGGGACGCCGAATCGGTGCTCAGTCCGGACGGCACGACGATCTACAGCAGCTTCGCCAAGCCCCTCGCCAACGCCGATTCACGTTCCGTGCTGGTCGCCATCGACGTCGCCACCGGCACCCGCACGGTCCTGCTGGACACGGAAGGCCTGAGCTACTTCCCGGGCCCGGTCAGCCCGGACGGCCGGAGCCTGGTGGTGGTCAGCGAAAGCGACACCACGCCGCTGGCGGCGCCGCAGGTCAAGCTGCACCTCCTCCACGTCACTGGCCCGGCGGCAGGGGGCAGCGCCCTGACGCCGCTCGCCCATGACTGGGACCGCTGGGCCCGCCCCGCCGCATGGCTGCCGGACGGATCGGCCCTGCTGGTCACCGCCGACGAGGACGGCGCATCGCCGGTATTCCGGATCGGTGTGGCCGGAGACCCGGACGGGGCGGCCCAGGTGCTACGCCTGACGGCCGACGCCGCGGCGTACACCGACGTCGTCGTCGCACCGGACGGACGCAGCGCCTACGCCCTGCGCAGCTCCTACGAATTCCCCGCCGAACCTGTGCGGATCGACTTCGCCTCCGGTGACGTCGTCCGCCTGCCCGCGCCCGCGGAACGCCCGCACTTCAAGGGCACGCTGGAGCGCGTGGAGACGACGGCGGCCGGCGGCGCCCGTGTGCCCGCGTACCTGGCCCTGCCCGAGGGCGCGTCCGCCGCGGCCCCGGCCCCGCTGCTGCTCTGGATCCATGGCGGCCCGCTGGGATCCTGGAACGCCTGGACTTGGCGCTGGAACCCGTGGCTGCTGGTGGCGCGCGGCTACGCGGTGCTGCTCCCGGACCCTGCCCTTTCCACCGGCTACGGTCAGGACCACATCCAGCGGGGCTGGGGGGAATGGGGCAAGGCTCCGTTCACCGACCTGATGGCCATCACCGACGCCGTCGTGCAGCGCTCCGACATCGACCAGACGCGCACGGCCGCCATGGGCGGCTCGTTCGGCGGGTACATGGCCAACTGGGTGGCCGGGCAGACGGACCGCTTCAAGGCAATCGTCACGCACGCCAGCCTCTGGGCCCTGGACCAGTTCGGCCCCACCACCGACGCCGCGCAGTACTGGCTCAAGGAGATGACGGCAGAGATGGCGCTGGAGAACTCCCCGCACCTGCACGTGGAGAACATCCGCACTCCCATGCTGGTCATCCATGGCGACAAGGACTACCGCGTACCGATCGGCGAGGGACTCCGGCTCTGGTACGAGCTGCTCGCCAAGTCGCAGCTGGCGGCGGACGGAAACGGCGAAACGGACCACCGTTTCCTGTATTTCCCGGACGAGAACCACTGGATCCTGCAGCCGCAGCACGCCAAGGTCTGGTACGGCGTCGTGGAGCACTTCCTGGCCAGGAACCTGCTGGACAAGGACGTTCCCGTCCCCGACGAACTAGGTCTCTGACGGCCCGGGGCCCGTGCCGGCAGGGAGCCGGCCGCGCCCGGGGCACCCGTAAGATTGGGCTGTGACTGAGACCGTGACTGAGACCGCCACTGAGACGATCCGCATCCGCCCCGCCCGCACCGACGACGTTGGCGCCATCAAGACCCTCGTGGCGCCGCTGGCTGACCAGCGGATCCTCATGGCCAAGGAAACCGTGGCCTATTACGAAAGCCTGCAGGAGTTCCGGATCGCAGAATCCGAAGACGGCGAGGTGATCGGCTGCGGGGCGCTGCACGTCATGTGGGAGGACCTCGCCGAGGTCCGCACGCTCGCGGCCTCGGACGTCTGGCGCGGCAAGGGCGTGGGCCACGCGCTGGTGGAGCGCCTGCTGGAGGATGCCCGCGCGCTGGGAGTCTCCCGGGTCTTCTGCCTGACGTTCGAAGTGGAGTTCTTCAAGAAGCACGGCTTTGAAGTCATGGCTGACCAGACCGCCGTCGACCCCGTGGTGTATTCCGAGCTCCTGCGCTCGCACGACGAAGGCGTGGCCGAGTTCCTGGACCTGGCGCGGGTTAAACCGAACACGCTGGGCAACACCAGGATGATCAAGGAGCTGTAGCCCCCGCCGGGTTGCGGCTGCGCCCGGGCCAGCGAGGGCTGCGCCCCGGCCGGCGAGGGCGGCCCCGGTCGGCGAAGGCGGCGTCCCGGCCGGCGAAGACGGCGCCGGCGTCGGCGGCCGCCAGGAACTCGACGTCCACGCAGGGCTTCCCTTCAATAAATTTGATGGATAAACTGATGCCGGCCCAGGGGGTGGGCCGCCATACTTCCGGAGGCAAAAAATTGCACAAAGCCGTGATTTTTCCCGATCTCTCCGCAATCCACAGGTCAATCGCCAGTGCTCCGGCAGGGCCGCCGGACCAGCCGCTGGAAGCGCTGCCGCCCGAACCCGCCAACCACTCCTCGCCCGGCACCGACGCCCCCGTGACGGGGCAAACCGCCGGGGCGGTATCTGCCGCGTCAGGACCGCCGGCCGCGTCCCGCGCCCGCAAGGGCCGGCTCGCCGCGCCGCCGTTCTCATGGCTGGGCGTCGACGCCTGGCCGCATTCTCCGGCGTGGGCCGACCAGCAAGCCTGAAGCGCGGGGGTTCGGAACGCACGGCCACAACCCCGCCGCCCCGGGATTCGCAGCCCGCCAGGGAGCCCGGGCCGGGGGAACGGGGAGCCTACCGCCGGCCGTGCCCCGGTAGTAGGGTCTAAGCAAGCAGCCAGGACACCATCCAGGGAGCACCGCCATGAAGAAACTCATCAATGATCCCAAAGCCGTGGTCGACGAGTCAGTGGAAGGGTTCGGGCTTGCTCACGCCGACCTCGTGACCGTTTTCCCGGACCCGAAGTACATCGTGCGCAAGGACGCTCCCGTCGCAGGGAAAGTCGGGCTCGTCTCCGGCGGCGGCAGCGGACACGAGCCGCTGCACGGCGGGTACGTGGGCCTGGGCATGCTCGACGCCGCCGTCCCGGGCGCCGTGTTCACCTCTCCCACTCCGGACCAGATCCTGCCGGCCACGCTGGCCGTAAGCTCCGGCGCCGGCGTCGTGCACATCGTGAAGAACTACACCGGTGACGTCCTGAACTTCGAAACCGCCGCCGAACTCGCGCAGGCCGAAGGCGTCGAGATCCGCACCGTGCTCGTCAACGACGACGTCGCCGTGGAGGATTCGCTGTACACGGCCGGGCGCCGGGGCGTTGGCGGCACCGTCCTGGTCGAGAAAATCGCCGGTGCGGCCGCCGAGCGCGGTGACAACCTGGACGCCGTCGCCGCGATCGGTGACCGCGTCAACCAGAACGTGCGCAGCATGGGCGTGGCGCTGTCCGCCTGCACCGTTCCGCATGCCGGGGTGCCCAGTTTTGAGCTCGAGGAAAACGAGATCGAGATCGGCATCGGCATCCACGGCGAACCGGGACGGCACCGCATCCCGATGGAGAACGCCGACGGCATCACCGACCGGCTCCTGGATCCGGTGGTCAGCGACCTCGGCCTTGCTTCCGGGGACCAGGTGCTCCTGTTCGTCAACGGCATGGGCGGCACCCCGCAAAGCGAGCTGTACATCGTCTACCGCAGGGCCGCGCAGAAACTGGCCGAGCAGGGCGTCACCGTGGCCCGCTCCCTGGTGGGCAACTTCATCACCTCCCTCGAAATGCAGGGCTGCTCCATCACTGTCCTGCGCCTCGATGACGAGATGACAACGCTCTGGGACGCTCCAGTGCACACTCCGGCCCTTCGCTGGGGCGTCTGACCGTGGGCTTGGACGTCGGCTGGGCGGTGCGGTGGCTGACGCTTTCGGCGCAGGCCATGGCGGAACACCGGGTGGAACTGATCGAGCTGGACCGGCCTATCGGGGACTCGGACCACGGCGAGAACATGGACCGCGGCTTCAGGGCCGTGATGGACAAACTTGCCGAGGCGCCGCCGGAAACCCCGGCCGCGGCGCTGAAACTGACGGCCATGACGCTGATGTCCAAGGTTGGCGGGGCGGCCGGCCCGCTTTACGGCACGGCGTTCCTGCGGGCCGCCACGGCCCTGGGTGAGAGCTCCGACGTCGACGCCGCCACCCTCGCCGCCGCGCTGCAGGCCGCCCGCGACGGGATCGTCGCCCGCGGCAAGGCCGAATCCGGCGACAAGACCATGGTGGACGCCTGGACTCCCGCGATCGAGGCGGCCGCCGCAGCGGCTGGCGACGGCGACGGGGACGTCAGAAAGGTGCTGCTTGCCGCGGCGGAAGCCGCCGAAGCCGGCGCCGTGTCCACGGATCCGATGCTCGCCCGCAAGGGCCGGGCCAGCTACCTGGGGGAGCGCAGCATCGGCCACCGCGACCCCGGAGCGGTCTCCAGCGCGCTGATTCTGCGCGCCGCGGCCGGAGCGGCCGAATGACAGTCCGGCTGGTGGTCGTCTCGCACAGCTCCAAGATCGCGGACGGCGCCGTCGAACTCGCCGCGCAGATGGCTCCCGACGTCCTGATCCTCCCCGCCGGCGGCACCGACGACGGCCGCATCGGCACGAGCCTGGACAAGGTCATGGCGGCCCTGGAGCAGGCTGCCGGTGACGGTGTGGTGGTGCTCGCCGACCTCGGCTCCGCGGTGATGACGGCCGAGTCCGCTGCGGAGTTTGCAGCCGATCCAGGCTCGGTGCTGATTGCTGACGCGCCCATCGTCGAAGGACTCGTCGCGGCCGCGGTGGCTGCCCAGGCAGGGGCCGAAGCGGCAGCGGTGAAGGACGCGGCCGAGGCCGTCTACCGGCCCCCCGCCCATCCCGCGGAGGCGGGGCATGTGCACCAGCAGCCGCCGGACGCCACCGGGGACTTTGAGCTCGTCAACCAGACCGGCATGCATGCCCGGCCGGCAGCGAAGATCGCCGGAGGCCTGTCCGCCATGGACGCCGAGGTGACCGTGAACGGCGCCGATGGCGCCTCCATGACCGAGCTCATGATGCTTGCCGCCGGCAAGGGAACCGTCCTGCACGTGGAGGCCAGCGGCCCGGACGCCGCCAAGGCGGTCGACTACCTTGAACGCCTGGTCGGCTCGGGGTTCGGAGAACCGTAAGCGCTAGGGTGCCTGGCGGAGGCCGGCCGCGTCGAGCACCACGCTGGCGGTGATGAAGGTTCCGCACTGCTCACCAAACGGGTGTGCCGCCCGGGGCGTGAACGCCGCGGTCCGGGCCGGCAGCGGGTTCCCGGCGGTGTCCGTGCCTGTGGCCGTCACCTCGATCCGGCTGGCGCTCAGCGTCTCCATCATCAGCATTCCGGTCAGGGTGCCGTCGGGCGAAGAAGTGGCCGAGCAGACGCCGTCGCCGCCGTAGGGGCCCGGCTCGCAGCCTTGGTCCACGGCCGTGCTCCCGGGAACCAGTTCGAGGTCCGCCTCCTTGCAGCGGCCGTCCTGGCACGCGGCCAGATGGATGGTCCGCACTGACGGGGCGTACTCCCGGTCCACCGTGAGCGACACAACGGGCGCCTGGGCGATCGCCGGGCAGGCGGCCTCCGGCCGGCACGAGACAGCCACGACTGCGGTGAGGACCAGCACGGCCGCGGCCGCCAGCTTGCGCATGCTCCAGCGTAGATCCTCAGCCCGGGAGCCGGAAGCCGCCCTGGTGCAGTTCGGCGAGGCCGTCGCCCAGCAGCCCTGCCATCGCCCGTTCCAGCTGCTCGGGGGCCGCGTTGAGCCGGTGCAGGGCCGCGAGCGGAATGCCGATGCCCTGCGGTTCGAAGCCCAGGTCCGCGGGAGCCTGGTGGAACAGGACCGGCGCCACGGGCTCCTCGGCTGCCCGCAGGACGGCCATCACGGCGCCGCGCACCTGCCGGTCCGTGCCGTGCCAGGCCTGTCCCTTGGGCGTGTACGTCGGCGCCGGCTCCCCGGCCGCCAGCCAGGCGCAGGACTCCCGGACAGGGCACTGGCCGCACTTGGGGGTCCGCGCAGTGCAGACCAGGGCGCCGAGTTCCATGACGGCGGCGTTCCAGCGCACCGAGGCGCCGGGGCGTTCCGGAAGCAGGGATGCCGCCAGCCGCATTTCGGCGGCGGTCAGGGCCTGGGCCGGCAGGGCAGAGCCGGTGACCAGCCGCGCGTGGACCCGGCGGATGTTGGTGTCCACCACCGTTTCGCGGCGTCCGTAGGCGAACGCGGCGACGGCCGCGGCCGTGTAGCTGCCCACGCCCGGCAGGTCCAGGAGCTCGGTGTACGTGCCGGGGACGGCCCCGCCGTGGCTGTCCCTGATGGCGACGGCGGCAGCATGCAGGCGCAGGGCGCGCCGGGGATATCCCAGCCGGCCCCAGGACCGGACGGCCTCCCCGGCGGGTTCGCCGGCCAGATCTGCCGGTTCCGGCCAGCGGCGCAGCCACTCCTCCCAGACCGGCAGGACCCGGACCACCGGCGTCTGTTGGAGCATCACTTCGCTGACCAGCACACCCCAGGGCGTGCAGTCCGCGGCCCGCCACGGCAGATCCCTGGCGTTGGACGCGAACCAGTCATCCAGGGCCGCATGGAGGGCTGGGAGATTGTCGGCACGGGCGGGCGCCCCGGCGGGCAGGGGGTCCCGCAGTGCCGCGGCGGATACGGGGGGCGTGGGGGTTAGAGTTTCGATCCATTCAGCGTAATAGATCGGGGTAACGGATCGGGACGGCGTCAGGTCCCGCGGCGTGGTCGGGCGCCATAGCCCGCGTGGTTCTCTAGGCTAGAAGAATGGTCAGGCAAGGCACTTCAGGTACGGGCGGTTCGCGGCCGAAAGGTTCCGCCCCGGGGCAATCCGGGCGCAAATCCGGACGGCCCCCACTGCGCCGGGTCTACCGCCGCCGCCGGCTGTTTGCAGGGGTGGTCCTGCTGCTCGCCATCGCCGTGGCCTTCGGCGGCTTTGTGGCGGTCTCGAATGCCATGGGCGGGGGCCAGTCTGCCGGCGCCCAGCCGTCCGGGGCAGGAGCGTCGCCGGCGGCCAGCCCGGCTGGCTCCGCGTCGGGGAGCCCGACGGCGTCCGGGGAGGCTTCGGCCTCACCCACGGCCACATCGGGGGAGGGCTGCGAGCAGAATCTGATCACCGTTACGGCCGCCACCGACAAACAGGCTTACGCCGCCGGTGAGAAGCCGCTGCTGAGCCTCACGGTGACCAACAACAACAAGGTCCCGTGCGAGGTCAACATCGGGACGTCGCAGATGGAGTACATGATCACCAGCGGCTCGGACCGGATCTTCTCCTCCAAGGACTGCCAGGCGGAGAGCGCGGACCTGATGAAGACCATTGCTCCGGGCAAGAGCGAGACGGCGAACTTCCCGTGGCAGCGCAACCGCACGGTGCAGGGCTGCGAGCCCGTCGAGGCCACGCCCGGTGCCGGCGGCGCCTACTACGTCTTCACCGCGCGCCTGGCGAACAAGAACAGCCCCAAGGCCGTGTTCCAGCTCAGCTGACCCGCATAACTCCTGTTACCCCCCCGATTACCCCCCGGTGGGCTTGTGGAGGGGGTTAGAGGAAGCGGTCCAGCAGGCTGGCCTCGGCCATGCGGCTCAGGCCCTCCCTGACGGTCCTGGCACGCTGGTCACCGATCCCGTCGACGGTCATGAGGTCATCGATTGTTGCCGCCATCAGGAACTGCAGGCCGCCGAAGTGGTCGACGAGCCGGTCGGCGACGGCCTTCGGCACGGCCTTGAGCCCGGAGAGCAGGCGGTAGCCGCGCGGCTGCACGACGGCGTCGAGGTTGGCCTCGCCGCCGGCGAAGCCGACGATCCCGGCGATCTTGCCCAGGTCGATCAGCTCGGTTGGGCCCAGGCTGACGAGGGCCTTGACCGCTTTGTCGATGTCCTCCGCTGTTGCGGCCGGCCCGGAGTAGTCGCGGATGATGACGTCGCTGCCCGGGCCGCGGCCGACGGTGAGCTCGTCCAGCTGCAGCGAGAGCAGGCGGCCGTCCTCGCCCAGTTCCAGGACGTACTGGGAGATTTCCTCGGAGATCCTGCGCACCATTTCCTGGCGCTGCAGGGTGACCGCGACGTCACGGACCGTCACCATGGCCTCGATTTCCAGGGCCGAGAGCGAGCTGGTGACCTGGTCCAGGCGCGAGCGGTAGCGTTCCAGGGTTGCCAGGGCCTGGTTGGCGCGGGCCAGTACCTTTTCGGAGCCCTCCAGGACGTGGCGCAGCCCGTGCACGTACAGCGCGATGATCTGCATTGACTGGCTGACCGAAATGACCGGGACGCCCGTCTGGATGGCCACGCGTTCCGCGGTCCGGTGCCTGGTGCCCGATTCCTGCGTTTCGATGCTCGAATCCGGGACGAGCTGGACCGCCGCGCGCAGGATGTTGCTGGCATCCTTGTCGCAGACGATGGCGCCGTCCATCTTCGCCAGTTCCCGCAGCCGGGTGGGGGAGAAGTCGATGCCGATCTCGAAGCCGCCCGAACAGATGGACTCGATGGTCCTGTCGATGCCCAGCACGATCAGCGCGCCGGTCCGGCCGCGGAGGATGCGTTCCAGGCCGTCGCGGAGGGCTGTGCCCGGTGCCACCCTGGCCAGGGTCGCCTTGAGCGCATCTTCAGGGCTCCGAGCCATAGATTTCCCTTCAAAGGTGCAGGAACGAGCCTGCAAGTGCGCCGGATTCCAGGGTCTCCCGGCAGGATCAAAGTACTCAGTTCCCCGCTCTCCCCATGATAGGGGTAAAGCAAGGCCACTTCCGCACAGGCAAGCCTTAAAGTGGTCCATTGCGGCGTGCCGCCGCGGCCCTCCTGAAGGGCTGCCCCGGGCGCCGTCCGTGACGGCATTTTGGCGCCGCAAGGCCGCAGCTTCGCGCCCGGGCCTCGCGCAGCTTCATGCGCGGTCCGGCCGCAGCTTCGACCGTGGTCCGCGGCCTGCGATAAACTTGGATCCTTGGGTGTACCGCGGGCTCTCCGCGCCGTGACCCGTCCACTGCCGCAGCGAAAGTAGCATCGTGTCTCAAGAAGTCCTCAGCCCCGCCCGAGTCCAGGAGATTCACAAGCAGGCGGCCCGGCGCCGGACTTTCGCGGTCATTTCGCACCCCGACGCCGGCAAATCCACCCTGACGGAGGCCCTGGCGCTGCACGCAAAGGTGATCGGCACGGCCGGCGCCTCCAGCGGAAAGGCCAACCGCAAGGAGACGGTCTCGGACTGGATGCAGATGGAAAAGGACCGCGGCATCTCCATCAGCTCTGCCGCTCTGCAGTTTGCCTACCGGGACACCGTCATCAACCTCCTGGACACCCCGGGCCACGCCGACTTTTCCGAGGACACCTACCGCGTGCTCGCGGCCGTGGACTGTGCCGTCATGCTGGTCGACGCCGCGAAGGGCCTGGAAACCCAGACCATGAAGCTCTTCGAGGTCTGCAAGCAGCGCAACCTGCCCATCATCACTGTCATCAACAAGTGGGACCGGCCCGGCCTGGACGCCCTGGCGCTGATGGACGAGATCACCGAGCGCACCGGCCTGCAGCCGATGCCGCTGACCTGGGCCGTTGGCATCTCCGGCGACTTCCGCGGCGTCTGGGACCTGCGCAACGACCGCTTCGCGCAGTTCAAGCGCAACAACGCCGGCGCCAACATCGCCCTCACCGAATACTTCACCCCCGACGAGGCCGCCGCCAGCCAGGGCGACGATTGGTCCAACGCCGTGGACGAGGCCGGGCTGGTCATCGAATCCAACCTGGCGTTCGACGTCGCGGCCTTCCACGCCGGCAAGGCGACGCCGATCCTGTTCAGCTCGGCCGCGCTGAACTTCGGCGTCAAGGAAATCCTCGACGCCCTCGTTGACTTCGCCCCGCCCGCTGCCCCGCGGCCCGACGTCGACGGCGACCCCCGCCCCGTGGATGCCCCGTTCGCCGGGTTCGTCTTCAAGGTCCAGGCCGGCATGAACAAGGCCCACCGCGACCACGTTGCCTTCATCCGTGTCTGCTCCGGCATGTTCGAGCGCGGCATGGTGGTCACCCAGACCCGGACGGGGAAATCCTTCGCCACCAAGTACGCCCAGCAGGTTTTCGGCCGCGAACGCGAGGTGATCGACGAGGCCTTCCCGGGCGATGTGGTGGGCCTCGTGAACGCCTCCTCCCTCCGGGTGGGGGACAGCCTGTTCCTGGACCAGCCCGTGGAGTTCCCGGCGATCCCGCTGTTCGCCCCGGAGCACTTCCAGGTGGCGCGCTCCAAGGACCCGAGCCGGTTCAAGCAGTTCCGCCGCGGCATCGAACAACTCGAGCACGAGGGTGTCATCCAGGTGCTCCGCTCCGACATCCGCGGTGACCAGGCGCCCGTTCTTGCCGCCGTCGGCCCCATGCAGTTCGAAGTGGTCGAGGACCGCATGGCGCACGACTTCAGCGCCCCGATGCGGCTGGAGCGGCTCCCGTATTCCATGGCCCGGATCTCGACCGCCGACGCCATGCCGGCGCTGGCCAACGTCCCCGGCGCCGAAGTCCTGTTGCGCTCCGACGGGGAATACCTGGCCCTGTTCAACGACGTCTGGGCCCTGCGCCGGATCGAAAAGAACCACCCTGACCTCACCCTGGTGCCGATCGGGACCCACAACCCCGCAAAATAGCCCAAGGCGGCGGACCGAAAGGGTCCCGGGAAGTCTTCCGGAATCCGGTTTCCGCGTTATGATAAGTAAGCTTGCTTATGGTGCGGGTGCCGGGATTTGTCCCGGCTTTGGACTGATCCGCCCGCTTCCAGCGGCGGCCCCATTAGAGGGACCACGTAGACCTTTGACAACCATGGACCCCGGTTTCCTGCTCAACGGGCGCTACCGGATCGAAGAACTCATTGGCAGGGGCAGCCAATCGAGCGTGTACCGTGCCACGGACGAGGTCCTGGGGCGTGAAGTGGCAGTCAAACTCTTCCGCGACGGGACAGTGGACGAAGAGCGGACCCGCAGGCAGGCCGATGAAGTGCGGATCCTGGCGGGGATGGCCCACCACGCCCTCGTGACACTGTTCGACGCCGGCACGGACCTCAGTGACCCGACCCGCCGGCTCAGTTATCTGGTGATGGAACTCGTCCGCGGCCCCGACCTGCGCCGCCGCTCGGCCGAGGGTCCGCTGTCGGCGGCCCACATGGCGCTGATCGGACACGATCTCGCCGACGGTCTTGCGCACATCCACCACCACGGCATCATCCACCGGGACGTCAAGCCGGCCAACATCCTGCTCGTGGACTACAGCGTCGAGGACCGGCGCGCCCGCGCCAAACTCAGCGACTTCGGCGTGGCCATCACCATCCGCGAAGGCCACCACGGCGACCCCGATGACAGCTCCGGCACCCCGGCCTACCTCAGCCCTGAACAGGCTGCCGGCGAACCGGCAGGCCCCGCCAGCGACGTCTATTCGCTGGGGCTGGTCCTGCTGGAAGGCCTGACAGGGAAAATGGCCTATCCGGGCGCGCCGGTGCAGTCCGCCCTGGCCCGGTTGCTCCACGACCCGGACGTCCCCGAAGACATCGCGCCCATGTGGGCGGCCCTGCTGACCTCCATGCTGGACAGGGATCCGGCCGCCCGCCCGCCGGCCCGGGAAGTGTCCCTGGCCCTGCGCCAGGAAGTCATCAACGGCACAGGACGCCGCCGCCGGGACCCGGCCGCGCTGTTGACCGACGAAGAAGGGCGCATGCGTGCGGTCGAGCGGTACCGGATCCTGGACACTCCCGCGGACGGCGTCTTTGACCGGATCGCGGCGCTGGCCGCACGCATGTTCTCGGTGCCCGTGGCGATTGTCAGTGTTGTGGACCATGACCGCATCTGGTTCAAGTCCCACCACGGCACGGATGTCACGGAAATCGGCCGGGACCCCGGATTGTGCGCCTCCGCCGTCCTGCAGGGCGATGCCTGGATTGTCCGGGACGCCGTCAACGATCCCCGGACGCTGGCCAACCCCCTCGTGGCAGGCGAGTTCGGCCTGCAGTTCTATGCCGGGGTGCCGCTGCGCACTCCGGACGGCTACAACCTGGGCACCTTCTGCATCCTGGACCGTGAGCCCCGCGAGTTCAGCGATGAGGACACTGCCGCGCTGGAGGACCTGGCGGCGCTCGTGATGCACGACCTGGAGCTGCGGCTCCACAGCCGGCGGGCGCTCGCCGGGTAACCTGCGGTCCGCCCGACGGGCTTGGCCTACCGCCGGCCGGCGTGCAGGGCCAGTTCGAGTTCGAAGCGCGCCGTTGGGTCCTCGAGGGCGTCGCCAAAGAGCTCGCGCAGCTGGGCCGCCCGGTAGCCCACGGTCTGCGGGTGGATCCCGAGCTCGGCGGCCACGGGCGCCCGCTGGCCCCAGTGGCGCAACCAGGAGAGCAGGGTTTCGGCGAGCCGGTCGCGCTGTGCGGGCCGGAGCCCTTCCAGCGGCGCGAGCCGGCGGTTGGCGAGTTCGGTGATCGCCGAGGGTTCTGCACCGAGAATCACCTGCGCCAAGTGCTCGTCGGCCCAGATCGGGGGGTCATCCGGTCCCTCCCGCGGAGGCAGTGCTGCGGCGGCCAGCACGGCCAGCCGCAGCGAATCCGGAACCCTCTCCCAGCCCCCGGCCGGTCCCACGGAAGCGCCGCGCCCCTTCAGGGCACGGTCCAGGTCGTCCCGGGCGGAGCGCGACATCCGCGCCGGCACCAGGGCGACAACATCGGTCTCGCGCTCAATCACAAGGGTGCCCGGGCCCAGGCGCAGCCGCAGCCCGGCCGCGCGGTCCAGCGGCAGCGTCACCACCGCCATGCGCTGGGGCAGGGACCAGTCCGCCATCGCCGCCGTCTGGCGCAGGGCCGCCTCGTCGGCCTGGCCGAGCAGGAGCAGGTCCAGCAGTTCGGTGCGCCGCCGGTCCACTGCTCCGGCCCGTTCGGACTGCTCAAAGGCGTAGGCCTCGGCGCTGACCGCTGACAGCTCATCGATGTACGCGAGGATCGATTCGCCCAGATCCACCACGACGCCCTGGCCCAGATGATGTTCCACTGAGACTTTGGACATCTCCCGGAACGTCACGCGGGCGCCCATCCGGTAGGCGCTCAGGAGCGCGTCCATGCTCCGCCCCTGCCGGAACTCGCCGCTGCCCAGCCCGGCCACCAGCTCCCGGCTTTCCTCGGACAGCGCCGGCAGCCGGGTCCCGGGCAGTTGCAGGAAGCGGTCCAGTGCCGCGGCCACGCCCCTGCGCAGCCCCCTGCCAAAGCGCCCCTCGATCGGCCTGGCGTACGCCGGGACGAGCTGCGGGACGGCTTCGATGATGGCCTCTACAATGCCGGGCATCCGCGGCCGCAGCATGTCGCTGACCTCCCGCGGCAGGGCCAGCCAGGGAGGATCGTAGGCGGGGGTGGGGCCGGCAGGCTCCCGGGCAGGGGATGTGTTCATGAACAGTCCGATGAGTTGTTGCGGCGGGATAGTTTTCTTGAGTCGATCGTATGCCTTGGGTGAAGAAGTATGGCGCAATCTGACATAAGCTTGATGAATGATCCGGCTCCGTAAGCTGGCGCGCGCCGCATCTCTACTGACCACCCCACTAGCTCCAGAAGACATTCTGTCGCTGTTCAATCCTGTGTTTTCCGCCCGCCAATTGCGCGGCGTAGTCACCAGGGTGGTTCCAGAAACGGCCGATTCCGCCACCATTTTCTTCCGTCCCGGCCGCGGCTGGCAAGCACATCTTGCCGGCCAGTGGGCCCGTATTGGCGTCGAGCTCGACGGTGTCCGCCACTGGCGGTCCTACTCGCTCAGCGCCCCCGCCGGACAGGACCCGGCAATCACCGTGACCGACATGGGCGCCGTCTCCGGGGCCCTCGTGCGCGGCACCAAGCCCGGCGACGTCCTGTTCCTGGCGCCCCCGCAGGGCGATTTCGTCCTGCCCGAGCATCCGCGGCCGCTGCTCATGCTCACGGCCGGCAGCGGGATCACCCCGGTGATGTCGATGATCCGCACGCTCGTTCCGCACCGCCCGGATTCGGACGTCGTCCTGATCCACACCGCCCGCACCGCCGCGGACACCATCTTCCGTGAAGAACTCGCCGAGCTCGCCGACCAGTTCCCCAACCTGCGCGTCACGCACTGGTTCACCGGTGAGAGCGGACGGCTGGACTTCACCTCGGCCGCCGACTTGGACCGGCTCTGCCCGGACTGGCGCCAGCGCGCCGCCTACGCATGCGGTCCGGAAGGGTTCCTCAACGACGCCGAGGCGCTGTGGGAGGCCGAAGCGGAGGACGCCCAGCAGGCCGCGGCCAGCTCGGGCACCCTGACCATCGAACGCTTCAGCACCAGCCTCGCCGGCGGCGCCGGGCACGACGGCGGCCTGGTCACCTTCGAGGCCTCCGACCGTGAAGTCGAGGCCGATGGCGACACCCCGCTGCTCGATGTCGGCGAGGACGCCGGCATCCTCATGCCCAGCGGCTGCCGGATGGGTATCTGCCACAGCTGCCTCATCCCGCTGCGGGCCGGCCACGTCCGTGACCTGCGCACCAACGAAGTGCACGGCGAGCCCGGCCAACTAATCCAGACGTGCGTGTCGGCAGCCGCCGGCCCCGTTAACCTCGACCTCTGAGGAGTATCACCGCATGACGATTGTTTCCAACAAACCGGACCTTTCCGACGCCGACACCCCCGCCACCAGCGGTTCAGCCGACACAGCGAAGGTCGTCACGGTCGCGAAGACGCGGCCCGGCGCCCTCGCCGAGACCGGCAGCCCGCTGCTGCGTCCGCCCGCGGCCGCCCACCTCTCCGACGAGCAGGTGGCGGAGCTGGGGCGCGAACTCGACGCCATCAAGGATGACATCCTCGCCAAGCGTGGGTCCGCCGATGCCGCCTACATCCGCCGCATGATCAAGATCCAGCGCGGCCTGGAGCTCTCCGGCCGTGCCCTGCTCCTTGTCAGCAAGAAGAAGCCCGCCTGGTTCGCCGGCACCGCGCTGCTGAGCTTCGCCAAGATCCTGGAAAACATGGAACTTGGGCACAACATCCTGCACGGGCAGTGGGACTGGATGCGGGACCCGGACATCCACTCCACCACCTGGGAATGGGACTTCGTCACCCCCGCGCGCTCCTGGCAGCACACCCACAACGATCTCCACCACCGCTGGACAAATGTGGTCGGCAAGGACAACGACATCGGATACAACCTGCTGCGGATGGATCCGGACCAGAAATGGACGCCCTTCAACCTGGGCAACCCGCTGTACAACGCGCTGCTGGCACCGGTCTTCGAGTGGGGCATCGCGATCTACGACCTCGAACTGGTGGACTACAAAGAGGGCCGGAAGTCCAAGGAAGCCCTGACCAAGGACCTGAAGGCCCTCGGCCGCAAGGCACTGACGCAGTTCACCAAGGACTACGCCGCCACTCCCGCCGTCGCCATGCTGACCGGTTCCGGCAAGCAGGCCCTCTACGGCACGGTGACCGCCAACGCCGTCCGCAACGTATGGGCGCACGCAGTGATCTTCTGCGGCCACTTCCCCGAAGGCACCGACACCTTCACCGAGGAAATGGTGGAGGGCGAGACCCGCGGTGACTGGTATGTGCGGCAGATGATCGGCTCGGCCAACATCTCCGGCTCCAAGTTCATGCACCTCATGACCGGCAACCTCTCGCACCAGATTGAGCACCACCTGTTCCCGGACCTGCCGTCGAACCGCTACGCGGAGGTGCAGCCGAAGGTGCAGGAGATCTGCAAGCGCTACGGACTGCCGTACACCACGGGTCCGCTGCTGAAGCAGGTCGGCTCCACGTGGGCGAAGATCTTCAAGCTTGCCCTGCCGCCCAAGAAGGCCTAGCAAATCCAGACCGGCTCAGCCGGAGCGAAATCATGAGAGGGGCGTCTGCCATCGGGGCAGGCGCCCCTCTTCGTTGTGCCGGGGCGGGGTCAGGATTTGCCCGCCGCGCCGAGGACGTGGGCCAGCCGCGGATTGCCGGGAAGCACCGAAAAGCCGAAGCGCTCGACGCCCTGCACGCTCAGGCCTGCCGCGGCGATCATGGCTGCGGTGTCACGGTTCGGGTGGCATCCGCCTGCCATCCGGCCCCACAGCGGTGTGAGCAGGTCTTCGGCGGCCCCCAGCAGGCGGTGCGCTGAGCGGACATGTTCGTAGAACAGCAGCAGGCCGCCGGGGCGCAGGACCCGGACCACCTCCGCCAGGGCGAGGGGCGGGTCCGCCACGCTGCACAGCACCAAACTGGAGACGACGACGTCGGCCGAGGCATCCGCCGCCGGCAGCGCTTCCGCCACGCCGTCCCTCACCGTGACGGGCACAGGCGCCTTGCCGGCGGCGGCGAGGGCCAGCGCACGGAGCGTGGGGTCCGGTTCGAGGGCCAGCACGCCGGACACCGTGGAAGGGTAGAACGGGAAGGTGGCCCCGTAGCCCGCCCCGATTTCGATGACGATGCCGTGCGCCGGCGCGACGAGCCGCCGGCGGTGCTCTGCTGCGCCGCGGGCGTCCATCCGAGGACCCACCCGGGCATACGATCTCCCGAATGATGACTCACGGCGGGTGATTTCCGGCATGGGGGCCTCCACCAGCTCAGCTGACCGCGGCCGGGTTGAGCTTGAGCCTGCGCAGCAACTGGGCGTTTAGGGCAACCACAATGGTCGACGCCGACATCATCACGGCGCCCGCGGCGGGGGACAGGACAATTCCGGCGAAGGCGAGGACACCGGCAGCCAGCGGCACCGAGATGATGTTGTATCCGGTGGCCCACACGAGGTTTTGCCACATCTTCCGGTAGCTCGCCCTGGAAAGATCGAGCATTGACAGCACAGCCCGCGGATCGTTGCCGGCCAGGACCACACCGGCGGATTCCACGGCCACGTCCGTGCCGCCGCCAATCGCGATCCCCACCTCCGCCCGTGCCAGCGCGGGGGAGTCGTTGACGCCGTCGCCCACCATGGCCACCTTCAGCCCGCGGCCCTGGAGCTCCGCCACTTTCTTGTCCTTGTCGGCGGGGAGCACCTCGGCGAACACTTCGTCGATGCCGAGCTCGGCGGCGACGGCGTGCGCCACCTGCCGGGCGTCGCCGGTGACCATGGCCACCTTGATGCCGCGTGCCTGCAGGGCCTGGACGGCCTGGCGGGACTCGGGCCGTACAGCATCCTCGAGGCTGACAGCACCCAGGACCCTGCCGCCGTCCACGACGTGGAGCACCGCCGCGCCGCGCTCCAGCCAGGCGCCAGTCGTGGCGGCCAACTCCGACGGCTCCTGCAGACCCAGCTCCCGTAGCAGAGCCGGACCGCCCACCTGGACCGTGCGGCCATCGACCGTGGCGCGGACTCCGCGGCCGGTCAGCGACGTGAACCCGTCCGCCGTCGGAAGCTTCAGTCCCCGTTCCCGGGCGGCGGCAACGATTGAGCGGGCCAGGGGATGTTCGCTGTCGGCCTCCACGGCGGCCGCGAGTGCCAGCACCGTATCCTGCGCGGCGTCTTGGCCGGTTGTTCCCGCGTCTGCGGCGGCGACTTCCTTGAGTTCCGGTTCGCCCCTGGTCAGGGTTCCGGTCTTGTCGAACAGCACGACATCGACTGTCCGCATGCGCTCCAGCGCCATCCGGTTCTTGATCAGGACGCCCGCCCGGGCGGCGCGCTCGGTGGAAATGGCGATGACGAGCGGGATGGCAAGGCCGAGGGCGTGGGGGCAGGCGATTACCAGGACCGTCACGGTGCGGGTGACCGCGTCTCCTATGCTGCCCATCAGGGTCCAGAAGATGAACGTCAGGACGCCGGTGCCGGCTGCGAAGTAGAAGAGGAAGGCCGCAGCCCGGTCGGCCAGGGCCTGGGCCCGGGAGGAGGACGCCTGCGCCTCGGCCACGAGGCGCCGGATCCCGGCGAGGGCCGTGTCCTCGCCGATGGCCGACACCCGGACCCGCACGGAGTTGTCAGTGGCGATGGTTCCGGCCACCACGGGATCCCCCGGGGCCCGCAGGACGGTTTTTGATTCGCCCGTGATCATGGATTCGTCGAATTCGGCCTGCCCGCCGCTGACGGTGCCGTCGGCCGGCATCCGGCCGCCGGGGCGGACCAGGATGGTGTCCCCGGCGCGGAGTTCGGCGAGGCTGACGGTCTCCGTGCCGGCGGCCGTGACGCGTTCCGCTTCGTCGGGCAGCAGCGCCGCCAGGGCATCCAGCGCACCCTGCGCCGAGCCGAGGGCGCGCATCTCGATCCAGTGGCCCAGCAGCATGATGGGGACCAGCAGCGCCAGCTCCCACCAGAAGTCGAGATCGAAACCGCCGATGCCGAGGCTGGTCACCCACGAGGCGATAAAGGCGACGCTGATGGCCATGGCAATCAGCAGCATCATCCCCGGTTTTCGCGTCTTCAGTTCATTGAGTCCGCCCTTGAGGAACGGACGGCCGCCGTAGAGGTAGATCGCCGTGCCGAACACCGGCGGGATCCACGCTGAGCCGGGGAAAGCGGGAGGAGCGTAGCCCAGGAGTTCCGCGAACATGGGGCTGAAGAAGACCACCGGCACGGCCAGGGCCAGTGACAGCCAGAACCTGTCCCTGAACATCGCGACGCTGTGCCCGGCATGCTGGCCGTGGCTGTGTACCGTGTGCTCATCCGCGGCGGAGCCCACGGCATGGTTGCCGTGCGGCGTCCCGCCCGGGCTGTGGTTCCTGAGGCCCTGGTCCGCGCCGGGGCTGCTGTGCCGGTGTTCCATGGTGTGTGCTCCTGACGGATGCTCAGTCATCTGCGGCTACGCCAAACATACCCCCGGGGGGTATCTTTGGCAAGAGGGCATTTCCAGCCTCAGTGGACCTCGATAACGCCCATCATCCCGAGGTCCCAGCCCACCAGACCACCCGGCATTCGCGGCGTCAGCTGATCAGCAGTCCCAGGGCCTCGGCCAGGTGGCCGACCTCGCGGACCGAGAAGCCCGCCGGAACCGGTCCGTGCCCGTTGGGGCTGGCCGGTACCACGGCATGGGTGAAGCCGAGCCGGTGCGCCTCCTGGATGCGCTGGTTGATGCCGGGCACCGGGCGGACTTCGCCCGCCAGGCCCACCTCGCCGAAGGCTATGAGCCGCTGGGGGAGCGGCTTCCTGGCCTTGGCCGAAGCCACCGCCAGGGCCACGGCGAGGTCCGTGGCGGGTTCGCTGAGCTTGACCCCGCCGACCGTTGCCACGTATGAGTCGTCCTTGTTCAGCAGGCAGCCGGCGCGCTGCTGCAGGACGGCCAGCAGCATCGCGACGCGCGAGCTGTCGAGCCCGCTGGTGGCGCGGCGGGGCTGGGAGCTGGCGCTCTCGGCGAGCAGCGCCTGCACCTCGGCCAGCAGCGGCCGGCGGCCCTCCAGCGTGACCGTGATGCAGGTTCCCGAAACGGGCTCCTTGGTCCGGGAGACGAACAGCCCACTGGGATCGGCGAGGCCCTCGATGCCGTCCTCGTTCAGATCGAAGCAGCCGACGTCGTCGGTGGGTCCGTAGCGGTTCTTGACCGCGCGCAGCAGCCGCAGCCGCGAGTGCCGTTCGCCTTCGAACTGGCAGACGACGTCCACGAGGTGTTCCAGCAGCCGGGGCCCGGCGATGGAGCCGTCCTTGGTCACGTGCCCGACCAGCAGCGTGGTCATGTTGCGGCGCTTGGCCGCGGCGATCAGGGACGCCGCCACCTCGCGCACCTGGGACACGCCGCCGGCGCTGCCCTCGACGTCGGCGCTGCTGAGGGTCTGCACGGAGTCCACCACCAGCAGGCGCGGCTCCAGCTTCTCCACCTGCCCCAGGGCCTGCCCCAGGTCAGTTTCGGCGGACAGGTACAGGGATTCGGCGACGGCGTCGATCCGGTCCGCGCGGAGCTTGACCTGGGCCGCGGATTCCTCACCGGTGATGTAGAGGACGTCCTGCGCCGTGCGGGCGAACTTGGCCGCAACGTCCAGCAGCAGCGTCGACTTGCCCACCCCGGGCTCTCCCGCCAGCAGGATCACGGCGCCTGGCACCAGCCCGCCGCCGAGCACACGGTCGAGTTCATCCACGCCGGTGGGCAGGAAAGCGGCGGTAGTGGCGTCGACGTCGGCGATCCGGCGGGCCGGTTCCAGGACCGTCGTGGCCGCCGTCGTCCGGGCGACGGCGGTGCCGGTCTCCTCCACGCTGCCCCACGCCTGGCACTCGCCGCAGCGGCCCACCCACTTGGCCGTCGTCCAGCCGCATTCGGCGCATTTATAGCCGGGCGCCTTCGGCCCCCGGGAAGTCTTCGTAGCCATTGGTCCACACTATCGGGGGCCAGCGACAACAAGTGCGCCGGCGGGGGGCCAGCGACAACAAGCGCGCCGTGCGCCAGCTGCAGCAGCTACAGCGGGGGCAGGACGTCCCGGGCTTCCTTGGAATCCAGTCCCGCGGCCTCGAGCAGGTCCACCATGAGCGGGCGGAACAGCATGACCACCGTTTCGCCCTCCAGCCGCTGGACGTCCAGTATCCGCGGATGCAGCCGGACGGCGATCTCGCGCAGCTCCGAGCGTGCTGTCCGCAGGTGGGCGCGGCGGGCGCCGTCGTGGACTTCCGCCAGGCCGAGCGAGAGTTCGTCGACGGCGGCGGCCGTCTCCTGCAGGACCTCGGCGATGTTCTGGGTGGCCTCGTCCGAGAGCGCCGCATGGTTGATGGCGCTGGTCAGGCGGCGCGCAAAGACCCGGCTGTTGCGCAGCGCAAGATCGATGTAGTCCAGCGACTGCTCCATCTGGTCCAGCTCGTCCCGGTGCCGCCGGTAGGCTGGGGCCAGGGTTGCCACTTCGCCGGAGGCACGCAGCGACTGGCGCATGGCGTCGACGAGCGGCTGGCAGTTCCGGCCCCGGATGAGGGCATGCCAGGCCTGGGTGGAATCGCTGTAGCTCAGCGCCGAGGCGCATTCCCGCAGCACCTCGGCGAGCTCGTGCAGGAGCTTCTTGACGTCGCTGCGGGGTTCACGCCGCGGATCCTTGGGAACGAGGACGGTCATCAGCAGCGCGAACACTCCGCCCACCACGGCGTCGATGCTGCGGGTGAACGGACCCCCGATCGGTGCGGGCAGGAGCACCACGAGGACCGACTGCAGGCCCAGTTGCGTCGTGAAAATCGTCCCGCTGTCCAGGAACCTGGCCAGCAGGATGGAGAAAAGGAGCACGACGGCGGCCTGCCAGATACCGGAGCCCAGCCAGTGCAGCAGCAGGTCTCCGACCACGATTCCGAGCGTGCAGCCCAAGCCCACCTCGATGACGCGGCGCAGTCTGGGGTCGCGGGAAAAACCGAGCGCAATAAGGGATGACGTGGCCGCAAACAACGGCCCGCTGTGACCCAGGACGTATTCTGCGAAAGCGTAAGCGCCCACGGCGCAAGTGGTCATCTGGATGGCCGGGCCCAGGGAGTTCCGGCTCCGGACAAAGCCGGTGCGGACCCGGCCGCGCAGGAATCGTGCGCTTGCGGAGAGTCCAGTCGCGGAGGCCATGCCCTCCAGTCTATTTGCTGCGCCGGGACGGCCGGCACGGCAGGACACGGCACGGGCCGCGGGCACTGTGTGGCTGATACGACTGTGACGCACAGAACACAATGGCGGCCCGGCATATGTAAGCCAATAGCCCCGCGTCGTTCACCGGCCGTTCACTTTGGTCCGCAATTCTCTTCACCTGGGCCACTTACGGTCGGTAAAGGTACAAACCCGTACGCATCCCTGCGGGCCTTCTCCAGGCCCGGCACTCACAGCCCTGGAAGGGGTACAACTCAGTGAAGGCTCTCCGCTTCGGCCGCAACGCGGCTATCGCTGTAATCGCCGTCGGCGCACTTGCGCTGACCGCCTGCGGTTCGGACAACGCAACCAACACGGCCCAGACCGCGGCGCCGTCCGCCTCGGGTCCCGCGGTCACCGGCACCCTGACCGGCATCGGTTCTTCCGCCCAGGGCGCAGCCATGGATGTCTGGAAGACCAACTTCGCTACCGCGAACCAGGGCGCAACTGTGCAGTACTCCCCGGACGGTTCCGGCGCCGGACGCAAGGCGATCCTCGACGGCTCGGCCCAGTTCGCCGGCTCCGATGCCTACCTCAAGGATGACGAACTCGCCAGCTCCAAGGAAAAGTGTGGTCCCGACGGAGCCATTGACATTCCGGTCTACATTTCCCCGATCGCCGTCGCCTTCAACGTCCCTGGCATCACGGACCTGAAGCTCGACGCCGCCACCGTCGCAAAGATCTTCCGCGGCGAGGTCGCCAACTGGAATGACCCCGCCATCGCGGCCATGAACCCGGGCGTCCAGCTGCCGGACCTCAAGGTCACACCGGTGAACCGCTCCGATGACTCGGGCACCACCACCAACTTCACCGACTACCTGTCCGCCGTAGCCCCCTCCGTGTGGACCGACAAGGCAGCCGGCGTCTGGCCCGCCAGCCTGAAGGGCGAGAACGCCAAGGGCACCTCCGGCGTCGTCAAGACTGTCACCGACACCCCCGGCGCCGTGACCTACGCCGACGACTCCGCTGTCAGCGGCAAGCTCGGCACCGCGCAGATCAAGGTCGGCGACTCCTTCACGAAGATCTCCGCCGAGGCAGCTTCCAAGGCAGTCGACCAGGGCAAGCCGGTCGAGGGCCGCAACGCCAACGACCTCGCCATCAAGCTGGACCGCACCACCACGGTCGCGGGTGCCTACCCGATCGTCCTGGTGTCCTACCACATCGTCTGCACCAGCTACGACACGCAGGCCACCGCTGACCTGGTCAAGGCCTTCGTCAAGTACGCCGCCTCCGACGCGGGCCAGCAGGCCGCCGCCGACGCCGCCAAGTCGGCGCCGCTGTCCAAGACCCTCCAGGACAAGGCCATGGCTGCCGTCGACTCCGTCAAGGCCAAGGCCTAGGGATACGCTGCGCCGCGAGGCGAAGTGGAAAAAGGCATAGTGGAAACACAGGCCTGATCGAGGTTCCCTGCTCCATGGCGGCCGTCACCGGCGGCCGCCATGGAGCAGGGAACTGACGCGTTTGTTCCATACATCTATATTTGCCGGGCACCGGCCGCGGAGGCCTCCGCACCCGGCGCCCGGACCCCATCCAAACCGAAGGACCGTGAAGTGACCACCACCTCCCTGACCAAGTCCCGGGGCGCAGGCCACGCCGGTGACAAAGTCTTTTCCGCAGCCACCTTGGCAGCAGGGTGTTTGATCCTCGTCGTGCTCTTCGGCGTGGCACTGTTTCTCGTGATCCAGGCGCTCCCCGCCCTCGTGGCTCCGGCGGACAAGATCCAGGGCGGCGAAGGATTCTTCACCTACATCTGGCCGCTCGTCATCGGCACCCTCATCGCCTCGGTGATCGCTCTCGTGATCGCGACGCCGATCGCGATCGGCGTCGCGCTGTTCATTTCGCACTTCGCGCCGCGCAAGCTCGCCTCCGGCCTGGGTTACGTGATTGACCTCCTCGCCGCCATCCCGTCCGTGGTCTACGGCGCCTGGGGCGTCGCGTTCCTGGCCAAGGAAATCTCGCCGTCGTACAACTGGCTGGCCGAGAACATGGGCTGGCTGCCGATCTTCCAGGGCCCCGCCTCCGCCACCGGCAAGACCATCCTGACGGCCGGCATCGTGCTCGCCGTCATGGTCCTGCCGATCATCACCTCCCTGACCCGCGAAATCTTCCTGCAGACCCCCAAGCTGCACGAAGAGGCCGCGCTGGCGCTCGGGGCCACCCGCTGGGAGATGATCCGGATGACCGTGCTGCCGTTCGGCCGGCCGGGAATCATCAGCGCCGTGATGCTGGGACTGGGCCGGGCCCTCGGCGAGACCATGGCCGTCGCGCTGGTGCTGTCCTCCGGAGCCCTGACCGCCAGCCTGATCCAGACCGGCAACCAGACCATCGCCGCCGAAATCGCCCTGAACTTCCCCGAGGCCAGCGGGCTCAAGGTCAGCACGCTGATCGCCGCGGGCCTGGTGCTGTTCGTCATTACCCTCGGAGTGAACATGATTGCCCGGGGAATCATCAGCCGGCACAAAGAATTCTCGGGAGCCAACTAAATGACCTCCACCCTGACTCCGGTACGCAAGCGCTCGGCGCTGACCAGGGGCCAACTGCCCAAGGCCGCGCCGTACATCGTCCTGGCCGTTGCCTTGATCCTCGGCGCCGCGATCCTCGCGCTGATCGGCTTCAATGCCTTCGGCTGGGGAATCGTCTCCGCCGTCCTCTTCGCCGCCGGCCTGGTGGGCTGGAGCCTTATTGTGGAAGGCGCCCGCAAAGCCAAGGACAAGCTGGCCACCTGCCTGGTTGTGGGGGCCTTCCTGGTTGCCCTGCTGCCCCTGTTCTCGGTGATCTGGACCGTGTTGATCAATGGGCTACCCGGGCTCCTGGATCCCGGTTTCCTCACCACCTCCATGAACGGTGTCACCGGCGCCTTTGACAACAAGACGGTCGAGGAAGGTGCCCCCCTGCTGGGCGGCATCTACCACGCGCTCATGGGCACCTTGCTGATCACGGTGCTCGCCACCCTCATCTCGGTCCCCGTGGGCCTGCTGACCGCGATCTACCTCGTGGAATACGGCGAGGACCGCGCACTGGCCCGGGCCATCACCTTTTTCGTGGACGTCATGACCGGCATCCCCTCGATTGTCGCCGGCCTGTTCGCCGCCGCCGCGTTCTTCGCGGTGGTCGGCCCGGGCACCAAGACCGGCGCCGTCGCCGCCGTCGCACTGTCGGTGCTGATGATCCCGGTAGTGGTCCGCTCCAGCGAGGAAATGCTCAAGATCGTGCCCAACGAACTCCGCGAGGCCGCCTACGCTCTCGGCGTCCGCAAGTGGCGGACCATCCTCAAGGTGGTCCTCCCGACGGCGATCTCCGGCATCGCGTCCGGCATCACCCTGGCGATCGCCCGCGTTATCGGCGAAACCGCGCCGATTCTGGTCACCGCCGGATTCGCGACCACCATCAACACCAACGTGTTCAGCGGCTGGATGGCCTCCCTGCCGACCTTCATCTACACCCAGATCCTGAACCCCACCTCGCCGTCCAACCCGGATCCGTCCTCCCAACGGGCCTGGGGCGCGGCCCTGGTGCTCATCATCCTGGTGATGCTGCTCAATCTTGGCGCCCGCCTGATTGCCCGCATGTTCGCCCCCAAGACAGGCCGCTAGGCCACGGCCGCGTCCGCCGCCCCTACCTCCAGCAAGTGAAGGAATACCATGTCTAAGCGCATCGACGTCAAGGACCTGAACGTCTACTACAGCAAATTCCTGGCCGTCGAAGGCGTCAACATCAACATCGACGCCAAGTCCGTCACGGCCTTCATCGGCCCCTCGGGCTGCGGCAAGTCCACCTTCCTGCGCACCCTCAACCGCATGCACGAGGTCATTCCCGGTGCGAGGGTTGAAGGCGAAGTGCTGCTGGACGGGGACAACCTGTACGGCCCCGGCGTCGATCCGGTCACCGTCCGGTCCCAGATCGGCATGGTGTTCCAGCGCCCCAACCCGTTCCCCACCATGTCCATCCGGGACAACGTGCTGGCCGGCGTGAAGCTGAACAACACGAAGATCTCCAAGGGCGAGGCCGATGTCCTGGTGGAGCGGTCCCTGCAGGGGGCCAACCTCTGGAACGAGGTCAAGGACCGTCTGGCCAAGCCCGGCTCCGGGCTCTCTGGCGGCCAGCAGCAGCGCCTGTGCATTGCGCGCGCGATTGCCGTTGAACCCCAGGTGATCCTCATGGACGAGCCCTGCTCCGCCCTGGACCCGATCTCGACGCTGGCCATTGAGGACCTCATCAACGAGCTCAAGGACCAGTACACGGTGGTGATCGTGACGCACAACATGCAGCAGGCGGCCCGCGTGTCGGACAAGACGGCCTTCTTCAACATTGCCGGCACCGGCAAGCCGGGCAAGCTGATCGAGTTCGGCGACACCCCCACGATCTTCAGCAACCCGACCGAGAAGGCCACCGAGGACTACGTCTCCGGCCGCTTCGGATAACCAACCGAGTCCTACAGGCCGGCCACCGTCGATAGCGCCAACTGCAGGACGAACGCGGCGGCGGCGGTGACAACCGGGGTCGCTACCCAGAACACCAGGATGCGGATCACCAGCCGCCGGTCGGTGCCCGGGAAACTCTGGTTGGCGCCGGCGCCAAGGGTTGCCGCCGTCACCGTGTGCGTGGTGGAGACGGGCCAGTGCAGCCCGATCGCGCCCACCAGCAGCATCACCGCGCTGTACATCTGCGCGACGAATCCGCGCAGGGGATCGACCCGGGTCAGCCGGTAGCCGATGGTGTAGGAAATCCGCCACCCGCCCGCCAGGGTTCCCGCCGACAGCAAGACGGCCGTCAGCAGGGCCACCCACGCCGGCACTGAACCGCCGTCGGAGAGACCGGCCGCCAGCAGCGCCAGGATCACCACGGCGCTGGTGCGTTGGCCGTCCTGCAGCCCGTGCCCGAAGGCGACGGCGCCCGCGGCAATGGCCTGGGCCCGCCGGGAGCGGGTGTTGACGACATTGGGCGGCGTGTACCGGGCCGCCCAGCCCGCGGGCCAGACCAGCAGGAACGACCCCGCATAGGCGATCACCGGTGAGATCAGCAGCGGGAGCACCACCTGGGACAGGAGCGAGGCGTCAACGCCCATGACGGGGTTTCCGCCGACGGCGACGCTCGCGACCCCCGCCCCGGCGAGGCCGCCGACCAGGGCATGGGTGGAGGACGAGGGAATGCCGCGCCACCACAAGTAGACGCCCCAGAGGATGGCGCTCAGCAGCGCGGCCAGCAGAATCGTCAGGCCGTTTGTGCCCGGCGGCAGCGACAGCCACGCCTGGCTGACGGCCAGCGCCAGGACGGCGCTCAGCCCGGCACCGATGAAGTTGAACAGGCTGGCCAGAATCACCGCCACAGTTGGGGTCAGCGCCCGCGTCCGCACGGCCAGCGCCACCGACGAGGACGCGTCCCTGAACCCGTTGAGGAATGCAAAGGCCCCGGCGCAGAGCAGCACCAGGGCAAGGAAGAAGAGCACCACGTCAGGATTCCTTGACGATGATGCTGCCCACCTGGGTGGCGATCCGGCGCATGTCCTTCGTGACTTCCACGAGCTGGTTCGCGACGTCGCGGTTGCGCGCGTACTGCATGGCCTTCATCTCGTGGAGCATGTCCGCGACCCAGACCCGGTGCGTGCGCTCGGCACGCTTGGCCAGGCGCAGGATCTCGATCCAGTAGTCCTCGAGGTCGTCCAGATTGTTCAGCCGCCGCATCGCATCGACCGTTAGTTCGGCCTGGCGGCTGATGATTTCCAGCTGGTCGGCGGCCCGCCTGGGCAGCCGTTCGAGCTTGTAGAGGGAGACGAGCTCGGCGGCGGCGTCGAGCTTCTCCATGGCCTCGTTGAGGAACCGGGACAGCGTGTACATGTCCTCGCGCGGCAGCGGGTTCACGAAGCTGGTGCGCATGTGGGTCAGGAGGGCAAAGTGCAGCTCCGCGGATTTGGCCTCGTGGTTGTGCATGTCCTCCACCAGCCGGGCATGCTCGCTGGCCGGGGCGCCGAGGATCTCCGAGAGTGTTCCGGTCCCCAGCACGATCTGGCGCGCCATTTGGGAGAGCAGGTTCAGTCCGGCGGACTCCTGGGGGAACAGGCGCAGCTTCACGTGGTGTCACCGGTCTTCCGGGAGGAGGTTCGCGGGTGGAGCCGGCCGGCCGTGTGACTTGACGGTGACCAGTGCATACGCATCACTTTACCGTCCCCGGCGGGTCCGGCCCGGCCCGACGCGGCGTGTGACGGCGCAGGTGAAAACCGGGCGAACATCAGGGTAAGAAGGCATGAAAATGGTGCCGAACCGGATACGCCTCTCGGCGGTAGGCCGCTCTAGGCGGCTAAATGTTGAAGCCCGGGGGTTTCGCGGTTCGGCACCGCTTTTAGTTTTCTACGTAGGTTCATGCAAGTCAACATTGACAGCCTGCCCGCGTCGTGCGTGTCCTGGGTGCTGCGGGCCCGTCATCCGGGCCCCTGCCGCCAGGCCCCTCAGTCCAGCTCGCCCAGCCGCCACGCGTTGGCGGCGTGCTCGAGGTCCTCGGCCGTCTTGACGAGCAGATGCGAGTTGCGGGTGAGTTTGCTGGCGTGGTTTTCGTTGCTGTGCTCGGCGTTATCCGCAAGCGTTGCCTGGCCCAGGGCCACCACGCGGCAGAACGCTGCGGAGCGTTCCAGGGCGACGTCGAATTCGCCGTCGAACGCCCCGGAGAGGATGGCGTCCGCCATGGATTTCATCTCATCGGCGCCGGGCGGTTCGGCCGCGCCGGCGACCACATGCGAAACCTGGGCCGTGTCCTTGCCCGCCTTGAAGTAGACGGAGATCCGCTCGGGATCCTGGATGGTGGCGGCCCGCAGGGCGTACAGACGCCACAGCGCGCCGGGGAGGGACCGGGCGGGGCTTTCGGCCCACATTTCGGCGATTGCTTCCAGGCCCTGCTCATCGGCGAGTTTGACGAGCCGTTTGGTGACTTTAGGATCGTCGCTGTCCCGGCCGCGGCGCACG
Source organism: Arthrobacter sp. 01T425 (assembly GCF_056398725.1). NCBI lineage: Bacteria > Bacillati > Actinomycetota > Actinomycetes > Micrococcales > Micrococcaceae > Arthrobacter > Arthrobacter sp. 01T425. The sequence goes on along the minus strand of NZ_JBFTPY010000002.1, from coordinate 177,283 downwards.
AGAGCCTGCGCGGCCAGATGGGCCGCCTCCGAGACGCGGGCAGGATCGGCCCCTCCGGCGAAAGGCTCAAAGTCGATCGGTGCGAAGGGTTTCGGCTTGTGGTGCCGCGGGCCGGGGGCGCTTGATCCTGCTTGCTCGCTCATGCCCCCACGCTACTCCAGTGCCGCAAGGGAATCGAGGATCGGTGCGCGCTGCTGCCGCAGACGCCGGGGGCCGACGCCGCCGGTGCGGCCAACGTGAAAAAAGCCGGCCCGGGTCTGGGGTACAGTGTTAACGTCCAGAAATGGACTGGGCCGAAACGCGCTGCATCAGCGGATTTATCCGCTGGTTCGGGGCTGTCGGCTGGGGCCTTTAGCTCAGTTGGTAGAGCATCGGACTTTTAATCCGTGGGTCGTGGGTTCGATCCCCACAGGGCCCACTCTTTTAGCGAAGAGTGGAAAAACCCCGGTTTCCTGCAATTGCAGGGGATCGGGGTTTTTTTGTGTGCGTTTTCTGATTGTTTTGGAAGATGGGCTAGGCCCTTCGTGGGGACATTTTGGAGACATTGCCCTGGGTGGCCTCCAGACCGGCAGCCCTGGCGGACTCAAATGCGCGCGATACTTTCGTCCAGCCGTTCCGGCCATGAATGCCCGTAAGTGTTCAGTGTCGCCGTGGCATCTTTGTGTCCAAGCAGGGGCTAAACGACGTTGACGTCGGCGCCAGCAACTACGGCGGCGCTTGCCGCGGTGTGCCTGAGCTTGTGGGAAGTTAGCCCGGTTCCGCCCAGACCGACGTCGTGCGTGGCGAGGTTGAACACGCGGTTACGCCAGTTGTGCGCATTCAGAGCCTCCGGTAGCCGCGGCTGGAAAACGGACGCCTCGTGGAAATCCAGAACCGGCCGCGGGGTTGCGGTCAGCAGGGTGTGAATGTGGCCGAGGCTTAGGGTTTCAGCGGGCCGCGCATTGGGGCTGCCTCGAACCTGGCGGACGGCTGCCCCGGGCTCACTCCTGCCAAGGGCTGCTGACCCAGCGGTGCGGATAGTGGGCCCGGCCATCTGCCCCGGCACCTCGACCGATCAGCGCTGTCGATCGTGGCTTTTCGCGCTCAGTCTCTCGGGCCGATCTCGTCCTTCCGGTACCCCAGCGTCTTCAGGGTTTCTATCATCTTGTTGGCCATTTGCACGTCACCGTCTGCCACGCCCTCCCGGGCGTGGATCAGGGACATCCTGTATCCGTCGGGGAGGACGGCCGTGACGATCCACTCGTGCCCTGGTCCAACGAAACGTGGAGAAGATCCCAGTTGCGTTATGAACGAGCAATTCCATCCGCTCGGCTAGTTCCATCCCCTGCCTGTCTATTGCAATCCGGGCCATCAGTTTCCCTTCGCGTCCCAGTGCCGTTTATCAGCCGTGAGCAGTCTTTATTGGGTTGTGCGCCTTAGCGTATATAGATTGTGGACGCCGGTATAGGCTCATTTGCACGGCTGGCTAGTTACCAGTTCCGCTAGGCTTGGCGAATGGACTCCCACGGCGCCTCCGGATACTGGTATGGCCCCGATGACAGCCTGGATCCTCCGGCGGCGATCCTGCAGGCCCTCCGCGACTATCGGATCTCGGAGGTGGCGACCAGGCGGTCCACCCGCGATTCGATGGGGATGGGTGAGACCGACCTGCTGGCTTTGCGCTACCTGCTGCGGGCCAAAGCGACAGGCGAACGGGTTGGCCCGAAGGATCTCAGCCGCGTCCTGGGTATCACCACCGCTTCCACAACGTCCCTGATCGACCGGCTGGTAGCAAGCGAGCATGTCCGGCGGGAGCCGCACCCGACGGACCGGCGCTCCCTTGTGATCGTGCCGACGGTGGCGACGGATTCCGAAGTCCGCGCCACGCTTGGACACATGCACCGGCGCATGATGGAGGTGGCAGAGTCCATGAGCGCGGAGGACGCCCGCGTGGTCATTACTTTCCTCCGCCGGATGAGCGCGGCCATCGGCGCCGAGCGGCATAACTAGCTCGTTTAACTAGTTATATGTATGCTTACTACTTGTTTTTTAGATCTCAACGAGAGTAGGCGCCGTGGCTGAATCCGCAACCCTGACCGGGGACCCTGCGACAGTGCTCCCGCCCGGCGCCCCGCTGCACTGCGGCGCACCCATGCAGTGGACCTCGCCGGAGCCGGCGATGCCCTCCTACTCGTTCGGGCCCGCGGACCCGTCCCTCGATCTTCCGGCCCTGTGGCGCTGTCCCTGTGGCTTCCAGCTCGACGGCGGTATCCAGCCGGGGGACGGACTCCACTTCGCCGACGGTTTCCAGGCGGAGAGCGTGTTCCAGCCGGAGGGAGGGTTTCAGTTGGGCGGGATCCAGCTGGATGGGGGCGAACAGGGCGTCCATCAGGCTGCTGCGGGGCTTGCCGCGGCCTGCTGACCCGGCGGCCTGCTCTTCGCCGCAGCACCGCGTCAGCCGGGTGCCGGCTCCTCACCCCCGGTGCGCCAGCCGGGGCCGGGCCGGCACCAGCGCCGTGGGGGAGGCCACCTGCAGCCGGTCCGCAGGGATACCCGGCAACCCTGATGCCGCGTCCAGAGGAAACGTCACGATGTCGCCGGAGCGTTCGTGGGCGACGTGCAGCAAGCCGTCGCGGACCACGTGGTGCCGGGGCCAGTCGCCGCCGCTGGGGACGTCGGCCACCTGACGCAGCGCCGCGCCCCCGGCCTCCACCTCCAGCACGCAGACCCGGTTCGAACCGCGGACGCCCACATAGGCGTACCTGCCGTCGGCCGCCAACGCGATCTCTGCCGCCGAATCATCCGGCTGCGCCCCGGCGGCGCCGGCGGGCCCGACGAATCCGAGCCGGAAGTCCCCGGAGTCCGGCGACAACCCGGCCACAGCCACCTCGATTGAATACTCGGTCACCACAAAGACATGGCCGCCCTGATGCTGGACCAGGTGCCGGGGGCCGCTGCCCCGCGGCAGGACCACCTCGTGGTCCAGGGCCGGCCCCAGAGCCAGCCCCGGTCCGGATCCGACATTCCAGATCCGCAGCAGGTCGTGGCCGAGGTCGGTGGTCATCACCCTGCCGTCGGCCAGCATAAGTGCCGCATGAGCGCGGCTCGGCCGTTTTTCCCGTTCGCCGGGGCCGCCGCCGGGAGTCTCACCGTACGGGTCGCGCGATTCGACGCCGGCCGTCCGGTCAACAATGCCGCCGTCGGCGTCGAGCTCATAGAACAGCACCCGGCCGTCGCCCCAGCAGCAGACAACGAGGAAACGGCCGGAAGGCTCGACGGCGACATGGCAGGCCGCGTCACCGGCCGGCCACGCCGGGCCCGCGGGCTCCAGTCCAAACGCGCCGGCCCGGCGGTAGGCCCGGACGGTCCTGGCCTGCTCGGCCACGGCATAGACCACAGGGAGAGACGGGTGGACCGCCAGGAAGGACGGCGAGTCGGCCGCCGCCGCAACACCCAACCAGCGCAATGTGCCGTCGGCCGCCGCGGCAACCGCGCCGATCCCCGTGCCGCGGCCGCCGGAATCTGCCGTGTAGGAGCCGGTCCAGATGAGATCGTGGGCAGGGAGGGAGTCCATGCTGCCATCCTGCCAGCCGCCGCCGCCAAGGCATCCCAAGCAGGCGTCACAATCCGCCGCCGCAGTCCGCCGCAAAACCCGGACTAATCACAGCAGACCCAATCACAGCTGGCCGCGGGCGGCTTCGGTAGCATGGGGCAATCGAGCAACTGCAGCAAAAGGAGGTGGGTCCCGTTCACGCAAGTCCAGAAAGGATGCCCGCCCAGCAGTGCCGGCCTCGGCCAGCTCACGGTGAGGGCGTCTGACACCCGACCGAAAGGCGCACCCATGCCAGTAATCCGCCATCTTTCCCCGCACGAGATACTCACGGCCAGGCTCCGGGCAGCCGGCTGCGTGTTTGCCGAAGACGAGGCCCGCCTGCTGATCGACGCGGCCCCGACCCCGGAGGCGCTCGAACGGATGGCCGGCCGGAGGGTCGCCGGCCTTCCCCTTGAACACATTCTCGGTTGGGCGGAATTCTGCGGACTCCGCATCGCGGTCGACGCCGGAGTCTTCGTGCCCCGCCGCCGGACGGAATTCCTCGTCCGGCAGGCCGCTGCGTTCCTGGACGCAAGCCGCATGGCGCGGGGCGACGCCCCGGCACCGGTCGTTGTCGATCTGTGCTGCGGGTCCGGCGCTGTCGGTGCGGCGCTCGCGGCACTCGCCGGCCCCGCCGAACTCCACTGCGCCGATATCGACCCCGCGGCCGTGTCCTGTGCACGCACCAACGTCCTGCCCCTGGGCGGGGAGGTCCACGAGGGTGATCTCTATGCTCCCCTCCCGGCGGCCCTCCGGGGCCGGGTCCGGCTGCTGGCCGTCAACGCCCCCTACGTTCCCTCGGCAGACATCGAAACCATGCCGCAGGAAGCGCGCGTCCACGAGCCGCGGGCCTGCCTCGACGGCGGCGCCGACGGGCTTCAGGTGCAGCGGCGGGTCGCCGCCGGCGCGCGGCAGTGGCTGGCGCCCGGCGGCCACGTGCTGATAGAGACCAGCCGCCGGCAGTCCGCGCAGACGGCCGGAATCCTCCGCGGGCACGGACTGGCGGCCCGGGTGCTGCGCTCGGAGGAACTGGGGGCCACCGTGGTGGCCGGCGTGCTGCTGCCCTCCGGCGGGCGGTAGCCGGCAGGGGCGGCGACGGTGGCCCCTCAAAGAAACTCCTAGGGCAGTTTGTCCCCGTCCACGTTGGTGGCGGGGCCCGCCGGGGTGGCGCCGCCCTCGTCTGACCAGTCCTGGCCGGTCTGGTCGGTGAGCGCAGGGTCGGAATGGACATCGCGGGCCGCGGGTGCCGGCGTTCCGGGCGTGGCTGCTCCCGGTTTTCCTGGCGTGGCCGTTCCGGGCGTGGCCGCGGACGTGCTTCCGTGGCCGGCATCGCGGTGGACAGCGGAGCTTATGACGGTACCGGCGCGGCGCGCGGCTTCGCCGAGATGCTCGGAGACCTCGGGGGCTTTGTCTTTGACCGTTTCTGCTGCCGCGGCCACCTTGTCCTGGACCGGCTTGCTGTTCCAGAGCTCTGCCGACCTGGCCTTGAGCTTGTCATAGGCTGCGCGGCCTGACCGCGATCCCAGGACGTACCCTGCTGCCAGTCCGGTGGCGAAAAGAAATTTGCCCTTCATGCTGTGCTCCTGCTCCCTGACGTAGGTGAAAAGTAGACGTTGTTGAACAGTTCGTGGACAGTGGGTGGCAGTGCCGGACCATGCGGCCGGCAGGCCGCCTTGCTGTCAAAATAGTGCAAAAAACCGGCCCCGGGAATAACCCAGGGCCGGTTTCCGGTCAGCTTCCGTGTTAGCGGGCTGAGCGCTTGCTGATCATGCCGTAAACGAGCAGGACGATGATCGCACCGCCGATGGCCAGCAGCCAAGTCGACAGCGAGAAGAACTCGTTGATGCCAACGCCGAACAGTGCGCTGCCAATGAATCCGCCGAGCAGGGCGCCGACGACGCCCAGGATCAGAGTGATGATGATGCCACCGCCCTGACGTCCCGGGAGGATAGCCTTAGCGATGGCGCCGGCGATGAGGCCCAGAATCAGAAATGCGAGAAAACCCATTTTTCGTTCCTTCTTCTTTCATAGAGGAGGCACCCGGATCGCCGGGTGCGCTACATCCTTCTGCCCTAATACTAATCATGCTTAGTATCAAAGAGCCACCCGACACCCGTGGGTTCGCCGGGCGGGGTGCCAAAACAGCCGACTGCGCCCTACCATGCGTAGTCTTCCGGAGCCGTCCTGTGGCCCGGGAAGATCTCGTCGAGGCGCTTGAGCGCATCGGTGTCGAGCTTCAATTTGTGCGCCCTGACGGAGGCTTCGAGCTGCTCGAGGGTACGCGGGCCGATGATCGGAGCGGTGACTGCCGGCTGGTGGAGCAGCCACGCGAGTGCCAGGTCCGCGGGTTCCTGACCCAGTTCGGCGGCGAATTCCTCGTATCGCCGGATCTGTTTCTGGTGCGACTTGAGCGCCTCGAGGGCCCGGCCCGCGATGCGACGGACGCCGTCGTTCTCCTTCTTCAGCACTCCGCCGAGCAGGCCGCCGTGCAACGGCGACCATGGCAGGATCCCCAGGCCATACTGCTGGGCGGCCGGGATGACCTCCAATTCCACGTCCCGGGTCAGCAGGTTGTAAATCGACTGCTCGCTGACCAGCCCGTTGTAGTTGCGGCGGCCGGCTGTTTCCTGGGCCCGGGCGATGTGCCAGCCGGCGAAGTTGCTGCTGCCGGAGTACAGGATCTTGCCTTGCTGGACGGCGACCTCGATAGCCTGCCAGATCTCATCCCAGGGCGTGTTCCGGTCCACGTGATGGAACTGGTACAGATCGATATAGTCCGTCTGCAGCCGCTTCAGGCTGGCATCGAGCGCCCGGCGGATGTGCAGTGCCGAGAGTTTGGACTCGTTGGGCCGGTCGGTCATGGTGCCGAACAACTTGGTGGCAAGCACCGTGCGCTCGCGGCGCTCGCCCCCCTGGGCGAACCAGCGGCCGAGTATTTCCTCCGTCCAGCCGCGGTGGCTGGACCCGCCATACACATTGGCCGTGTCGACGAAGTTGATGCCGGCGGCCTGCGCGGTGTCCAGGATGGCGAAGGCCTGCGTCTCCTCGGTCTGCGGGCCAAAGTTCATGGTGCCCAGGCAAAGGCGCGAGACTGTCAGGCCGGAGCGGCCCAGATGCGTATAGCGCATGAAGTTTTCCTCTCCGCCCTGGCCTCCTCTGCCCTGACGGGTTGCGGGTTTCTCCGGAGCGGGACGGTGCGTGCCGGCCCGCTCCGGAGTCTGGCGTCAACGCTCCAGGCGGAACCCGAGCTTGATGGTGACCTGCCAGTCGGCGACCTGCCCGTTTTCAAGGTGGCCGCGGATCTCCTTGACTTCGAACCAGTCAAGGTTCCGGAGGGTCTTGGCGGCCTCGGCGATGCCGTTCCGGACGGCCGCATCGACGCCCTCGTTCGAGGTTCCGACAATTTCAGAAATGCTGTAAGTGTGATTAGGCAACTTCGCTCCTCGTGATCGCCATCGATGCCCGGCTGTGGGCCGTTCCTGCAGACTAGCCGACCGAACCCGGCCGGACTAGGGGTTTGTGCCCGGAGTCCGGGACCCCGGGGGGCGGTCCGGGCAGCGGGCGTTTGGCCTGCCGGGGCGGGGTGTCTGCGCGCGGCCTGATCCGGCTCACCATCCAGGGCAGCATGTAGTGCGCCATCCATGCCAGGTCACCGGCCCGGGTCTCCCGCCAGTTGCCCGGCGGCATCGGCTTCGGTTCCAGCGGCCGCAGACGGTGTGGCACGCTGAGCGTGTCCAGGACCATGGCCGCAATGGTGTGGTGTCCCAGCGGCGAGAAGTGCAGGCGGTCCGGATCCCACATCCGCGGATCGCTCAGTTGCCGCAGGGCCCACAAATCGGCGATGACGACATCACGCCGGGCGGCGATGACACGGATGTTCTCGTTGAATACCGCGACCTTCCCCCGGATGTGTCCGAACACAGCGGTTTCGCCCCAGTCAGGCCCGGTGAACAGGACCACCGTGGCCCCGGTGGCAGAGAGGGCTGCCACGGCGTCGTCCAGGGCCGCGGCCATCCGGTCCGGATCGCCGCGATGAAACACGAGATCGTTCCCGCCGGCGGAGAGCGAGACGAGGTCAGGCTTCAGGTTCAGGGCCGGTCCGAGTTGCTGGTCGAGTATTTCGCGCAGGACCAGGCCGCTGATGGCAAGGTTTGCGTACCCGAACTCGCGGCGGCCCTCGCCGAGTTCCTCGGCGATGCGGTCCGCCCACCCCCGAATGCCCCCGGGGCTCAGCGGTTCCGGGTCGCCGACGCCTGCCGTGAACGAGTCGCCCAAAGCGACATACCGGCTCCAGGGCCGGGAACGCAGGTCACCGGCACGCCCGCGTGCGGAGCTCTGATCCCCTGGATGCCACGGCCCTGCGGCGGGGAGGTTGACGCCGGTACCGCCGGCGTCCGGCTCTAGGAACCTGGCGGCGTTCACATCACCAGCAATACGCCGATATTCCATGCCTCGCTAGGTACTTATGCCCCTAGCGGGGCGGCATGAGGCCGCGGCGGCCACCCCCGCCCACCCCTGGCCGTCCGCCACCCGGGAGGCGAAATACTCAGGGGGGTATAATGTGGAGCCTGACGCATCGAACCGGAGGAACCAATGGAACTCGATCCCACCGACATGAAGCCTGTCATTAACCGGCTTCGCCGCGCCCAGGGCCAGCTCGCGGCCGTCACCAGGATGATCGAGGAGGGCCGTGACTGCAAGAGTGTCGTGACCCAGCTGGCGGCCGTGTCGAGTGCCCTGGACAAGGCTGGGTTCTCCATCATTGCCACGGGCCTGCAGCAGTGCATGCAGCAGGAAGACCCCAGCCTGGACCGCGCCGAACTCGAGAAGCTCTTCCTCTCGCTCGCCTGAGCTCATCATCAGGGCAAAGTGCGGGTCCGCGTCAGGCGGGGCCCCCGGCCAGCACGAAGGTCTTCAGATCGTCAAGGGTCTGCTGCATGTGGGCGTCCATGGCGTCGCGGGCGCGGTGCGGGTCGCGGGAGGCCAGGGCGTCAGCGATGTTCTGATGGTGCCCGATGGCGTGCTCCTGGATCTCCGGCACCTTGGAAGTTTCCGTCCGCCGTTTTTCCAGCACGCGGTGCAAGGGTTCGAATAGCACGGCGACGAAGACGTTTTCCGAGGCCTGCAGGATGAGGTCGTGGAAAGCGAGGTCTTCCTCCACGAATGCCGCGAGATCATTCCTCTCGTGGGCCAGCCGCATCCTGTCGACGTGCGCGCGGAGGGCCTGGATGTCCGTGTCCGACATTCGCCCGGCAGCCAGTTCGCAGGCGCCCGTCTCCAGCATCCGCCGGAGCTCAATGAGCTGGATGGCAGCCGAGGCGTCGTTTGTGCCCTCCGAGGCTGCCCGCAGCACGGCGTCCAGGGAGCCCCAGCGGTTCACCGGGTTCACGAACGTGCCCCGGCCCCGTTCCACGCTGAGGATCCGCTGGGCTTCAAGGGTTTTCATGGCTTCGCGCACGGTCATGCGGCTGACTTCGTGCCGGGAGCTGAGCTCCAGTTCGCCGGGGACGCTCGCGCCGGGCGGGAACTCGCCGCCAATAATCCGGTCTAGCAGTTCGTCGGCCACAACGCCGACCAGCGATTTCCTAGCCAATTCTCCCCGTCCAGCGACTTGTTGCCTGATGGCGTGCTCCGTGATGGCCAAGTCTACTTGCGCGTCGTTGTGCCATATGCCACACTAGCATTCATATGCAAGATGTCTGACATCTTACATTTTGTTCCTGCTGCGGCTCGCGGAGAACCGCAGTTTTCCACTGAAAGATCCACACACAATGGAGTGCATAGTGCCCCTCGAAGCAGACGTGCTGGCCGCTTTCCCCGCGGAAGTACAGATCCCCGCCCGGCTGGTGGCAGACAGCGTGGCCGCCTCCTCCGAGGCATCCCCCCGTGTCCTGGTCGTACTCGACGACGACCCCACCGGCACCCAGTCCGTGGCGAACCTGCCGGTCCTCACCCGCTGGGAAGTGGCGGACTTTGCCTGGGCGTTCGCCTACGAAGTCGACGGCCAGCGCCAGCGCGCGGTCTACGTGCTCACCAACACCCGCAGCCTTGACCCTGCCGAGGCGGCTGCCCGCAACGAGGAGATCGTCCGCAACGCACTCGCGGCCGCAGCGTCCGCTGAACCCGCGCTTCGGCTCAGCTTTGTCAGCCGCAGCGACTCCACCCTCCGCGGACACTACCCGCTCGAACCGGACGTCATCGCAGCTACCGTCACCGCCGTCAACGGCGAGAAGACGGACGGCGTCGTGATTGTTCCCGCGTTCCCCGACGCCGGCCGCGTGACGGTCGGCGGCGTGCACTTCACCCGCGGCACAGGCACGCACGCCGGGCAGCTCACCCCCGTGGCCGAGACCGAATTCGCCCGGGACGCCAGCTTCGGCTTCGCCAACTCGGAGATGGCCAAGTATGTCGAGGAGAAGTCGAACGGCCGGTTCCCCGCGGATTCGGTGATCGTGCTGGATCTGGACATCATCCGGGCGTCCGCCGATCCGATGATCTCCGCCAAGGCCATTGCCGATGCCATCGACGCCGCCACGGATTCGACTCCGATCGTGGCGGACATCGTCACCGAAAACGACCTGCGGGCGCTGGCCCTGGGCCTGGAAGAAGCGGAAAGCCGCGGCAAGAAGCTGCTCTACCGCGTGGGCCCGCCGTTTGTGCGGGCACGGATCGGCCAGGAAATCCGCACCGAACTCAGCGGCGAGGAAGCCTATGCGGGCAACATCCCCTCGGAAGCCGGTGGCCTGATCGTGGTCGGCTCGCACGTCGGTGTCACCACCCGCCAGCTCAACGCCCTCACCGAGCAGCACAGCGCGGCCCGGATCGTGGAGATCGACGTCGAGAAGCTCCTCGGCGACAACGCGGGGGAGTACCTGGACGAAACCGTGGACACGGTCGTCGCTGCCCTCCGCGGCGGCGACGTGATCGTGCACACGAGCCGGCTCCTGATCAAGACCTCCGACGCCACCGAAAGCCTGCGGATCGCCCGCACCGTCTCTGCCGCCGTCGTCGCCGTGGTGAACCGCACGCTAAAGACCTTCCCGCCCCGCTTCGTAATCGCCAAGGGCGGCATCACATCCTCGGACGTGGCCGCACACGGCCTGGAAATCCGGCACGCGATAGTCCGCGGGCCCATGCTGCCGGGCATCGTCAGCCTGTGGGAACCGGTGGACGGACCGGCCAAGGGCATCCCGTACATCGTCTTCGCCGGCAACGTGGGCGACGACCAGTCCCTCGCCGATGTCACGCGCAAGCTCAGCAACACCTTCTAATCCCCCCAGCACCAAACGTCATTCGATGGAGAACACCATGACCAGCAACTACACCATCACCGTCCTTGGCCTTGGTGCCATGGGCCTGCCCATGGCCACGCGCCTGGCAAGCGAGCTCACCGTCCACGGCTTCGACATCGCCGAACCGCGCCTGAAGCTGGCTGAAGAGGCCGGCATCCGCACCTTCGCCTCCGCACGGGAAGCCTCGAAAGGCGCCGACGCGCTGCTGCTGGCAGTGCGCAACGGTGAACAGCTAAACGATGTCCTGTTCGGCGAGAACGGCGTGGCCTCCGTGCTCAAGCCGGGCGCCGTCGTGATCCTGGGCAGCACCGTGGGCACCGAGGCCATCCCGGCCGCCGTCGACCGCCTGGCCGAATACGGCGTCGAACTGGTTGATGCCCCGCTGTCCGGCGGCCCCAAGCGTGCCGGCGAGGGCGACCTCCTGATCGTGGTGGGCGCCTCGCCCGAGGCCCAGGAAAAGGCCCGCCCGGCCCTTGAGCTGCTGGCCTCCACCCTGACCGTGGTCGGCGACAAGCCCGGCGACGGCCAGGCCCTCAAGACCGTCAACCAGCTGCTCTGCGGCATCCACATCGCCGCCGCCGCCGAGGCGATGGCCCTGGCCGACGCCCTCGGCCTGGACCAGGCCAAGACCCTCGCCGCCCTCGAAGCCGGCGCGGCGGGCTCCTTCATGCTCTCCAACCGCGGACCGCGCATCCTGGAGGCCTACACCGAGGACGGCGCCGAAGTCCTCAGCCGGCTGGACATCTTCGTCAAGGACATGGGGATCGTCGGCAAGGCCACCCGCGCCGCCGGCCTCGCCGCCCCGGTGGCCGCCGCCGCCGAGCAGCTCTACCTCCTTGGCCAGGCCCAGGGCCTCGCCGCCGCCGATGACTCCGCCGTCATCAAGGTCGTCGCGCCCACGAGGCGCACCGCCTAACCAGCCACCCCCATCCCCGACGACGGCGGTCCCCCCCTCCGCCGTCGCCGGGTCCCCACCCCACTGTTCCCGGCGACTGACTCGCTGGGCGACCTTCCTGTCAAAGGAGACACCTCTTCATGACCCCCCTGCTCAATTCCCTGATGGTGCGCGCAGCCGACGCGCCCGTCATCAAGCCGGCCGTGGAGCTGGGAACTCCGCTGCTGCTGACAATCGCGGCGGCCGGCGTCGCCCTGCTGCTGGTGATGATCATCCGCTTCAAGATCCAGGCCTTCGTGGCCCTGCTGACCGTCAGCATCCTGGTGGCCGTGGCCGCGCAGATCCCGCTCAAGGACGTGTTCACTGTGGTGGCCGCCGGGGTGGGAGGCACCATGGGCAAGGTCGCCCTCCTGATTGCGCTCGGCGCGATCCTGGGGCGGATGATCGAGGTCTCCGGCGGCGTCCAGTCCCTCGCCGACCACTTCACCGCCAAGCTCGGGGCCACCCGGGTGGCCGTCGCCCTCACCGCAGTCGGCTTCCTGGTGGCGATTCCGGTGTTCTTCGAGGTCGGCATCATTGTCCTGGTACCGGTCGTCTACGCCTTCGCTAAAATTGCCAACGTCCACCCGGTGAAGTTCGGCCTGCCAATGGCCGGCATCATGCTGGCCATCCACGTGGCCGTGCCCCCGCACCCGGGGATTGTTGCCGGTGCCGGCGTGCTCGGCGCCGACATCGGACTGATCGCCCTGATCTCGCTGACGATCTGCGTGCCGCTGGGCTTCCTGTCCTACTGGGTCGCGTCCATCATGAACCGCAAGACCTACGAACTGCTGCCGGCCGTCAAAACCCAGGTGGACGAGTTCGGCTCCGCCACCATGGTCCGCGTCGGCCACGAGGGCCCGGGCAGCAAAGCCATCGCCCCGCCCCGTCCGGGACTGATCATCTTCCTCATCGCCACCCCGATCGTGCTGATCCTCCTCGGCACCGTCGGCACCCTGGTGATCGACAAGAACGACTTCTGGTACGGCGTCGCGGCGTTCGTGGGCAACCCCGTCTTCGCCCTGCTGGTGGCCGTTGCGCTCTGCTTCTTCCTTCTGGCCGTCCGCCGGCAGTGGTCGCTGACGGAAACCGGCGAAATCTTCGAAGGCGCGCTGCCTCCGATCGCGTCCATCCTGATGGTTGTTGCGGCAGGCGGCGTGTTCGGCAGCGTCCTGCAGGTGAGCGGAATCGGCAAGGCTCTCTCCGAATCCCTCGACACGCTCGGCGTTCCGCTGCTGCTGCTTGGCTTCATCATCTCCCTCGCCCTCCGCGCAGCCCAGGGCTCGGCCACCGTCGCGATCGTCACCACGGCCGGCCTGCTCTCCTCCGCCGTCGCCGGCGGCGGCTACACGCCGGCGCAGACCGCCGTGATCGTGATCGCCATCGGATTCGGCGCTCTCGGCCTCTCCCACGTGACCGACGCCGGTTTCTGGGTGGTTGTGCGCTACTACGGACTGACCGTCGCCGACGGCCTCAGGACCTGGACCGTGCTCACCACCGTGCTGGGACTGGCAGGCTTCGCCCTGACATTCGTCGCCTGGATGCTGGTGGGGGGACTGAGCGCCTGATGCGTACCCAACTGGACACCCTGGTGACCGGCGCCCTGCAGCAAGGCTCTGCCGTTCCGGCGTTCACCTGTTACGACTTCACCACCGCGCTCGCCGTTGTGGGGGCGGCCGAGGAATCCGGCCGGGGCGCCATCCTGCTGGTCGCACCGAAGACCGCGGCAACGCCCAACGGGCTGCGGCTGATCGCCGCCCTTCGCGGACTTGCCGACGCAGCCTCCGTGCCGATTGCGGTGCAGCTGGATCATGCCACCGACCCGCAGGTGATCGCCGACGCCGTCAGTGCCGGGGCCGACTCGGTGCTGGTCGACGGGTCCTCGCTGCCGTACGAGGACAACATCGCCCTGGTCCGGAACGTCCGCGCGGCCTTGGCAGCGCAGGGCCGGGCCGACGTCGTCATTGAAGCAGAACTCGGCGGACTCGCCGGCGACGAGGACCGGGCCTTCGGGACCGACGCCGCGGATAACGCAGGCAGCACAGTGGCGGACGCCCCCGCCGGGCTCACCGACTCCGCCCAGGTGGAGGACTTCGTGGCCCGCACCGGGGCGCAGCTTCTCGCCGTGGCTGTGGGCAATGTCCATGGCAAGTACAAAGGGGAGCCCCGGCTGCGCTGGGACGTGCTGCAGGACATCGCCGTGCGGACCCGGATCCCGCTGGTCCTGCACGGCGCCTCCGGCATTCCGGCCGAGGAACTGGTCAAGGCCGCCGCGATGAACGTGGGCAAGGTCAACTTCAACACGGAGTTGCGCACCGGCGTCCTGGCGGTCCTTGAGGAACAGACCACAGCGCACCGGGCCGACGGCGAGAACCTCCAGGCACTGCTGGGCCTGTGGAATGCCTCGGCCAGGACCTTCGCGGCCACCGCCCTGGCCACACTCTCGCGCTGACACTGTGACTCCAGAGCAGTATGGCCCGCAGCCGGCGCGCATCCGGGCCATACTGCTCTGGCAGCCAGGGCGCCGCGGCCCGACAATGATGGCAACACAGCCTGTCTTCCCGAGGGGTGCCATGCTTGCGCAGCAGCGGCCAACCGGCGACCCGGCGCCGATGCCGGACCGAGACCCGGTGATCGACCTTGTCCGGTTCTTTTGCCTGGCATTGGTGGTGGTCGCGCACACCATGATGGTGAGTCCCGTACTGCACCCGGACGGCACCGTGACGTCCGAGAACACCTTGGGCGATCAGCACTGGTTTGAACCAGTGGTGTGGGTCTTCCAGATCATGCCGCTGTTCTTTGTGGCCGGAGGCATCACCGGGCTGCAGTCCTGGCGCCGGCTCCGCGCCAGGGGCGGCAACGCCTTCGATTTCATGCAGGCCCGGCTGCTGCGCCTGATCCGGCCGGCCGCCGTCCTGCTGGCGGTCATGTTCGTTGGCCTGTCGGCGGCCCGCCTCGCAGGGGTTGACCCTCAGGTCATCGAGCTGCTCACCAGCGGAGCCGGCATGCCGCTGTGGTTCCTGGCCGCGTACCTCGCCGCGCAACTCAACCTTCCCTGGCTGGCGGCCCTCCACACCCGCGCGCCATGGCTGACCTTCGCCGGCCTCACCGCCCTGGTGGTGACGGTCGATTGCCTGCGGGGAGTGCTGCCGCTGCTGGCATACCTGAACATGCTGTTCCTGTGGTGCGCCGTGCAGCAGCTCGGATTCATCGTGGCGGATGGCCCGCGGCTGCTGCCGGGCCGGCCGGCGCACCTGGGCATCATGGTTGCCAGCAACATGCTGCTGGGGTTGATAGTCCTGCTGGGGCTGTATTCCGGGAACATGCTGGTGAACCTCAATCCGCCCAATGTGACGCTGCTGCTCCTGGGCATCTCGCAGGCCGCCGCCCTCCAGCTCTTCCGGCCGGTGCTGTCCCGGATCGCGTCCGTGGCCGGGGTGCGCCGGATGATGGGCGTGGCCGGCCGGCGGTCCATGACTGTTTATCTGTGGCATCTGCCCCTGCTGGCGGCGATGTCCGGGTTGCTGCTGCTGACGGATTTCCCGCAGCCCGCCGGAGGGAGTGCGGCCTGGTGGTGGGGGCGGCCCCTGGTGCTGTTGGGGGTCATCGCCCTGCTGCTGCCGGTGGTGGCATTGTTTGGCAGGCTGGAGGAGCGGCCGACGGCGTCCGGCCCGTCGCCGAGCCGGCCGGCGGCCGCCGTGCTGCTCGCCGCCGTCGCCGTTTTTGTCCCGGCAGTCAACGCCGCGCTCACCGGGCTCACGCCCGGGCTCCTCGGCGGGGGTGCCGCCTGCTTCGCGCTCGCCGTCGTGCTCCTGGGCCGGATTCCGGTTCGGCTCACGACGCCACCTGACGGGCAGGGCGGATCGGAACCGCCATTGCCACGCCCGCCATTAAGTGCCAATGTCGAACCATGACGGAGAACTCGGCAACCACGGAAGACACCTTCACCCCGGACGTCTCCACCACCCGGAACGACGAGCTGCACCGTTACGAACTCCGTGTCGGCGACAAGCTGGCCGTCCAGGTGCGCTTCATCGACAGGCCGGGCCATATCGACTTTATCCACACGGATACCGCAGAGCAGTTCCAGGGCCAAGGGCTCGCCAAAGTGCTGGCGCACTTCGCCCTCGATGACGTGGTTGCCTCCGGCAAGCGGATCATCCCGAATTGCCCGTTCATGTACCGCTACCTGCGCAAACATGAGTCGTACCACCAGTATGTGGACTGGCCGGAGCGGGTCCCAGAGGGAGCCTGAGCGCCTGGCGCGGGGGCCGGAACGGAGTCATCGGCCTGCCCGCTTGTGGGCAGCGGACCAACCTCGTAAAGTTTGACCAGAGTTATGCAGTTGGCTCTTGGACAGGTGACTTTGGAGTACCCCATGAACCATAAACTGCGTGTGCTTGTCCGGGTGGACGTCGATCCCGCACAGGTCACCCTCGAAATTACCGGCTGCGTTACCCAGTCTGACTCAGCAACCCTCCTGCACATTGTGCGCCGCGCCTGCCGCCTTGAACCGGGCGCCGCCGTGGTCGTCGATCTCCACGGCGCCTCCCACCTGGACCCTGAGGTGCTGCTGGACCTCCGGCGTCTCGCTGATGCCGGACACCTGCACTCTCCCGATGCCGGGGGCTCCGCTGAGGCCGGACCGCTTCGGTTCGCCCTCGACGAGCCGGCGGTGCTGCCAATCTGCCTCGTGCACGTCGGCGCCGACGCCGAAGTCCTCGCCGGACTCGACACCGACTACCGCCCGGCCCCCGTCGCCGTCGCCGGGAACGGAGACAGCGAAGCTGCCGGGCTACTTGACGTCGGGCCCGGATCCGGCTCCGGGCTGGGGGAGGCCAACAGCCCGCTGGCCGCGGAAACCGTCGGCGCCAGCGACCTTGGCTCCATCGACGGGCTGGCGCTTTCGGAGTACTTCGAGGGAACGCTGGATCCTGTGGCCACGGTCCGGGCACTGTCCGACACGGCGCTGTGCCGGCTCGCGGACGCTCTCTACCGCCACCTCGACACCAGCAGCCCGTCTTTCGGGGCGCACACCTGGTACGAGCTTGCGGCCGAAGAGCTTCAGAACCGCCACCTGCTCGATGACGGTGACCCGGCAGGGGACGAACTGGCGCAAGACACGGCCCTGGCCTGAGCCGGGACGAGACTAGGCTGTCGCTATGAACCCTCAAACAGCCTCTACATCCGGCAGCACAGCCCTGGTCACGGGCGCGACGGCAGGCCTTGGCGCCGAGTTCGCCCGCCAGCTCGCCGAGCAGGGCCACCGCGTGGTGCTCGTGGCCCGCGACGCCGGCCGCCTCGCGGCCACCGCTGCGGAGCTGGAGAACAGCTACGGGACCGGGACGGAGACGATCGCCGCGGACCTGACCGACGACGCAGGGATTGCCGCCGTCGTCGCGCGCCTGACCGACCCCGCGCGGCCGGTGGAGATCCTGGTCAACAACGCGGGAATCGGCCTGCTGCGGCCCTTCGAGGACAACGACATTGCCGAGGAGAAGAAACACCTGAAGCTCCATGTCGAAACCGCCATGGAGCTCAGCCACGCCGCCCTGCAAGGCATGCTCGGGCGCCAGTCCGGCAGGATCATCAACGTCGCCAGCGTTGCGGCCTTCCTGCCCCGCGGCACGTACTCCGCAGCGAAGGCCTGGCTGCTGAGTTTCTCGCGCTCGGCCAACATGGCCTATGCGGCGCGGGGGGTGAAGGTCACCGCCGTGTGCCCCGGCTTCACCCACACCGAGTTCCACGACCGGATGGGGATGGACAAGACGGCGACGCCGCGCTGGATGTGGCTCGAGGCCCGGCAGGTGGTCAGCGAGGGACTGGCGGACAACGCCAAGGGCAAGGCCGTCTCGATCCCCAGCAAGCGCTACAAAGTCCTGACCTCGGTTTCGCGGGTGCTGCCCTCAAAGCTCATCGCCGGGCCGGCGCGGCGCGCCAAGTAGCCGCCGGGTACATCAGCGGGCGGCCAGGCGCCGTCGGCGGATCAGTACGACGACGGCGATCCCGACGGCGGCGCCCACGAGTGTTTCGACGGCCCGTTCGGTCACCAGCACGGCGGGATCGGCCGGCGCGGCAAGCTGTCCGACCAGCAGGATCACCGGGGTGAAGGAGACCATGGCAAGACCGTAGTGCCGGGTCATGAACAGCTCGGTGCTGAACTGCAACACGATCACGAGGCAGACCAGGACGGCGGCCTCCTGCCCGGGGAAGGCCAGCAGCGGTGACCCCGGCCACGGGAACAGGACCGCCGCGACCACCACGAGACCGCCCAGTGTCCCGACGATCCGGTGGACGCCGCGGTACACGCTGCTGGGCAGGTCCGCACCGGCAAGCGGCACCGCCGCCGCGGCCATGGCCCAGTGCGGGTGGCCGCTGCCGCTGAGGACCCCCAGGGTCCCGGCGCCGCCGACAGCGGTGACGTAGCGGGCGGCATGCAGCCACGCCGCCCGGCGCCCGGCCCCGCGCAGCACTGTGACGTCCCGCCGCCTCCCGCGCTGCCAGGTGCGGCCGACAAGCCAGCCGCCAAAGCCGACCATGATGGAGAACGCGGCCGATCCCGCGGCGATGAGAACGCCCGTGTGCCAGGGGACGGCGGCGGGAACAGAGGCGCACGCGCCCAGGGCCAGGATCCCGAAGAAGGGACCGGCGGGTTTCAGGGCCGTCTTGTCCGTGAACAGCGAGCCCACGCCGGCGAACGCGGCCTCAATGATCACCAGGGCCCACGAATGAATGTGGTGGGCCGAGAGGAAGACGCCGACTCCTACGCCGGCAACCAAAAGGACAGCCGCCTGGCCTTGATGGCGGAGCCGGAGCTGGTGAGGCTCGGTGCGGCCGTACATGCCGGTCAGCGCGCCGAAAACAGCGTAGCCGGCCAGCCCGGGGCGACCGGCCGCCAGGAGCGCCAGGGACGGAACGGCCACGCTGATCGCCACCCGCCAAGCCGACACGTGGTCCTTGTTGGCCGGGGCCAGGCTGTGCAGCGAACGGATGTGGTGCAGCAGGGACTTCACAACTGCCTCTCCGGTTCCTGTGGTTCCTGTGGTTTCCCCGGGGGCCCGGGGTTTGCGGGGTTCGCGGGGCCCGGGTGCTGATAGTGGTTCGGACACGCCTAAGGCCTGCCCGGATGCGTCCCCCAACGGGTAAGCATCCGGAACAGGCCTCAAAGGGCGGGGCTGTCAGCTACGTAGCCTGGACTGCTGCTGCCGGTCCGGGCGGACCGGCAGGCTTAGGCTGTGGCCGGGACTTTCTCGGCTTCCCCGCGCCCTGCGGTGGAATCGACGGCCGGTGCGACCATGGGCATGTCCATGTGCTCGAGGTCGATCAGCGGGTTCTCGTCCTGCGTCGCGACCAGTTCGCGGGCCTCAGCCTGGGTGTCCACGCTCGGCATGGAGCCGGGCAGCGGCATCTGGGCGGATTCCTTGAGGAAGTAGATCGCTACTGCGCCGATCGCCGAGGTGGCCATCAGGTAGTAGGCCGGCATCATGTCGTTGCCGGTTGCGCTGATCAGGGCGGCAACGATGAACGGCGTGGTGCCGCCGAAGATGGCCACAGAGAAGTTGTACGCGATGCCCATGGCGCCGTAGCGGCTGGCCGTCGGGAACTGGGCCGGCAGGGCCGACGCCAGGTTGGCCACGTAGAACGTCACCGGGAAGGCAATCAGGGAAAGGCCGGCCAGCGTGGACCAGATTTCACCGATGCCGATCAGCAGGAAGGCGGGGGTGGCGAGGACGACGGTGCTGATGGCGCCGATCCACAGCACGGGGCGGCGGCCGATCCGGTCAGAAAGCCTGCCGGTCAGCGGGATGCAGAGGCTCATGATGACCAGCACCGGGATGGTCAGCAGCGTGCCGTGCAGCTCGTCGTAGCCCTTGGACTCCGTCAGGTACGTCGGCATGTAGGAGGTCAGTGCGTAGCCGGCGGTGTTTGCTGCCGCGACCAGGATCATCGCGACGATGAGGGAGCGCCAGTACGCCTTCACGATGCCCACCGGGCCCTTGGAGGCTGTGGTGTCCGAGGCGGTTGCGTCCTTGGCGAGGTTCTCCTGGGCATCCAGGGTTGCCTGGAACTGCGGGGATTCCTCGATCTTGCTCCGGAAGTACACGGCGATCAGGCCGAGCGGGCCGGCAAGGAGGAACGGGATGCGCCAGCCCCACTGCTCCATGGTGTCCTGGCCGAGGGTCAGCTGCAGCACCGAAACGAGGGCCGCGCCAAGGGCGAAACCGAGGTAGCTGCCCATGTCCAGGAAGCTGGCGAAGAATCCGCGGCGCTTGTCAGGGGCGTACTCGCTCACAAAGGTCGTGGCGCCGGCGTATTCACCGCCGGTAGAGAAGCCCTGGATAACTTTGAACAGGACCAGCAGGACCGCAGCCCAGATGCCGATCTGTGCATAGCCGGGCAGGAGCCCGACTGCGAAGGTGCTGGCGGCCATGATCATCAGGGTCGCGGCGAGGACCTTCTGGCGGCCGATCTTGTCGCCAAGCCAGCCGAACACGACTCCGCCGAGGGGGCGCGCGATGAAGGTGGCGGCGAAGGTTCCGAGCAGGAACAGGGTCTGGACGGACTTGTCCGCCTCCGGCAGGAATACCGGTCCCATGGTGGTGATCAGGTAGCCGAACACGCCGACGTCGTACCACTCCATGGTGTTACCCACGATGGTGCCGCCGAGTGCCTTTTTGAGCATCGGCTGGTCGACGACGTTGACGTCGGACTCGCGGAGTCGACGGCGACGTAGCTTCGGTTTCTTCACACCCTTGGGTGCGCCTTGGTTGGTTCTGCTGGCGTCGATGACGCCTGCTGAAGAGTCGGTCGTGCTTCGGTCTGTGGGCATTTGGGAAGCTCCTAGGGAGATCATTTGCTTGCGACTTGTAGCTGCCCCGCTCTGGGCAGGCTTTCAATTTTACGGGAATTCTCTGGAGTTTCCGAGTTGCGTGCCGTATGATCGCCCATTTCGCGTGCAAATTGGGGGCAATTCACTAATTTCTTTTGCCCGCTTTCGCCGCGCGGATACTGGGAACCGGCCATCCGGGCGGCGCCGCGCCCAAAATTTTCCGCGCCAGCCCTCGATTGCGGGGGTTTCCGACGGGATTCGGGCCGACGGAAAGTCCGACGGCGGGCGCTACAGACATCTCCCCGGGGCAGTCCTACGATTGATGGACACTTCATTTCACAGCGGTTAATTACAGCGGGAAGGAAGATCAATGGCGGATCATCAGTTCGGAGAAGAAATCGAGCCCGAGGTCGCGAGCCATCTGGCGCAGTCCATGGCTGAAGCCCCGGGACCCGAGGCCCTGCACCACGCTCCCCCCGGGCCCGGCCAGGGACAGCAATGGCCGGACGGCAGCGGCAAGCAGCGGCACCCCAAGGACCGCGACACCGCCCGCGGGCGGCAGGGCCAGCAGGTGGCCGCTGGCGCCATGCACCGGCAAAGCCGTCCGCAGCTGCCCCACCACGACTAGCCCCATCACCGCTGGCCCCACACGACTAGGGGCCGGCGGCAGGGTCAGCCACGACGTCGGCTGGCGCCTTATCCAGGCGCCAGCCGCGCCACACCGGGTGCCGGAGCTTCCCGCTGCCGGTCCATTCCCCGAAGGTGACCTCGCCGACGAGTTTTGCGCTCACCCAGTTGGCGTCTGCCGCGTCAGCGTCCGGCACGTCCCGGAACGGGGAGGTCTTCCGTGGCAGGGCGTCGAGTTGTTGCCTGAGTTCCTTGAGTTCACGGGTGCTGAAACCGCTGCCCACCCGGCCCACATACCGTAGTTTCGAGCCGTCCGGAATCCCCAGCAGCAGCGAGCCCACGGATTCCCGGCGCCCCCCTTTCCCGGGCCGCCAGCCGCCCACCACCACCTCCTGGGTCCGTTCAACCTTGAGCTTGAGCCAGGACCGGCTGCGCTGGCCGACGTAGCGCCCGTCCGTGCGCTTGGCCATGACCCCCTCGAGCCCGAGCTCGGCGGCGCTTTCCAGGATGTGCGCGACGTCGCCATCGATCACCCCCGAAAGCTCCACCGGGGCGGCGGAAGGGCGGAAAAACTGCTCCAGCCGGCGGCGCCGCTCACTCAGCGGCTGGCGCCGCAGGTCCTCGCCGGCGTCGAAGAGCAGATCGAACAGCATCAGCCGCACGGGCGTCGACTGCTGCGCCCGGGCGACGTCGGCGGCCCTGCTCAGTTTCATCCGGCCCTGCAGCAGCCCGAAGTCGGGCCGGCCGGAGCGGCCGACGGCGATGATCTCGGCGTCGGCGACGAAGCCCTGCTCCGGCCAGCAGGACCGGTCCGTCAGCTCGGGGTAGCTCACTGACATGTCGATGCCATTGCGGCTGATGAGCCGGACTGTCGTTGCGTCGCCGATCACCAGGGCCCGCACCCCGTCCCACTTGAGCTCGATCTGCCAGTCCAGGTCCGGAAGGTCCGCCAGGGTCCCGGATGTGGCCAGCATCGGGCTGAATCCGGAGGCGTCGGGGGCACGTTCGGTGCCGGCGGCGGTTTCCGCTCCGCCCTCGCGGTGGCCGCGGCCGTCCGCTGAGCCGTCCTCCCCGCCGTCGTCCGCTGCCTCGTCAGTGTCTTTCTCTGTATGCTCCGCCGTGCCGGCCGGGTTGTCCGCCGTGCCGGCCGGGGGCCGCGGGCCGGGACGGCCCTGCGGGCCCGCAGGGTCCATCAGGTGGATCAGCCACTGGTCATCGGCCCGGCCGGTGTGGATCAGGGCGAACCTGCGCGCTCCGCCGAGGCCGCCGCCCTCCGCGCCGGTCAGGGTGGCGATGACCTCCTTGCCCGCGATCCATTTTTCGCATTCGTAGTGTCCGTGGTCCCAGATGCTGACCGTCCCGGCGCCGTACTGGCCTTTGGGAATGTCACCCTCGAAGTCGGCGTAGTCCAGCGGGTGGTCCTCGGTCTGGACCGCGAGGTGGTTCTTGGTTTTGCTGGTCGGGACGCCCTTGGGCAGCGCCCAGGACACCAGCACGCCGTCGCGTTCCAGCCGGAAGTCGTAGTGGAGCCGGCTGGCGTGGTGCTCCTGGATGACGAACTTCTCCCGCCGTGTCCCGCCGTCGTCCCCGGCGTGGTGCCGGTCCGCGGTGAAGGGCTCGGGAGTGGCCGCCCTGTCCCGTTTGGTGCGGTACTTTTCCAGCCGCGGATCGGTGTCGCCGCCGTCGCCGGCCGGCTCGGGAGAGATTTCGGCCCGCCCTCCGGGCAGGTGGACGTCCCGGTGGTCCACCCGGCGGTCCGGCGCGTGCGCCGCCGGGGCTCCGGCGCCGTGCCGGCCGCCGGAAACCGGGGCGAACGGATCCGTGCCGGCTGCGACGCGCTTCATCACCTCCTGGAAATCCAGCTGGTGCAGCGACGCGGAGCTGAGTTCCCGCCACGTCCGCGGGGCGGCCACCGTCGGCCGGAGCCGGCCGCGCAGCGAGTACGGCACGATCGTGGTCTTGGCGGCGTTGTTCTGGCTCCAGTCCACCAGCACCTTGCCGGTGCGCAGGGTCTTTTTCATGTCGCTGACGGCGAGATCCGGGTGGTCTGCCTCGAGCGAGCGGGCCAGTTCGCGGGCGAAGTCGGAAATCCGGTCCGAGCTCTGGGACCCGTCCAGGGCCGCGTAGAGGTGGATGCCCTTGCTGCCGCTCGTCACGGGTACGGGGTCCAGGCCAACGTCCTGCAGGATGTTGCGGGCCAGCCTGGCCACCTCCACGCACTCCGCCAGTCCCGCGCCTTCGCCCGGGTCCAGGTCCAGCACCAGCCGGTCGGGCGGCATGGCGTTGCCGTGGGAGTCAACCCGCCACTGCGGCACGTGGATCTCCAGGGCCGCGATCTGGGCCAGCCAGGTGAGGGTGGCGGGATCATTGACCAGGGGATATTGGATGGTCCGGTCCTTGTGCGTGATGGCGGCACGGGGCACCCAGCCGGGCGTTGAATGGTCCAGGTTCTTCTGGAAGAACATCTCTCCCGGGGCATCTGCGGTCCCGACGCCGTGGACCCAGCGCTTCCGCGTGGCCGGCCGGTTGCGGGCGGCGGGGATCAGCACCGGCGCGACGGCGGCATAGTAGGCCAGGACGTCGGCCTTGGTGGTGCCCGTCTCCGGGTACATGATTTTTTCCAGGTTGGTGAGCACCAGTTCGCGCCCGTCCACGCGGACGCGTTCCTTACCGTTGGGCAAAACCCTTCACCTCCGCGCAACTGTGATGTTCACTTGATCCATGAGAGCCATCTGGAAAGGCGCAATAGCGTTCGGGCTGGTCAACGTGCCGGTCAAGGTCTACAGCGCCACCGAGGACCACGACATCAGCCTCCACCAGGTCCACAACGCCGACGGCGGCCGGATCCGCTACCAGCGCCGTTGCGAGGTCTGCAGCAAGATCATCGACTACGAGGAGATCGACAAGGCCTACGAGGACGACGGCCGCACGGTGGTCCTGACCCGCGACGAGCTCAAGTCCATCCCGGCGGAAAACAGCCACGAAATTGAAGTGGTCCAGTTTGTTCCGGTCGACCAGCTCGACCCGATGATGTTTGAAAAGAGCTACTACCTTGAACCCGACTCCAAGTCGCCCAAGGCGTATGTGCTGCTGCGGCGCGCCCTCGAGGACACGGACCGGGTGGCAATTGTGCAGTTCGCGCTCCGGGACAAGACCCGGCTTGGCGCGCTGAGGATTCGCGACGAGGTCCTGGTGCTGCAGTCGCTGCTGTGGGCCGACGAGGTCCGCGAGGCCAGCTTTCCCGCACTCGAGACCTCCATCCGGATCTCGGCGCAGGAACGCGAGATGTCCGCGGCCCTGGTTGACTCGATGGCCTCCGACTTTGAGCCGGACCAGTTCACGGACGATTACCAGGAGCAGTTGCGCCAGCTGATTGAGGCCAAGCTGGACAAGGGGGAGTCGCTGGACACGGAGGAGACCTTCGGCGCCCCCGCCGAGGCCGGCGAGGGCGAAGTTATCGACCTGATGGAAGCCCTCAAGCGCAGCATCGAGAAAAAGCGCGGCGGCGGGCCGGCGGAGACTCCTGCCGGGGGCTCCGGTTCTGCTGCGAAGGCCGCCCCGAGGACCTCCGCCAAGACGGCGGCAGCCAATTCCACAGGCACTAAATCCACGGCCACCAAGACGGCGGCAGCCAGGAACGGCTCCAAGACTGCGGCGGCTTCCAAGACTGAAGCGGCGCCTAAAGTGACGGCGTCGAAGACGGCGCGAAAGCGTGCCTGAGCCCGGATGCCGGCTGGCGCCGTCGTGCACGTTAATCAGGAGTTCCGCAGGGCGGAGATGAGCTCGTTCTTCTTCTTGGCCGAGTAGCCTTTGAGGCCGATCTCCTTGGCGCGTGCCTTCAGCTGCGGCACTGTCCAGTCCTCGTAGTCTCCGGCCTTGCCGCCCTTGCGGCCGACCGAGGAACGGCCCCGCTTGGCGGCGGCGTTGGAGATCCTGGCGGCTTTTTGCTTGGAGGCGCCGTCCTCGAGCAACTTCTCATAGAGCTCGGGGTCCTTGATGCTGGGGCTCTCTGAGCCTTGTGGCTTGCCTTTCGTCGTTGGCATGGCTGCGCGATCATCTCCTTCGGCCGGGAACCACCTGAGCGGCGTCCCGCGGTCGGTGCCGCGGGGGATTCCAAACTATCCGCGCCGCGGGGCCATGACAAGCATTTGCTAAGGCCGCTTATGAAAGTTGCCCTGACGGTCCGTCGCCAGAGCAACGCGGGGTCACTTAGCGCCCAAGTACCCCACCGGAATGGGCCGTAAATGACCCCGCGTTGCTTCTGAACGAAGCGGCAGGCAACGCGAAGGCCCGGCCGGCCCCTGATCGGGGGCGGCCGGGCCAACTGAAGCTGCCGGTGTTCCGGCGCGGGGCCGGAAGGTGAGGCTATTCGGCGTCGTGATCCGTCTCAAGGATCTGCACGAGGCGGTCAAGTGCGGCGTCGGCGCCCTCACCTTCGGCACGCAACACCACAACTTCGCCGTGCGATGCGCCGAGGCTCATCAGCGACAGGATGCTGGCGGCGTCCATCGCCTCGTCCTCGGGCTCGCCCAGCCGGGCAATCGTGATCTCGAGGTTGTCGAACTCGCCTGCAGCCTCGGCGAAGATGGCGGCCGGACGGGCGTGCAGCCCGACCCGGCTGGCAATGGTGGCGTTACGTTCGGTCATTTCTGCTCCTTGAAGTCAGCTTGGGTGTTTGTCAGCTGTGAGTATCTGCTTGGAAAATCGTCCCGGTTCAGGCGGCTACGGGAACCGTTTCCACCGTATCAACCGGCTTCTTGACTGCCCAGCGCTTGAGCCCGATCACGGCGAAGGCGCCGACAACGGTACCGGCCGCAATGGCGATGCAGAACCACAGGAACGAATCGATCGCGAAGAAGACGAAGATTCCGCCGTGCGGGGCCTTCGAGCCCACGCCGGCCGCCATCGAGATGGCACCGGTCACGGCGCCGCCGAGCATGCTGGCGGGGATGACGCGGAGCGGGTCCGCGGCGGCGAACGGGATGGCGCCTTCGGTGATGAAGGAGGCCCCCAGCAGCCAGGCAGCCTTGCCGTTTTCCTGTTCCGCAAGGCTGAAGAGCCTCTTGTTCAGCACGGTCGCGGCCAACGCCATGGCCAGCGGCGGGACCATGCCGGCGGCCATGACGGCCGCCATGATCTGCCACGGGGCCTGGTTGGTGATGGAGGCTGCGCCCAGGCCGGCGACTGCGAAGGAATAGGCAACCTTGTTGACGGGACCGCCGAGGTCGAAGCACATCATCAGGCCCAGGATGACGCCCAGGGCGATGGCGCTGGCACCGGTGAGGCCGGACAGGAACTCGTTGAGCCCGACAGTGACCCGGGCGATGTAAGCGCCCAGGAACACGAACAACAGGCCCGACGCCGCGAGCGACGCCACGAGCGGGATAACGACCACCGGCATCAGGCCGCGCAGCCAGCGGGCCACTTTAAGCTTGCCGATCGAATGGGCCACGTAGCCGGCGATCAGGCCGCCCACGATGCCGCCGAGGAACCCGGCACCCATGAAGACGGCAACGGCGCCGGAAACGAAGCCCGGGGCGATGCCGGGCCGGTCAGCAATGGCGTAGGCGATGTAGCCGGCCAGCGCGGGTACGAGGAAGCCCAGGGACAGGGCGCCGATCTTGAAGAGCACGGCCCCCAGGTAGGCGCCCAGCGGGCCCCAGGCCAGCTCCGGGTACACGGTAGGCAAGTTCGTGAGGCTGTTCTCCGCCAGGATCTTGTCCGCGAAGGCGGTGATGTTGTAGCCACCCAGCAGGAAGCCGAGGGCGATCAGCAGACCGCCGCCAGCCACGAACGGGATCATGTAGCTGACACCGGTCAGGAGGGCCTTCTTCAGCTTCGTGCCAATGTGCTCACTCTTTTCCTCGGCGGCCATCTCAGCCTGCTCCTCGGCGCCGAAGTGGGGCACGCGGTGGGCGTGCGGGTTGTCCGCTGCGGCGAGTGCCTCGGCGACCATCTTGTCCGGTTCGTCGATGCCTCGCTTGACCGGCGCGTTGATCACCGGCATGCCGGCGAAGCGCTCCTTGCCGCGCACGTCCACGTCCACTGCGAAGATCACGGCATCGGCGGCGGCGATCACGGCGGGGTCGAGGGCTTTGGCGCCGGAGGATCCCTGGGTTTCGACCTGCAGGTCCACGCCGACCTCTTTGGCCGCGGCGACGAGCGAGTCGGCGGCCATGTAGGTGTGGGCGATGCCGGTGGGGCACGCGGTGACGGCGACGAGGCGCTTGGGCCCCTTGGCCTTCGCCGCGCCGGCACCTTCACCGGTTGCGGCCGCCGCAGTTGAGGTGCCGGCCGCGGATGCGGCGCCGGTCGCTTCTGCAGCGGTGTGGGCGGCCGGCTTGTCCGCCAGGGCGGCGTCGACGAGGTCGACAATTTCCGCCTCGGAGGTCGCGGCGCGCAGGCTGGCCGTGAAGTCCTTCTTGATCAGCGACCGCGCCAGCTTCGAAAGCAGCTTCAAGTGGTCCTGGTCCGCGCCCTCGGGAGCGGCGATGAAGAAGATGATGTCAGCGGGCCCGTCCTTGGCGCCGAAGTCGACCGGCTGGGACAGCCGCGCCATCGCCAGCGTGGGTTCGGTGACCGCCGTCGAGCGGCAGTGCGGGATCGCGATGCCGCCCGGGACGCCCGTGGCGGTCTTGGATTCCCGGGCGAAGGCATCGGCGAAAAGCCCTTCGGCCTCGGTGGCGCGTCCGGTGGCTGCAACCCTGCCTGCCAGATGCCGGATCACGTCCTCGGGCGAGCTGCCCAGATTCTGGTCGAGCTCGACCAGTTCGGTGGTAATGAGCTGTGTCACTGTCAATCCTTCCGGAGGGCCGTGATGGTTACGGCATCAGGGGTGGTTTGGTTGACTGCCGGGACAGTGGAGCCAGGCAGGGAAGCGGCGGCGGCACCATGGGCCACCGCCTGACGGAGGCAATCGACCGGGGCGGCGCCCTGGCTGGATGCGAGCAGGTATCCGGCCAGCGAGGAATCGCCGGCGCCGACAGTGCTGACCGCGGTGACCGGCGGGTGCGTGGCCAGCCACGCGCCGTCGGCCGTCACAAGAACGGCACCCTTGGAGCCGAGGGTGGCCAGTACGGCACCCACTCCGGAGCGCACGACGGCGGAGGCGGCAGCTGCTGCAGCCTCAGGGTCCGCTTCGAGCTCCTCGGCGGACTTGTTCGTGGCGAAACCGGCTGCGGCAGCCAGTTCCACCAGTTCCTCGGCGTTGGGTTTCAAGAGGTCCGGCTTTCCCGAGGTGTCGCCGGAGACCGCTGCGGCGAGGGGTTCGCCGGATGAATCGACGGCGACCCGTGGTGCGGCCTCGCCGTCGAACATGGACCGCAGCCGCCGGGTGACGGTCGCGTAGAAGTCGGCCGGGACCCCGGGTGGGAGCGAGCCGGCCAGGACTACCCAGGCGGCACCGCGGGCGTGGTCCAGCAACAGGCTGATCAGGGCCTCCTGCTGCTCCTCGCTGAGGGCCGGTCCGGGTTCATTGATCTTGGTGGTGACGCCGCCGGGCTCGGTGAGGGCCACGTTGCTGCGCAGCGGCTCGCCAATCGGCAGGGCCGCGAACGGAACGTCGGTCTCCCGCAGGCCGGTGAGGACGGGGTCGGCCTCGGCGCCGGGGAGAACGGCGACTGTCTTCAGCCCCGACGCGACGAGGGCGCGGGAGACGTTGACTCCCTTGCCGCCGGATTCCTGGCGGACGGAGATGGCCCGCTGAACTTCCCCGCGGAGGAGGGGGCCGGGCAGCGCCACGGTGCGGTCCAGGCTGGGGTTGGCGGTGAGGGTGACAATCACGCGACCACCACCTCCACTCCGGCTTCCGCAAGGGCGTCGGCGAGTTCCCGGCTGGGTTGCGAGTCTGTGATCACGGTGTCCAGATCTTTCAACGAGGCGAACTGGACCAGCGTTTCCGCGTCCAGCTTGGAGGAGTCAGCCAGCACCACAATGCGGCGCGCTGATTGGACGAAGGCAGCCTTGACAGCGGCTTCTTCAGGATCGGGTGTGCTCAGCCCGAAGGCTGCATGGATGCCGTTGGTGCCGATGAAGGCGATGTCCGGGCGGATCCGGCGGGCGGCTTCCACCGTGGACTGGCCGACCGCGGCCTGGGTCAGGCCGCGGACCTTGCCGCCGAGCAGGTGCAGGGCGATCCCGGGTCCGCCGGACAGCCGGGACGCGATGGGCAGGGAGTGGGTGATGACGACGAGTTCGGCGTCGGACCCGGACGCCGCAACGGTGCCCTGCGCGGCGGCTCCGGCGGCCCGGGCGGACAGGAGTTCGGCGAGGGCCTCCGTGGTGGAGCCGGCGTCGATCAGGATGCTGCCGGTGAGGCCCTGGGGAATGAGGGCCAGGGCGGCCTCGGCGATCCGGGTCTTCTCGGGCTGCCGCTGGACGGTCCGTTCCAGGATGCTTTCTTCCGTGGTGCTGAAGCGGTCCGGGGAGACCGCGCCGCCGTGCACCCGGCGCACGCTGCCGGAGGCTTCCAGGGCGGCGAGGTCCCGGCGGATGGTTTCGGTGGTGATGCTGAAGCGCTCGGCCAGGTCCGTGACACTGGCCCGGCCGCTGGCGTAGATAAGCCCCACGATCAGCTGCTGGCGTTCTTCGGCGAACACTTACCCTCCATTGCGTACTGCGTCTGACTTGGTTCTTGTTCTTGCCGTGCGTTGAGCTGGAATTGCGCCCTGGCCGCTTCGGTGACTCCCGTCACATGAAGTGGAATTATTTGACTTTATCTTTGTTCTTGTTGGTTTGTCAATGAAAAACCACATGAACGCAGAAGGGTGGGCTTCGCCGCGGGACATGTCCAGTGGTCGGGCCGGGCGTCTGGGGACATGTCCGGTGTTCGGGCCGCGGAGTGGGCACTTGGGGAATATGTCCATGGGCCGCCGCGGGGACTGGGCATGTGCTGCGGTTGTGGTGGTAGTGGGCCGGGCGCCGGGGGACATGTCCAGTGGTGGGACCGGGGAGTGGGCATTTGGGGGATATGTCCATGGGCTGCCGCGGGGGTTGGGCATGTGCTGCGCTTGGGGTGGTTGCGGGCCGGGTTCCGGGGGGACATGTCCAGTGGTCGGACCAGGGAGTGGGCATTTGGGGGATATGTCCATGGGCCGCCGCGGGGACTGGGCATGTGCTGCGCTTGGGGTGGTTGCGGGCCGGGTGCCAGGGGACATGTCCAGTGTTGGGGCCGGGGAGTGGGCATTTGGGGAATGTGTCCATGGGCCGCCGCGGGGGCTGCGCTTGTGGTGGTTGTGGGCCGGGCGCCGGGGGGCATGTCCAGTGTTCGGGCCGCGGAGTGGGCCCGGATGGCGGAAGCCGGGCCCGACCTCGAGGTCCGGCCCGGCTTCCGGGTCGTTAGCTTCCGCGCCGCTCAGTGGGTGCGGGGAAATCTCAGATGCCTGCGTCGCGGCTCTCATTGCGGGTGATGGTCTCGCCGGTGTTGGGGTCCACTACCGTGCGGCTCTCGCTGACCCGGCGCGTGCGGCCGCGTCCGGGGCCGGCGAGGACGAGAGAAGCGATGAGTCCAATCACGCCGACCGCCATCAGGATGTAGCCGATCATGGCCTGGTTCACATTGGGGATCAGCCCCGGGGCGACGGCCCAAGCGAGGATGGCGCCGATGGCGATGAGGAAGATTGCGGAACCGATTCTCATAACGTGCTCCTTGATGCCCGGGGGCGGACTGATGATGGTAAGCATGCTGTCCAGCGTCACGCTACAACCCCGCTCCTACTGTTTCAATGAAGCGCCCTCCGCCCCGCGGGGAAAATTTCGGCGCCGGTTTCGGCCAGCCTCGCCTTTTCCGGACGGATGCGCCACGGATCCGAGGGGCGGAGGTCCGTTTCCGCCGCGGAAGCCGCGGAGTGCGGCCCCGTGCGGGGCGGAGCCCGTGGCGGTGCTGGATAGGCTGAGCCAATGGAGACGGTGATCTGGTCAAAACCCGAACACGAACGCGGCGGCACCCCGCTGCTGGTGATGCTGCACGGCTACGGCACGGACGAATTCCGCATGTCCAAGCTGTTCGCTTCCCTGCCGCCCGAGTTCAGCTGCGCCGCCCTGCGTGGACCCAAGGACATTGGAGACCATTACGGCTGGTTCCTGCTGGACTATTTCCTCACCCATGACTTTGCCGACGTCATCGCATCCACGAACGCGGTCTTCGCCTGGATCGAGTCGGTCAAAGCCCGGCACAGCAGCATCAGCCTGTTCGGATTTTCGCAGGGGATGGCGATGGCCAGCACGCTCCTGCGGCTCCGGCCGGAACAATTCCGCGCAGCTGTGGGGCTCTCGGGTTTTGTCCTGGACAACGAACTGCTGGCGATGAGTGAATCGTTCACCGCCCGGCCGCCGTTCTTTTGGGGCCGGGACAAGGGCGACGTCGTCATCAACGACGCCGCTACCGAGCACACCGAGGCTTGGCTGAACCGGAATACCCAGCTCACGGCCAGGACCTATCCGGGCATGGGCCACACGATCTCGAAGGCCGAACTTGTGGACGTCAGCGCGTTCCTGCGGCACTACGTCCTGCGCTGACCAGGGCACTACGTCCTGCGCTGACCGGGCGCTGACCAGGACGCCCGCCCGGCCCCGCCAACCCACGGCCAAGCAGGCCTGCCAGCCCGTTCCCGCTCCGCTGCCAAACTCCGGATCATCCACTTGCATGCCAAATATGTAAGCGCTTACAATCGACCTCGGCCATGAACACCGGGCCCACTACTTCGGGGGGAAGAAAGGGCTGAGCCCGTGCCGCAGGCCAATACCCCGCGCGTGAGTATCCAGCACGTCCCCGCGCTCCCCGGACTCCCCATCTGCACCGTCTCCTCCGGACCTCGTGCTCGACGCCGGCTCCAGCATCGAAGGCGGCCGGCTGGCCATGGTGCAGCCTGTGGAAAACCCCGGGATGCCGTCCGCGGTCTTCGCCGGTTGCGACGAGACAGCCTGCGGTGCGCTCATGGCCATGCGGGAGCTCGGTTTGTCAGCGCCGGAAAACGTGTCCATCATAGGAATAGACGATCATCAGATGAGTTGGTTCCTGGGCCTGACCATAATTGCCCAGCCACTGGCCGGCCAGGGCGCGTTCGCGGCCAACCTGCTGATTGAAAGACTTCATCGCTCAGGACTTGCCACGCCGCCTGCCAGTCCGCCGTCGAACCATCTGCTGGACACCAAATTGGTAGAGCGCACCAGCACGCGCCGACGCTGATCCGGACGGCGTCCGACGCCGGAACGGCCCCCAACAGAGCAGCCCTGAACTGCCTGCCTTAGACCATCGCTTTGACCAAACCGTCTTGCCTGCCCGTCGTCTGAAAGGACCTCGACTCATGACTGTAGTTCCCGACACCTCCGGCCTCGCCGGTGCGCTCTCCGGTGCAACCGCCATCCTTTTTGACCTCGACGGCGTCCTGACCCCCACCGCCGTGGTGCACGAGCACGCCTGGAAGCAGCTCTTTGACGGCTTCCTGGCCTCGGTCCCCGGTGCTGAGCCCTACCGTGAGAGCGACTATTTCGACCACATCGACGGCAAGCCGCGGTTTGACGGCGTCCGGGACTTCCTGGCCTCCCGCGGGATTGTGCTGCCCGAGGGCCCGCTGAACGACGAGCCCGCGCATGACACCGTCCACGGACTCGGAAACCGCAAGAACAAGGTCTTCAACGACATCGTCGAGGCCGGCGGAGTCCAGCCGTACGAGGGCTCCGTCCGGCTGGTTGAGGCCGCGCTGGCCCGCGGACTCAAGCTCGCCGTCGTCTCCTCTTCCCGCAACGCCCCTGCCGTGCTGAAGGCTGCCGGCCTGTCCGACTACTTCCCGGTGGTGGTCGACGGCGTCGTCGCCGTCGCCGAGGGACTGCCCGGCAAGCCCAGCCCGGCCACCTACGAATACGCCGCGCGGCTTCTGGGCCTGCCAAGCCAGGAGTGCGTCGTGGTGGAGGACGCCGTCTCCGGCGTCCAGGCCGGCAGCGCGGGAGACTTCCGCTCGGTGATCGGCGTCGACCGCGGCGCCGGCCGGCAGACCCTGCTCGACGCCGGCGCCACGGTCGTGGTCAACGACCTCGCCGAACTGCTCTAGCCCGGCCCGCTCACCCCACCGCCCACCCCACCGCCCAGCCCACTGCCCACTCCCGCCGAAGGAACCCCCTAAACCATGGCTCTCATCACCTCGGACCGCGCCCGGTTCCCCAACGATCCCTGGCAGCTGGTCGAGACCGTTCACCTCCCCGGCAATGCCGGCACCCTGGAGACGCTGTTCAGCCTCGGCAACGGGCACCTGGGCATCCGCGGCGCGCACTGGGGTGCCGCGGACGCCGAACTTCCGGGCAGCTTCATCAACGGCTTCCACGAGACCTGGGACATCAAGCACGCGGAAAACGCGTACGGCTTCGCCCGCACCGGCCAGCGGATCCTCTACGTCCCGGACGCCAACAACTTCACCGTCATCATCGACGGCGAGCCGCTGAGCCTGGAGGAGTCCACCGTGCTGGACTACCGCCGCTCGGTGGATTTCGCCACGGGTATCTACGAGTGCCGGATCACCTGGCAGTGCCGTTCCGGCGCGACCGTGACCACCACCGAACGGCGCGCCGTCGGTTACGCAACCCGCGGGGCGCTGGGCATCAGCCTCGAAGTGGCGGCCGACCGGGATATCTCCGCGGACGTCACGTCCTCGGTCATCAACCGCCAGGACCAGCCGGTGGAGGACCACTCCGCCCATGATCCGCGCCGCGCCGGCCGCCACGCCGGCCGTGTGCTGCTGCCCCTGCGGCTCGACGGCGGGGACGGCTCCCTGCGCCTGTCCTGGGAAGCCTCGGAATCCAAGCAGCGGCTCGGGATGGCCGTGGATCACTGGACCTCGGCCGGCGTGCAGCCGTTCGACACCCAGGTGGACCAGGACGACAGCAGCGTGCGCTACGTGCTCGCCGTCAGCGCGGACGCACCGTTCGTGCTGGAGAAAAGCGTCAGCTACGCCGTGGGTCAGGCCGCCGAGGACCTCGCCGACAACGCCGAAGCCAGCCTCAAGCCGGTCAGCGAGATCTTCACCGAGAGCGAGGACCACTACCGCGCCTACTGGAGCACAAGCGACATCGTCCTTGCGGGCCAGACCGAGCTCCAGCAGGGCGTGCGCTGGAACCTCTTCCAGCTCGCGCAGGCCACGGCCTGCGCCGATGTGGCCGGCATCCCGGCCAAGGGCGTGTCCGGCTCCGGCTACGACGGCCACTACTTCTGGGACCAGGAGGTGTACCTGCTGCCCTACTTGACCTACACGAACCCGGGCAACGCCCGCCAGGTCCTGGAATTCCGCCACGACCTCCTGCCCGAGGCGAAGATCCGCGCCAAGGAACTCAGCGTCGACGGCGCCCTCTTCCCCTGGCGCACCATCAACGGACTCGAGGCCAGCGCCTACTACGCGGCCGGCACCGCACAGTTCCACATCGCCGCCGCGATCGCCTTCGCGACCAACCGGTACATCTGGGCCAGCGGGGACACCGGGTTCCAGGCCACCCTGGGCTCCGATCTGCTGATCGAGACTGCACGGATGTGGGTCTCACTCGGCTTCTTCGGCAAGGACGGACTGTTCCACATCCACGGCGTCACGGGCCCCGACGAGTACACCGCCGTCGTCAACGACAACCTGTACACGAACGTCATGGCCCGCTTCAACCTGCGCGCCGCGGCGGCACTGGACCACCCGGAGATCGACGACGCCGAACGCCAGCTCTGGGAGCAGGCAGCCAACCGCATGCAGCTGCCCTACGACGAGGACCTCCAGGTCCATTCCCAGGACAACGACTTCATGACCCTGGAACCGTGGGACTGGACCACGCCCCGGTCCAAGTACCCGCTCCTGCTGCACTTCCACCCCTTGGTGATCTACCGGCACCAGGTCCTTAAGCAGGCCGACACCGTGCTGGCCATGTTCCTGCAGTGGCAGGACTTCACCGCCGAGGAAAAGCGCCGCGCCTTCGATTTCTACGACCCCATCACCACGGGCGACTCCACGCTGTCCGCCTGCGTCCAGGGCATCATGGCGGCCGAGGTCGGCTACAGCAAGGCAGCGCTGGACCACTTCACCCACGCCCTGTTCATCGACCTCGACGACACCCACGGCAACACGATCGACGGCGTCCACATCGCCTCCACCGGCGGCGTGTGGAGCTCGCTGGTCAGCGGCTTCGCCGGGCTGCGGGACCAGGGCGCTGTGCCGTACTTCGATCCCCGGCTGCCTGCCGAATGGGACGGCCTCGAGTTCCACCTGAAGATCCAGGGCAGGCTCCTGCATGTCGGGCTCGAGCAGGATTCGATCAGCCTGACCGTCCGCGACGGCGCGCCGCTGGAGGTCGACGTGCGCGGGGAACTGCTCACGGTCGACGGCGGCCCGGTCCGGGTCCCGCTGGCGCCCGTCACCGCCCCGGAACCGACCATCTTCCCCAGCGGCCTTCCGACGTCGTCGATCCCGGTGGTGCGCGCCGCAGTCTAAACCGCCGCCGAAGCAACGCGGGGTCACTTAGCGCCCATGATTCCCCCGGACATGGGCGCTAGGTGACCCCGCGTTGGTCTGGGCCGGGCTGCCCTGGTCCGGAGGATTCGGCAGAGGCCGGGGCGCCGGCGGGTTCCTCACCGCCGGCGGGCTCCTCACCGCCGGCGGGTTCCTCACCGCCGGCGAGGGGGTGGGCCAGTTCATCGGCCGGCATCCGCGCCACGACCATCGCGACGACGGCCATCGCCGGGCACACGGTCCCGGCGACGAGGAAGATCAGCCACACCGGCAGCACCTCGGCGGCCGGCCCGGCGAGTGCCATGGAGACCGGCATGAGGGCCAGGGATACAAAGAAGTCCAGGCTCGAGACGCGGCCCAGCAGATGCGGCGGCACCCGGCGCTGGAGCAAGGTTCCCCAGATCACCATGCCCACGCCGCCGGTGGCGCCGAAGATGAAGAGGGCGGCGGCCACGGCCCAGAAACTGTCCATGATTCCGACGGCGGCGATTGGCAGGCTTCCCGCTCCCCAGGACACCATCATCACGGTGAGGTAGCGGCGCGGGAGGGGAAAAGAAGCCGTGGCCAGCGAGGCTGCGGCGCCGCCCAAGCCCATGATGGCGAGCAGGAAGCCGAACATGCGCGCGTCCCCGCCGAGCTGGTCCCGGACCACGAAGGGGATCAGGACCTCGATGGGGCCGATCAGGAACAGCACCGAAATGCAGGCCCAGAGCAGGGTCCACAGCAGCCAGGGCGTCCGGACGGTGTAGCTGACGCCCTCGCGGAGGTCGTGGCGCAGGGACGTCTTGGCCCGCGGCTGGCCAGATTCGGTAGCCCCACCGCTGTCCGGGACTCCCGCCGCGGGCTGGCGGTGGAGGAGGTTCAGGATGCAGAAGGCCACCAGATGGCAGGCCGCCACTCCGGTGACGGCGTAGGCGGGGGACAGGGCCGCCACCAGGATGCCCGCAACGGCCGGTCCGGCGGCCTGCTGCAACAGCGGCCGCATGGTGCCTTCCAGGCCGTTGGCCGCCAGCAGGTCCTCGGGCGGCAGGATCCGCGGCAGGATGGCGGAGTAGGCGGGGAAGAAGAACGCAGCCCCGACGCCGAGCACGAAGGCCCCCAGCGCGAGATGCCACAGCTCGAGCAAGCCGGCCAGGGCCAGCCCGCTGACAGTGGCAACGACGGCGAGGTTGGCGCCCTCGACCGCGATGATCAGGAGCCGCTGGGGCACGCGGTCCGCGGCGATGCCGCCGGCGAGCAGAAACGTCACCAGCCCGACGCTGCCCGCCGCGGCCACGACCGAAAGCTCCAGCGGTCCGCCGCCCAGATGGATCACCTCGTAGACCATCGCGACGGCCCACATCCCGGAACCGAAGATGGAGATGGCCAGCGCCGTGATCAGCACGCGGTACTCCCGGTGCGCGAAGGGGCGGAGGGCTCGCAGGGCGGGCATGGGCCCAGTC
The DNA here is from genome assembly GCF_056398725.1 of Arthrobacter sp. 01T425. Taxonomy (NCBI): domain Bacteria; kingdom Bacillati; phylum Actinomycetota; class Actinomycetes; order Micrococcales; family Micrococcaceae; genus Arthrobacter; species Arthrobacter sp. 01T425. The sequence continues at coordinate 140,116 of NZ_JBFTPY010000002.1, read as the reverse complement.
TAGTAGCCAGCCGCGCGGCCGGGCTGGACCCCTCCGGGGCGCAGCGGCGACCCCGCCTGCCTGCCCGTGTGTAGTGTTAAGTGCACTTAGTTTTATGGTTCCGACGAGAGGCGATCATGGCCAAGCGCAGCAACCCGGCAATGAAGATTGCCCAGGAAACAGCCCACAGCGCGATGTTCGACGCGGCAGGCCAGCCCCGGCCCGGCCTGCACAAGGTGCTCCTGCGGGCGGTTGAAGTCCAGCGGCCGCTGGTGCTGGCCAATATCCGCAGGCTTCAGCGCAGGCACCCGCAGGCCACCGCGGCGCAGCTCGCCGCCATCCTGGAGCGCGACTACCTGCTGGCCGTCACCGGCGGCGGTGCGCTGGTCGGCGGGGCTGCCGTGATTCCGGGCGTCGGAACTGCGGCCGCACTGGGTCTCTCGGCCGCCGCAGCAGTCGGGTTCCTCGAAGCCACCGCACTGTATTCCACGGCCCTTGCTGAACTGCACGGCATCCGGATGGTGGACCCGGACAGAGCCAGCACCCTGGTCATGGCGGTCATGCTGGGCGAGGAAGGCACCCAGCTACTGAGCTCGCTGAGCGGACAAGCGGCGGGCCGGGGCAAGGGGCCCACCCAGGCCTGGACCGCGGCCTTCACCCGCCGCGTCCCCCTCGCCGGCTTCGGTACAGTGCGGGCCAAGATCCAGACGATGTTCCTGCGCTCCCTGCTCAAGACCCAGGGCACAGCCTGGCTGGGCCGTGCCCTGCCCTTCGGTATCGGCGCCGTCGTAGGCGGAGTGGGCAACCGGGTGATGGGCCATGCGGTCGTGGCGAACGCCAGGGAAGCATTCGGGCCCATCCCGGACACGATTCCGGGAGAACTGCAAGCCCTTGCGGAAACCACCGGCCCGGCAGCGCTCTACGAAACTTCCCTGGACGCGCAGCCGGACGGCGGCGCCCCGGGCGGCGGCACCCCGAAGACTTCAACGAAGGACGGCGGCACGTTTTGGATCTGAACACTGACCTGGGGGAGTCCTTCGGGACCTGGGCCAAGGGCGCCGACGCCGCGATGTTTCCGCTGGTCACGAGCGCCAGCGTGGCCTGCGGGATGCACGCCGGGGACCCTGTGACCATGCTGGACACCTGCCGGGCGGCGTACGAGCTCGACGTCAACGTCGGTGCCCACATCGGCTACCCGGACCTGGCCGGCTTTGGCCTGCGCTCGCTGGACATGACCTTTGACGATCTCTTCGGCGCGGTCCTTTACCAGCTCGGGGCGCTCGACGGCGTCGCCCATGCCGTGGGCGCCTCGGTGGACTACGTCAAGCTGCACGGGGCGCTCTACGACCGCACCGTGCACGACGGCGAGCAGGCCTCCGCCGTGATCGCCGCCATCCAGGCCTACGATCCCGGACTGCCCGTCCTCGGCTTCCCCGGCTCAGCCCTGCTGGAAATCGCCAAGGAAGCCGGGCACCCCGTCTTCTCCGAGGCCTTCGCCGACCGCGCCTACTTCCCCGACGGCACCCTCGTGCCGCGCACCGAGGTGGGGGCGGTGATGCTCGACGCCGGACAGGTTGCCGAGCGGGCGGTCAGGCTCGCCACAAAGGGCGAAATCGAGGCCGTCGACGGCACCGTGCTCCGGATCGAGCCGCAGTCGCTGTGCCTCCACGGCGACACCGCCGGCTCCGTTGCCGCGGCGACCGCGATCCGTGCGGCGCTGGAGGCTGCCGGCGTCGAGCTGGAGAGCTTCGCCTGAACCGCGAGCCCCGACCCGCGGGGCCGGCCGGCTGGCCCTGAACTGCGGGGCCGGCCGGGCAGCTCCCGGGCCGCCCGGACCCGGGCCCGCCACAGTGTCCTAAGGCCCTGTTCCGGCCAGAAGGGGCACCCTAGCTTGAAGGAATGACTGCCGGAGACGCGGCGGGGCTGGACGGGCCCGCCTCGGATGCAATGTTGAAGCTGGGCCGATTCTTTACGAAATGGGACCAGACCGACGACGGCAGGGCGGTGTTCCGCGAGGGTGGCCGCAAGGGCGACATCTTTTACCGGGACCGCTGGAGCCACGACAAGGTGGTCCGGTCCACGCACGGGGTGAACTGCACCGGCTCCTGCTCCTGGAAGGTGTACGTCAAGGACGGCATCATCACCTGGGAATCCCAGCAGACCGACTACCCCTCCGTGGGCCCGGACAGCCCGGAATACGAGCCGCGGGGCTGCCCGCGCGGCGCGGCCTTCTCCTGGTACACCTATTCACCCACCCGGGTGCGTTTTCCGTATGCGCGGGGCGTCCTCGTCGAGATGTACCGCGAGGCCAAGGCCCGGCTGGGTGACCCGGTGCTGGCCTTTGCCGACGTCGTGGGCGACCCCGAGCGGCGCCGCCGCTACCAGCGCGCCCGCGGCAAGGGAGGCCTGGTGCGGGTCTCCTGGCAGGAGGCGATCGAAATCGCCGCCGCCGCGCAGGTGAACACCATCAAGGCCTACGGCCCGGACCGCTGCGCCGGCTTCTCGCCCATCCCGGCGATGTCCATGGTCTCGCACGCCGTGGGGACCCGCTTCATCCAGCTGATCGGCGGGGTGATGACGTCCTTCTACGACTGGTACGCCGACCTCCCCGTGGCCAGCCCGCAGGTTTTCGGGGACCAGACCGACGTCCCGGAATCGGGGGACTGGTGGGACGCCCGGTATCTGATGATGTGGGGCTCCAACGTCCCCGTCACCCGCACCCCGGACGCACACTGGATGGCCGAGGTGCGGTACCGCGGCACCAAAGTGGTCACGGTCAGCCCGGACTATGCGGACAACACGAAGTTCGCCGACGAATGGCTCCCCGCACAGGCCGGAACCGACGCCGCGCTGGCCATGGCGATGGGGCACGTCATGCTCAAGGAATTCTTCGTCGACCGTGAGGTGCCGTTCTTCGCTGACTACGTCCGCCGGTACACCGACCTGCCGTTCCTGGTCCGTCTCGAACGGCGCGACGACGGCTCCCTCACCCCGGCCAAGTTCCTCACCGCCAAGGACCTTCCCGCCGAGTCGCTGACCGAGGACGCGGCGTTCCGCACCGTCCTGTTCGACAAGAAGACCGGGCTGCCGGCGGTCCCCAACGGCTCGATGGGCTTCCGCTACTCAGAGAGCGGCGAGGGCAAGTGGAATCTGGATCTCGGAGCGATCGAACCGGCGCTGTCCCTCCGTGAAGTGTCAACGGAAAGCGCCGAGATCCTGCTGCCGTGCTTCGAGGACGCCGGCGGGGACGGCAGCGTGCTCCGCCGCGGCGTGCCCGTCCTGGCGGTGGAAGGCCAGCTGGTCACCACCGTCTTCGACCTCATGCTGGCCCAGTACGGGGTCGGCCGCGACGGGCTTCCGGGGGACTGGGCCGCCGGCTACCAGGACGCAGCGACACCCTACACGCCGGCCTGGCAGGAGGAGATCACCTCCGTCCCGGCGCAGGCCTGCATCCGGGTGGCCCGCGAATTCGCCCGCAACGCCGAACAGTCCAAGGGCCGGTCCATGATCATCATGGGCGCCGGGATCTGCCAGTGGTTCCACGGCGACACCACCTACCGGGCGGTGCTGGCCCTGGTGATGCTGACCGGCTGCATGGGCCGCAACGGCGGAGGCTGGGCGCACTACGTCGGCCAGGAAAAGACCCGGCCGGTCACTGGCTGGCTGTCGCTGGCCAACGCCCTTGACTGGTCCCGGCCGCCGCGGACGATGATCGGCACCGGCTACTGGTACATGCACACGGACCAGTGGCGTCAGGACGGATACTCCGCGGACGCGCTGAAGTCCCCGCTCTCCACCGGAAGCCTGGACGGCATGCACACTGCCGACGCGCTGGCCCAGTCCGCGCGGCTGGGCTGGATGCCGTTCTACCCGCAGTTCGACCGCAACCCGCTGGACCTCGCGGACGAGGCGGAAGCCGCCGTCGCCGCCGGCACCGCGACGGACGCCGCCGGCTACATCGCCGATGCCCTGAAGAGCCGCACCCTGAACCCGGCGATCGAGGACGTGGACGCCCCGGAAAACTGGCCGCGGACCCTCGTGCTGTGGCGCTCCAACCTGTTCGGCTCCTCGGCCAAGGGCAACGAGTACTTCCTGCGGAACCTGCTGGGAACGCACAACAATGTCCTGGGCCAGGACCATGCCGAGGGGCTCAAGCCCAAGGATGTGAAATGGCATGAGCAGGCGCCCGAAGGAAAGCTCGACCTGCTGGTTTCCGCGGACTTCCGGATGACCTCCACCACCCTGCTGTCCGACGTCGTGTTCCCGGCCGCCACCTGGTACGAAAAACACGACCTGTCCTCCACCGACATGCATCCGTTCGTGCACGCCTTCACCCCCGCGATTGACCCGCCGTGGGAGACCAGGACGGACTTCGACACCTTCCACCTGCTGGCCCAGGAGTTCTCCCGGCAGGCCAAAACCCACCTCGGCGTCCGCCGGGACCTGGTGAGCGTGCCGCTGCAGCACGACACGCCCGGCCAGTTGGCCCAGCCCGGCGGGATTGTGCGGGACTGGCGGGACATGTCCGTCCCGGCGGTCCCGGGTCAGAACATGCCCATTTTTTCCATCGTCGAGCGGGACTACACCGCCATCGCGGACAAGCTCGCCGCCGTCGGGCCGCTGGCGGACAAACTGGGCTTCACGGTCAAGAACGTCACGTACAAACTTGCCGGCCCGTTGGACCGGCTCAGCCGTTCCAACGGGGTGATGCTTGGCGGCGCCGCGGACGGCCGTCCCGCGATCGATACGGACGCGAAGATGGCCGAGGCCATCCTGGCGTTCTCCGGCACCACCAACGGGGCGCTGGCCGTGCAGGGCTTCAAGGACCTGGAAATCCGCACCGGGAGGAAACTGGCGGACCTGGCCGAGGGCTCCGAAGAAAAATACATCACTTTCGCCCAGACCCAGGCCGGCCCGGTTCCGGTGATCACCTCGCCGGAATGGTCCGGCTCAGAGACCGGCGGCCGGCGCTACGCACCCTTCACCATCAACGTCGAGCGGCTCAAGCCCTTCCACACCCTGACCGGCCGGATGCACTTCTTCCTGGACCACGACTGGATCCGGGACATCGGCGAGGCGCTGCCGATCTACCGGCCGCCGCTGGACATGCACCGGCTCTTCGGCGAACCCAGGCTCGGCCAGGACGGGTCCATGGAGGTGGTGGTCCGCTACCTGACGCCACATTCCAAGTGGTCCATCCACTCCGAATACCAGGACAACCTGCTGATGCTCTCGCTCTCCCGCGGCGGGCCCACGGTCTGGATGAGCCCCGCCGACGCGGCGGCCATCGAGGTCAAGGACAACGACTGGGTGGAGTGCCTGAACATCAACGGCGTCCTGGTGGCCCGGGCGATCGTCAGCCACCGGATGCCGGCCGGTGTGGTCTACGTCCACCACGCGCAGGAACGCACCATCGACGTGCCGAAGTCCGAGGCCACCGGGAGGCGCGGCGGCATCCACAACTCCGTGACCCGGCTGCTGGTCAAGCCTTCGCACCTGATCGGCGGCTACGCCCAGCTCGCCTACGCGTTCAACTACCTTGGCCCCACCGGAAACCAGCGCGACATGGTGGCCACCGTCCGGCGTCGTTCCCAGGAGGTGCAGTACTGATGCGTGTCATGGCCCAAATGGGCATGGTCATGAACCTGGACAAATGCATCGGCTGCCACACCTGTTCCGTAACCTGCAAGCAGGCGTGGACCAACCGTGCCGGCACCGAATACGTCTGGTTCAACAACGTCGAAACCCGGCCCGGGCAGGGCTATCCGCGCCGCTACGAGGACCAGGAGAAGTGGCACGGAGGCTGGGCGCTGAACAAGCGCGGGAAGCTGGTGCTCAAGGCGGGCGGCCGGGTCAAGAAGCTCTTCGGGATCTTCGCCAGCCCGGTCCAGCCCGAGCTCAAGGACTACTACGAGCCATGGACCTACGACTACAAGACCCTCGTTGACGCGCCCCTGGGCGACGACTTCCCGGTGGCCCGGCCCAAGTCCCTGATCACCGGGGAGGACACCAAGATCACCTGGTCCGCGAACTGGGACGATGACCTCGGCGGCTCCGCCGAGAACGGCCACCTGGACCCGATCGTGGAGAAGGTCCGGCGGGAATCCGAGGACAAGATCAAGTTCGCGTACGAACAAACCTTCATGTTCTACCTGCCGCGGATCTGCGAGCACTGCCTGAACCCTTCCTGCATGGCCTCCTGCCCCTCCGGCGCGATCTACAAGCGGGTGGAGGACGGGATTGTGCTGGTGGACCAGGACAAATGCCGCGGCTGGCGCCAGTGCGTCACCGGTTGCCCCTACAAGAAGATCTACTTCAACCACAAGACCGGCAAGGCCGAGAAGTGCACCTTCTGCTACCCGCGGGTGGAGGTGGGGCTCCCGACAGTCTGCTCCGAGACCTGCGTGGGCCGGTTGCGGTACCTGGGGCTGTTCCTGTACGACGCCGACGCCGTCACCATGGCGGCCTCCGTCACGGACCCCCGGGAACTCTACGACGCCCAGATGGACGTGCTGCTGGACCCGAACGACCCCGCCGTCCAGGCCGAGGCCCGGGCCCAGGGCATCCCCGAAGACTGGATCGACGCCGCCGGGCGCTCGCCGGTCTACGCCCTGGCCAAGGTCTACAAGGTGGCGCTGCCGCTGCACCCGGAATACCGGACCATGCCGATGGTCTGGTACGTGCCGCCGCTCTCACCCGTGGTGGACCTGCTGCGCGACCAGGGCCACGACGGCGAGGACACCGGCAACCTTTTCGGCGCCATCGACGCGCTGCGCATCCCGGTGGAATACCTCGCTGAACTCTTCACCGCCGGCGACGCGGACCGGGTGACCGCGGTGCTGAAGAAGCTCGCCGCCATGCGCTCCTTCATGCGCGGCATCAGCCTCGGCGACGACCCGGACGACGCCATCCCGGAGGCCGTGGGGATGGACAGCCAGAGCATGTACGAGATGTACCGGCTGATGGCGATCGCGAAATACGAGGAGCGCTACGTCATCCCGAAGGCCCACGTGGAGCAGGCCCACGACCTCGAGGAAATGGGCTGTTCGCTCGACTTCGAGGGCGGCCCGGGCATGCAGGATACCGCCCACTTCGGCGAAGCCAGCGGCCGGCCCGTCCCCGTGGCGGTGGAAACCTTCAACGCCCTCCGGGACCGGCAGACCTCCGGCTCCGCGCCCGGCGAAACCACCCTGCGCGGCAGGGTGAACCTGCTGAACTGGGACGGCACCGGAGCGCCCTCCGGGCTTTTTCCGGAAAAGGCGTTGCTTCCGGAAAAACCGCCTCCGGCGGAACCGCCGCCGCCGAAACCGGCGGGCCCCGCGGAATCCCCTCCGGCGGGGGAGCAGCCATGACCCGCCGCCAGCAGGTCCTCTACCTCGCCGCGGCCTGGTGCCTGTCCTACCCTGACGAGGAACTGACCGGCCGGGTCCCGCTGATGCGGGCCGCGCTGGCCGAGTTCCCCGGCGCCACGGCGGACTTCGTTGCGGTCCTGGACCAGCTGGAGTCCACGCCGCCGATCCAGCTCCAGTCCCAGTACGTGCGCGAGTTCGACCTCGGAAAGCGCCACGCCCTGCACCTGTCCTACTGGACTGACGGGGACACCCGGCGCCGCGGCGAGGTTCTGGGCAACTTCAAGAAGACCTACCGGCAAAGCGACACCCTGGTGGACACCCACGGCGAACTGCCCGACTACCTCCCGATGGTCCTCGAATACGCCGCGCTGGTGGACCTCGCGGCCGGCCGCGGGCTGCTGACGCGCTTCCGGGCGAGCCTGGAGATGCTCCGTTTCGGGCTGCTCCGGGACCAGCTGCCGCACGCCCGGATCCTGCAGGCCGTCTGCGCCACGCTGCCCGGGAAATCCCCGGCGGACGAGCAGGCCGTCATGCGGATGGCCGGCTACGGCCCGCCCACCGAGGCCGTGGGCCTGGACCCGTACGATCCGCGCCCGCTGCCCGTGAAGGGGGCCTGAGCATGCTGGCATTCGAAGCGGAACCCGGATCCGCCGTCGGACTCTCCGCACTGGACATCGTGCTGTGGGGCGTACTGCCGTACGTCATGGTGGTGGTTTTGGTCGGCGGACTGCTCTGGCGCTACAAGTACGACCAGTTCGGCTGGACCACGAGGTCTTCCCAGCTCTATGAGTCCAGGCTGCTGCGGATTGCGTCCCCGTTGTTCCACTTTGGCCTGCTCGCCGTGATCGCCGGTCACTTCTTCGGCCTGGTCATTCCTATGGCGTGGACCCAGGCGGCCGGGATGAGCCAGGAGTTCTACCATTTCAACGCCCTGCTGGTCGGCGGGATCGCCGGGGTGGGAACCCTGGGCGGGATCCTCCTGCTGATCTACCGCCGCCGGACCACCGGGCCGGTCTTCATGGCCACCACCGGCAATGACAAGACCATGTATGTGGTGCTCACCGCGGCCATTGTGTTCGGGCTGTGGACCACCTTGGCGAGTGTCTTCGAGGGCGAGCACGGGCACAATTACCGCGAGACCGTGGCCCCGTGGTTCCGCTCGCTGTTCATCTTCCAGCCCGACATCGCGGCAATGGCCGCGGCGCCGTTCTCCTTCCACCTGCACACCCTGGTAGGCATGGCGCTGTTCGTGATCTGGCCGTTCACGCGCCTGGTCCACGCCTTCACGGCCCCGTTCCACTACCTCTTCCGCCCCTACATCGTCTACCGCTCCCGGGACCGGGACACCGGCGGCGCCGGGGCCAAAGGCACAGCCGGCGCCGCCGGCGCCCGGAGCTCCACGGCCGGCACCCGGCGGGGCTGGTCCGCCGTCGGAACCCGGGACCGGGACACCAGGAACCGGTGACCCGGTGCCATCGCTGAAGCTGCTTTGCTGAACCGCTTTGCTGAACCGCTTTGCTGAACTGCTTTGATGAACCAGGAAGGAGACCGCCGTGGCCGGAGCAGTGTCCCCGCCCGTCGCCGCACCTGCGGGCCGGGCGCTCAATCTGACGCTCGCCACCTCGACCTCCGTGGTGTGCTTCTGGGCCTGGAACTCCATCGCCACGCTGAGCGCGTTCTACACCCAGCATCTGCACCTCAATCCGGCCACCACCGGTGTGCTCGTGGCCATGCCCGTCTTCGTCGGCTCGCTGGGGCGGATCGTCGTCGGCGCCTTGACGGACAAGTACGGCGGCCGCGCCATGTTCACTTTTGTCCTGCTGGCCTCCATCGTCCCGATCCTGCTGGTGGCCGTCGGCGGCAGCCTCGACTCCTTCGCCCTGGTGCTGGCTGCCGGCGTGCTGCTGGGGGTCGCCGGAACCGTCTTCGCCGTCGGGATCCCCTTTGTCAGCGCTTGGTACGAGCCCGCCCGGCGGGGTTTCGCCACCGGCGTCTTCGGCGCGGGCATGGGCGGAACGGCCCTGGCCGCTTTCCTGAACCCCCGGCTTGTCGCCGCCATCGGCTACGTTCCCACCCACCTGCTGATCGCCGCGATTCTGGCGGTCATGGCCGCCATCATCTGGTTCCGATTGAAGGAGGCGCCGGGCTGGACCCGCAGCAACGCGCCCGTGATGCCCAAGCTGATCGACGCCGCGAAGACCCCGGTCACGTGGAAGCTGTGCTTCCTCTACGCAGTCCTCTTCGGTGGCTTCGTTTCCTTCGCCACGTATCTGCCCACGTACCTCCGGGATGTCTACAGCTTCGATCCCAGCGCGGCCGGCGCCCGTACCGCGGGGTTTGCGCTCGCAGCCGTGCTGGCGCGGCCGGTGGGCGGCGTACTCGCCGACAAGATCGGTCCCAAGCCAGTGGTGATCGCTGCCCTCGCCGGCGTCGCCGTCCTTGCCTGGGTGGTGAACCTGCAACCCGACGGCGACGTCCCCGCCGGCCTGACGTTCGTCGCCATGGCGGCGGCGCTGGGCCTGGGCACGGGCGGGGTGTTCGCCTGGGTGGGGGTCCTCGCGCCGGAGGGCAAGGTCGGCAGCATCAGCGGGGTGGTCAGCGCGGCCGGCGGCCTGGGCGGCTACTTCCCGCCGCTGATCATGGGCGCCACCTATGACGCCGCGGCGCACAGCTACGCGATCGGGCTGCTGCTGCTCGTCGCCACAGCGTTCGCGGCGCTTGTCTTCACCATCTTCGCCATGCACGGCAGGACCAAGGCCAAGGTCGCGGCCGCCTAGCCGGTGCCGCGGAGCGGGGCCCAGCTAGCCGAACAGCAGGGTGGCCAGCGTAAAGATGGCCAGCCCGGCCAGTGCGCCCACCACCGTGCCGTTGATCCGGATGAACTGCAGGTCCCTGCCGACCTGCAGTTCGATCTTCTGCGACGTCTCTTCGGCATCCCAGCGGGCCACGGTGTCCGTGATGACCCCCGCGATGTCCGAGCGGTAGGTCTTCACGAGGTAGCCGGCCGCGTCGCCGATCCAGGCGTTCACCTTGCCGGCGAGCTCGGGATCGACCAGCAGCCGGGTGCCGAAGTCATGCACGGCCGCCTTGAACTTGACGGTCAGTTCGCTGTGCGGGTCATCGACGGCGGTGAGCAGGGCCGTCTTGATGGTGTCCCAGGTGCGGGAGGCGAGCTCGCGGACCTCCGGGTCGCCGAGCACTTGGGCCTTGATGCCCTCGGCGCGGGCGATCATGACAGGATCATGCTGCAGGTCCTGCGCGAGTTCCTTGAGGTACTTGTCGATCGAGAGGCGGACCTGGTGCTGCGGGTCGGACTGCACGGCGCGGGTGAACTTGAGGATCTCCACGTACACCTTGTCGCCCACCAGCCCGTCCACGAACGAGGGCACCCACGTCGGGGACCGGTCGGTGACCAGCCTGTTGACCGTCTCCTGGTTGTCCCGCACCCAGTCCACGGTGCGGTCCACCATTAGGTCCACCAGCGCATGGTGGTGCCCGTCGTCGAAAATCCGCTCGGCGAGGCGGCCCACCGGCGGCCCCCACGGCGGGGTGAGCAGGTGCTTGCGGACCATGGACTCGATCACGGCCTGGACGTCGTCGTCGTTGAGGACCTTGAACGCGCCGCGGATGACGGCGGCACCCTCCTTGGCGACCCGGTCCGGGCCGCCGGGGCTGGACAGCCAGGCGCCGGCCTTGCGCGCAATGTCTGCGGACGCCAGCTTCTCCTGGACCACCTGTTCGGAGAGGAAATTGGTTTCCACGAATTCGCCCAGCGAGGCGCCGATCTGGTCCTTGCGGCGGGGGATGATCGCGGTGTGCGGGATCTTGATGCCCATGGGGTACTTGAACAGGGCCGTGACGGCGAACCAGTCCGCGAGGGCCCCGACCATGCCGCCCTCGGCCGCGGCGCGGACGTATTCGAGCCCCGGATACTGCTTCTGCAGGGCGAACGCGACGATGAAGATCACCGCCATGACGGCCAGCAGCGAGAGGGCGAGGAGCTTCATCCGGCGCAGCGCCGCGGCCTTCTCGACGTCGCTGGAGGCAGCGGAACGCTGCCCGGGGGGACCGTCCGGCCGGGCGCCGCCCGGACGTCCCGCGGCGCCGGTCAGGGAGGTTGACTCAGTATTCACCTGCATGAGCCCAGCCTAGCCCGCCACGGAAACGGACGGTCCGCTAACGTGGCACCATGACCACTGATGAGCCTGCCGCCGCCCGGCCTTTGGTCTATGCCCACCGCGGCGCCAGCGGAACATTCGCCGAGCACACCCGGGCCGCGTACCTGCAGGCAATCGCCGACGGCGCCGACGGCGTCGAATGCGATGTCCACCTGACCCGGGACCAGCACGTGGTGCTCCTGCACGATGCCACCCTGGACCGCACCTCGGACGGCACCGGCCAGGTGGCCGACCGGACCCTGCAAGAACTCCAGGAACTGGACTTCTCCTCCTGGAAGGGAGCCCGGATCCCGGAGGCCTACGGCGCCAAGTCCGGGCAGTTCCTGACCCTGCCGGACCTGCTCGACATCCTGCGTGCGGCCGGCCGCGGGATCGGGCTGGCGATCGAGTTCAAACACCCGAGCCCGTACCAGCTCAGACTCGAGGACCGGGCCCTCGAGGTCCTGAGGGCCCAGGGCTGGGATCCGCGGACGTCGATGCTGGAGAACATCACGGTTTCCTTCATGAGCTTTAGCCCCGACTCCGTAAAACACCTCCTGGAGTCCGTACCGGCCGCGGCTGTCTGCCAGCTCGTGGATGACGTCAATGTGGCGGACATCCGGGAGGAACTGGGCCTCGGTGCCCTGACCGGCGGGGCGCTGGCCAACGTGATGAAGGCCGCCCAGGCTGAGGGGGAACGGATCCTGGCGGCGGCCGAGGCCGGCATTGCCGGCCCCGGCATCGGGTACGTCCGCACGCACGCCCCGGCCGTTCAGCGCTGGCTCGCCTCGGGGCTGCGGTGCCGGGTGTGGACGGTCGACACCGAGGACGACGTCGAACGGTGCCGGAAACTCGGGATCCAGGAGATCACCACCAACTGGCCCGCCCAGGTCCTCTCCCAGCTCATGGCGGACAGCCGGCCCCCACGGTAGCCGCCTGGCCGCACCACGGATCCCGGGCTGACATCTTTACATCCCCGCGTCCCGGGCGGATTACGGCCGGCGTGGCCGCTGTGGTTGAGTTGTTGCATGCCATTTCGCCGGCCCGTCCCGGACCTCCAGACGCCGTCCGCGGCAGCGATGAGCGCGCTGCTGCTCACCAGTGCCGCCAAGCACTTCCGCGAGCCTGAATTTTTCCACCCGGTGGTACCCGACTTCCTGTGCCGGGACGACTCCGGCGAGCAGCCGAACGGGCCCCTGGCCGTCCTGTCCCGTGAGGAATGGGTGGCAGTGAGCGGGCTGCTGGAAGCCGCCGCCGCCGTCGGGCTCCTGGTCCCGGCCACCCGGAGGGCCGCCGCGGGCTGCGTCACGGCGATGTTCGCCGCCTTCCTCGCCGGCCACGTGGATGCCCTGCGCAAAGCCTACGGGCCGGAGGGCTCGCCGCGCCGGCGACGCATGCACACCCTGCGGCTCCCGCTCCAGGCGCCCCTCATCGCATGGGCCTGGACTTTGACGCGGCGGAACCGGCGCCCGTGAAAATCCTGCAGTCACCGGCGGTGCGGATCGGTTTGTCGATCAGCATCGCCACCGGTCTCTACGGCGTCTCCTTCGGCGCGCTGTCCGTAACCTCGGGCCTGGATTTCTGGCAGACCATGGCACTGAGCCTGCTGCTGTTCAGCGGCGGCTCGCAGTTCGCCTTCATCGGTGTGGTGGCCGGAGGCGGGTCCGGCGTCGCAGCGATGGGCGCCGCGACGCTGCTGGGCATGCGCAACGGCATCTACGGCATGCAGATCAATGCCCTCCTGCAGCCGCGCGGGTGGCGGAAGTTTGCCGCGGCCCAGCTGACCATCGACGAGTCCACCGCCACCAGCACAGGGCAGACGGACCCCGACGAGCAGAAACGCGGCTTCTGGACCGCCGGAATCGGCGTCTTTGTCCTCTGGAACCTGTTCACCGCCCTCGGCGCACTGGCCGGCGGGGCGCTCGGGGATCCCAAACAGTGGGGACTGGACGGCGCCGCCGTGGCGGCCTTCCTGGGCCTGCTCTGGCCGCGGCTGAAAGGCAGGGAACCTGTGGCCATCGCGGTGGTCTGCGCGCTGGCCACCGTGCTGGCCGTGCCGTTCGTGCCCCCGGGAGTGCCGATCCTCGTCGCCGCCGTGGTCGCGGCAGGGATCGGCTGGTTCAGCCACGGCCGCAGCGATGAGGGCCTGGAACCGGACGTCGATCCGTACGCGGAGGACCACGTGCACCACCGCCACGACCCGGCCCGCGAATCCCGCGGTGACCGCTCCGGAGACGACGCATGACTCTTTGGATGTGGCTGCTGCTCTCCTGCCTGCTCGCCTACGCCTGGAAGCTGCTCGGTTACCTGGTGCCGGCCAGCCTGCTCCGCAACCCGCGGATGTCCAGGATTGCCGGGACCATGACAATCGGGCTGCTGGCGTCCCTGACGGTGGTCAATGCTGTCGCCTCCGGCCAGTCGCTCGTCCTGGACGCCCGGCTGGGCGCATTGGCGGCGGCGGGCATCGCCTTGTGGTTGCGTGCGCCGTTCCTGGTGGTGGTGATCGCCGGCGCGGCCGCGGCCGCCGGGCTCCGGCTGCTCGGCTGGGACTGACCCGCCAGTGGAACGCCTGACCGCGCTGGAGCGCGGATGGGCTGTGGGTGCCGCCGGAACGGTCTTTAGTCCCTACTTGGTGCCGGGATCGCATGGGAGCATTCGAACATGACTGAACACGACGGCGAGCTGCCGGCTGCCGGCCGGGAGGCTGCCGACGAGCAGGCCGTGGAGCAGCAGGCCGCGGAGCCGCGCAAGGATCAGCGCACCAAGCAGCACGAGCCGTATGTTTCCGGCGGGGCTGAGTCCACCCGGGAAATGCGCGAAATGTCCCGCCGCCGTCGGGAAGCCGAAGAGAAGCTTCAGCAACACCTTCTCGAAGCCAAGGAAAAGCCGGCCGAAGACTAGCGCCGGGCACCGGACTGTCGGGGCACCTGCAGGATCCGGCGCTTATGGGTGCTAGCCGAGAACGGCGTCGAACGCGGTGCCCGTCAGCGGGGCCTGCGGCGGCAACGCCCGGTCCGGCCGCTCCGTCCGGATGGCGTCCTCAACCAGCGCCACGGGCCGGCGCCACGCGTCGGAGCCCGGCTCCATGGTGTCCACGACGCCGATCAGCATGGCCAGCAGGCGGATCATGTCCGTCATGGAAATATCGCTGCGCAGGGTGCCCTGCCCCTGGCCCCGGCCCAGCAGCACGGCGATGGATTCAATCAGGCCACCCGTAATCCCGGTCAGCAGCCCGCGCCGGCCCGCGACGGCTCCCAGCAGGTTGGCCTCTTCGCTGGCGACATGCATCGTGGCATCGATGACCCGAAAGAGCCCTGCGGCGGCGTCAGGATCGGCCAGGGCCTCATCGATGGCCGGATCCACCTGCAGCCGGAGCTGCTGGTTCAGGGCAGCGAGCACCAGCTCTTCCTTGTCGGCGAAATTCCGGAAAAGGGTGGCGGGACCCACGCCGGCGGTGACGGCAATGGTCTGCAGCGGCACCTCGGGGCCGTGCTCGCGGAAGCACTGGCGGGCCGCGGCGATGATTTTGTCCACGTTGCGCGCGGCATCTGCGCGGAGCGGCCTGCGGTCTACTGCCCGGTTCATTTGCCTAGGGTAGCAACGCGAAGGGTGCGCGAACCTGTTACCGGCGGGTAGTGACTTATGTGACGGTGGCGGAGGTGTGCCCGGCCGCTGCCGGGCTTGAATCGCGTGAAAGACTGGTGCCGGACAGCCCGGAAGTTTTCGCCCCCGGTGTCCTGACTGAGTGAAGGGAACCACCACATGCTGGTCGCATTCTCCGTAGCACCCTCCGGTGACCCCGCCAACGGGCAAGCGCCCGGCGACGCGTCGGTCCACGACGCCGTCGCGGCCGCGGTGCGGATCGTCCGGGAGTCGGGCCTGCCCAACCGGACGAGTTCCATGTTCACCGAGATCGAGGGCGAGTGGGACCAGGTCATGGACGTCGTCAAGCGGGCCACGGACGCGGTGGGCGCCTACGGTTCGCGCGTCTCGCTGGTCCTCAAGGCGGACATCCGGCCGGGCTACAGCGGCGAGCTGACCGGCAAGGTGGAACGGCTGGAAAACGCCATCGACGGGCAGGGCGCCGGCGGGACCGGCCCGCAGATTCCTGCCCGGCCGGGAAACTAGGTGTACTGAGTCGGGCCGCACGCCGAAACCCGGGCGGGAAAGGCGCGCCCGCAGGGGTACCGCCGGGCGCGGGCGGCTGGAACACTGGGGGCATGATCGAGCATCAGTCCGCCCCCGGCTGGGTCGCCGTCGAGAACTTCCTCTCCGACGCGGTGGTCCGCCCGGACCGTTCACTCAAGCGCGCCGTGACCAGCGCGCTTGAGGCAGGCATGCCGGCCATCGAAGTGGCCCCCAACGCCGGCAAACTCCTGAAACTGCTGGTCCAGCTCTCCGGTGCCCGCCACGTCCTGGAGATCGGCACGCTGGCCGGCTTCAGCACCATCTGGATGGCCCAGGGACTGCCCGACGACGGCCGGCTGGTCACCTGTGAATACCTCCCCCTGCACGCCCGCGTCGCGCGGACCAACGTTGACGATGCCGGGCTGGGCCACAAGGTGGACATCCGGGTCGGCGCGGCGCTGGACACCCTGCCCGAGCTGGAAAACGAGGCCGGGCCGCCCTTCGATTTCGTGTTTATCGATGCCGACAAGGAAAACAACCCGCACTACCTGGACTGGGCCATCCGGCTTGGCCGGCCCGGCACCACCATCGTGGTGGACAACGTCGTGTGGGAGGGTGCGGTGCTGGACGCGTCGATGGACCCGGTCAACGCCCCCGGAATCATCAGCACCCTCCAGATGATGGGCGATGACCCGCGGCTGGACGGCACCGTGATCCAGACCGTGGGTTCGAAAGGCTGGGACGGCTTCGCCCTCGCGATCGTCCGCTAGGCGCAAGAGACTGTCCGCCGGGGCGAACGCGCCGGTGGCAGCCGACCCCGTGAAGCCCCGGCCACCCCCAAGTGCTAAGTATGCTTAGATTACTTGTCGACGGCGCCAGTGATGGCGGCGCGGCCGCGGACGCGCAGGACTTCAGCCACGTGGCCGGGCCCAGCCCGAATCCGCCCAGCCCGAATCCGCCCAGCCCGAAGGAACACAGGCAGCCGAAATGAACGGGATCCCCATCTCCGACCACCCCCTACCCGTCCGGATCAGCTCCGCGGCCGCAGACCTGGAGACGATCAGCCCCCTGCTGTCCGAGGCGCAGGACGCCGTCCGCGATGTGCCGGGGCTGCTGGAGCTGGCCAAGGCGGCCGCGGCGGCGGCGCCCAAACCCGGGGACGGCCGGACCGCGTTCCTGTGGGAGATTCTGGCCTCCGTAACCGCCGTCGATGTCGCCGCCGGACGGGTGCTGGAACCACACCTGGATGCCGTGGCGATCCTGGCCCAGGCCGGCGACGAGGCGGCACGGCACGGCCGGGACTGCCCGGACCCCGACGATGCCAACTTCGAGGGGGCCTGGGGTGTGTTCGCCGCCGAGGCGCCCGGCCTGCGGCTTGAAGCCAAGGAATCCGCAGACGGCTGGATCCTGCAGGGATCCAAGCCCTGGTGCTCGCTCGCCGCCCAACTGGACCATGCCGTACTGACGGCCCATCTGGAGGCCGGAGGCCGGGCCGCCTTCGCCGTCGACCTCCACGCGAACGGCGTGGGCTTCGCGAATCCGGAGTGGACCAGCCGGGGACTGCGCGAGATTCCCAGCGGCACAGTCCACTTCGAGGCCGTTCCCGCCGTGCCCCTCGGCGGCGCCGGCTGGTATTACCAGCGCCCGGGTTTCGCGTGGGGCGGCATGGGCGTGGCCGCCTGCTGGCTCGGCGGCGCCGTCGCCGTGGCACGCAGCTTCGCCGACTCCCTGCGGCACGCCGCTGACGGCGGACGGGAACCGGACCAGATTGCGCTGGCCCACCTCGGCGAGATTGACCGCACGCTGGCCGCCCTCACCGCCTACCTGGCCGGCACGGCCGCAAGGATCGACGCCGGCGAACTCTCGGACCGCGGTGCGTGGCAGGAAGCCCTGCGTGTGCGCGGCAGCGTGGCCGCCGCCGTCGAACGCGTCCAGACGCTCGTGAGCCAAAATCTCGGTCCGGCCCCCCTCGCCTTTGACGAGCGCTACGGAAAACGGATGGCCGATCTCGCCCTGTACATCCGCCAGCACCACGCGATGCGCGACGACGCGCAGTTGGGCGCCCTGGCACTGGCCGAAAGCAACCCATGGTGACTTTCACACACAACGACGCCGGGACGTCCGAGGCCGCCTGGGCCGGCAGCCCCGCCGCCAGGCTGCCGGACCTGCCGCTGGATGACGCGGCGCTCGCCGGCCGGGCCTTCATTGTCCTGGCCGCGCACCCGGACGACGAATCGCTCGGGGCTGGCGGGCTGCTGGCCCGGCTGCACGCCGTCGGCGCCACGGTCCGCGTGCTGCTGTGCACGGCGGGGGAAGGATCCCACCCCGGCTCGCCAACGACGACGCCGGAACAGCTCGCCGCGGTCCGGCTGCAGGAGTTCGGCGACGCCCTGAAACGCCTTTCCGGAGCCGGGAACGGGGCCGGGAACGTGGCGTGGCAGTGCCTGGGCCTGCCCGACGGTCACCTCGCCGGGCACCGGGAAGAGATCCGGGCCGCCGTCCGGGACGCGGTCCGGGAGGCAGCGGCCGTGTGCGGTCGCGCCGCCGACGAGGTGGTTCTCGTGGCGCCCTACCGCTCCGATGGACACACCGACCACGACGTCCTCGGATCCGTTGCCGCCGGGCTCAGCGCCGCGGCGGGCCACGCCCTCCTCGAATACCCCATCTGGTACTGGTTATGGGCGGCACCAGGCGCGCCGGACGCCGGCGGCGGCCCGGCCGGGGCGGCCGGCCTGACCGGACCCGGCGACCCGGACGGCGGGGCATGGCGCGGCTGGTTCCGGCTGCCGCTGCGCCCGGCAGAGCTTGAGGCCAAGGCCGCCGCGATGGCGGCACATGTGTCCCAGGTGCGCCCGCTCTCCGGGCTGCCGGGCGACGAGGTGCTCCTGCCTCCGGCCTTCCTGACACACTTTGAGCGGACCTGGGAGACGTTTGCCTGGCACCCCGCGGCCGCCCCGGCCGACGGCCCGGCCGACGGCCCGGCGGATGGCCCGGGCGATGGCGGGGCGGATGGCGGGTCCCGGCGGCCCTTCGCCGCGGGCGACGCGGAGCGCGTGTTCGATGCCGTCCACGCCCGGGAGGAGGACCCCTGGCAGTACACCTCGAGCTGGTACGAGCAGCGCAAACGCACCCTCACGCTCGCCGCGCTGCCCGGCAGCAGCTACACGTCCGGGTTGGAGATCGGCTGCTCCATCGGGACCCTGAGCGTGGAACTCGCGCCGCGGTGCGGAAGCTTCCTCGCCGTCGATGCCAGCGGCACCGCCCTGGACCGTGCCGCCAGGCGGCTCGCGCACCTGCCCGCGGCGACGACGCGCCACCTGACCGTCCCGAACGAGTGGCCGGACGGATCGTTCGACCTGATCGTGGTTTCAGAGGTGGGCTACTACCTCTCGCCGGCAGAGCTCGCCGGACTGTTCGACCGGGTTCAAGGCTCGCTCATGCCTGGCGGGACCCTCGCGCTGTGCCACTGGCGGCACCCCATTTCCGGCTGGGAACTCGACGGCGACGCGGTCCATGCCGCGGCCCGGCGGCACCTGGGCTGGGCCGGCGGCGGGACCTACCAGGAGCGCGACTTTGTGCTCGAGGTGTTCCTTGCCCCGGACGCTGTACCGGGTGCCGCGCCGGGCCTGGGCGGCCCGGAACGGATGCGGTGACCCCGATGACGGCGCTGCCGTTGCCGCGCGGGCACCGCATCGACCGGGTCGCCGTCGTCATGCCCGCAAACAACGAAGAAGACCACCTGGAACTGGCGTTGGAGGCCGTTCAGCGGTCCGCGGACGCACTGCGCAGGGTCCGGTCCGACGTCGAGACCCGGGTGACGGTGGTGCTGGACAGCTGCACGGACGGTTCCGCCGCCGTCATGGCCGGCTTCGCAGCCTCGGACCCGCGTTTCAGCGCATTGGAGGTCAGCTACCGCAGCGCCGGCGCCAGCCGGGCCGCTGGCGTCCGGGCCTCCGGCATCGGCGTGACCCGGCGGCGGCCGCCCGGCCAGCGCTGGACGCCGCCGCCCTGGGCCGGCCGGACCTGGCTGGCCAACACCGACGCCGATTCCCGGGTGCCGGAGAACTGGCTGGTGCGCCAGCTGGAGTTCGCCGAGGCCGGGGCCGACGCCGTGCTGGGTTCCGTGGAACCCGACCCCGCCGGGATGGACCCTGAGCTGCTCCGGCGCTGGCACGAACGCCACCCCTTCCGCGAGGACCACCCCCATATCTATGGCGCGAATTTCGGGGTCCGGGCTTCCGCCTATCTTGCCGCCGGAGGGTTCGC
Source organism: Arthrobacter sp. 01T425 (assembly GCF_056398725.1). Taxonomy (NCBI): domain Bacteria; kingdom Bacillati; phylum Actinomycetota; class Actinomycetes; order Micrococcales; family Micrococcaceae; genus Arthrobacter; species Arthrobacter sp. 01T425. Next base: position 120,234 of record NZ_JBFTPY010000002.1, on the reverse strand, counting down.
CCGGGTCACGTCCGAAGAAGACCGGACCCTGGTGCACAGCCTCCGCAGCCGCGCCTTTACGGTCACCGCGACGGACAGCATCAGGGTCATGACCTCCGGCCGGACCCATGCCCGGGCGCCCCACGGCTTTGGCACCTACCTGCGGAGCCTGGGCCACCTGCTGCCGCCTGCCAGTTGAAGATTCATTGACGCCGGGACCAGGCCGCTCCACACTGAAGAAGTGACGGACGATGCGAAAGAACCCAGCATTGATCAGGTTGTCGAGCGTCTGGCTGCCAGGTTTCCGCACGTACCGCGGAGGCACATCGCCGGGATCGTCGGCGAGGAATTCGATGCCCTGAACGCAGGCCGGATCCGGACCTACATACCCACACTGGTTGAGCGCGGCGCCCGCGTGCGGCTCAAGAGCGAGTTCGGGATCAGCGCCGCCGAAGACTAACGCACGTGACGCCGCCCCCTACCCCCGAGTTCGCCGGATCCGCGCCACACCGCCGGAAAGTTCCGGCGATCCCGCAGCTGTCCGGCGATTTCGACGGCGGCGGCCGGCGGTCTGCAGTGCCCGTGAGGGGCGGAGCGCGGGGGTGAATCCCGGGCCGGGGCAGGACTCGCTGTCAGCCGTCGCCGGACTCAGCGCCGACGAAGCTGCCCGGCGGTTGAAGCAATTCGGTGCCAACAAACTGCCCGAGCCCCGTCCGGTCCCCGGCTGGCGAAGGCTCTTGGCTGAGCTGACCCATTTCTTCGCGATCATGCTCTGGGTGGCGGCCATCTTCGCGATCATTGCCGGCATGCCGGAACTGGGCATCGCCATCGTGGCGGTGATCCTGGTCAACGGGGTGTTCGCCTACATCCAGCAGGAGCGGGCCCAGCATGCCGCCGCCAAGCTCCGCGAACTGCTCCCGGCCATGGTGTCAGTCCGCCGGGACGGCCGCGTCATCAAGGTCCACTCCACCGAACTGGTGCCGGACGACGTCGTGGTGCTGGTGGCCGGCGACCGCGTTCCGGCGGACCTCCGGCTGGCCCTGGCCACCGGCTGCGAGGTGGACGAGTCCATGCTCACGGGCGAAAGCGAGGCAGTCGCCAAAACCCCCGGCGACACCGCCTTCGGCGGGACCTTCCTGGTCAACGGGCACGCCGAAGGCGTGGTCTCGGTGACGGGCGGCCAGACCCGGCTCGCGGAGATCGCATCCCTGACAGGTAAAGTCGAAGCCCCCACCAGCCCGCTGTCGCTGGAACTGCAAAGAATCGTCCGCATCACCGCCACCATGGCCCTGGGCATCGGCGCCCTGTTCTTCGTCCTCTCGCTCGTGATTGGCATTTCCTGGCGCGACGCCTTCCTGTTCGCCATCGGGGTGGCCGTCGCGCTGGTCCCCGAGGGCCTGCTGCCGACCGTCACGCTCTCCCTGGCCGTCGGCGCGCAGCGCATGTCCAGGCGCAACGCCCTCGTGCGCAACCTCCAAGCCGTGGAGACCCTCGGCTCCACGACCTTCATCTGCACCGACAAGACCGGAACCCTGACGCAGAACCGGATGAACGTCGTCGAGGTCTGGACCCCGGCCGGGCTGCTGACCATCAATGGCCAGGGCTACGGCCCCGAAGCCGAGATGACGGGCGGCGGCCTTCAAGAAGCCCGGCGGCTCAGTGTCGCTGCCCGCGCCGCCTCGGTGGGGCGCGCCGTCCTCCACGAAGACCGCTGGATAGCCGAGGGGGACCCGATGGAGGCGGCCATCGACGCGCTCGCCGTCCGCCTCGCCCTTCCGGGTGAGCAGCCGGAATGGCCGACGCCGTCGCACCGGTTCGCGTTCGACTCCCGCCGGCTGCGGGAGTCGGCAATCGTCGGCACCGCCCTCTTCGTGAAGGGGGCCCCGGAGTCCGTGATTCCGCTGTGTCTGGCCGCCGGAGGCGGGGCTTCTGATCCCGGCCCGAACCGCGCAATGGACATGGTTGACGAGATGGCCGCCCGTGGCCTGCGGGTACTCGCCGTCGCCCAGCGCAGCCTGCCCGGGCCGCCCGGCGCCGCGTTCAAGCTGGAGGACGTCGAGGCCGGGCTGACGCTGATGGGCCTGATGGGCCTGCACGATCCTCCCCGGACCGAGGTGAAAGTGGCACTCCAAGCGGCCCGCGACGCAGGAATCAAAGTGGCGATGGTGACAGGCGACCACGCCTTCACCGCCGCCGCCATCGCCCGGGAGACGGGGCTGCTCGGCCCCACGGAAACCGTGCTGCAGGGAGGGGACCTGCCCGGCGATGACGCCGGCCTGGCCGCACTGCTGGACTGCGACGGAGTGGTGGTCAGCCGGGTGACGCCGGAACAGAAGCTCCGCGTGGCCCGGCTCCTGCAGGGCCGCGGGCATGTCCTGGCCATGACCGGCGACGGCGTCAACGACGGCCCGGCGCTGCAGCAGGCCGACATCGGGGTCGCGATGGGACGCAGCGGCACCGACGTCGCCCGTGAGGCCGCCGACCTCGTGCTGCTGGACGACGACTTCGCCACGATCATGGCCGCGGTGGAGCAGGGCCGTGCCACCTACGCGAACATCCGGCGCTTCCTGACGTACCACCTGACGGACAACGTCGCCGAGCTCACGCCCTTCGTCATCTGGGCCTTGTCCGGCGGCCACTTTCCACTGGCGCTGGGCGTGCTGCAGATCCTCGCCCTGGACATCGGCACCGACCTGCTGCCCGCCCTGGCCCTGGGCAGCGAGGCGCCAAGCAAGGGGACGCTGAAGCGGCCGCCCGAGCGCCGGCACCTGATGGACCGCGCCCTCATGTTTCGGGTGTTTGGGCTGCTGGGACCGGTCGAGGCGCTGATGGAGATGACGGCGTATACGGTGGTTCTGCTCGGTGCGGGGTGGCGGCCCGGCGCCGAGCTGCCGGCTAGCGACGTGCTCCTGGCGGCGTCGGGCGCGGCCTTCACCACGGTTGTCCTGGCCCAGCTGGCGAACGCCTTCGCCTGCCGCAGCGCCACCGTCCCGCCCTGGCGGCTGGGCTGGTTCACCAACAGGCTGCTGCTGTGGGCCGTGCTGGCCGAGCTGGGGCTGCTGTGCGTGTTCCTGTTCCTCGGGCCGTTGGCGGCGCTGCTGGGCCACGCTCCGCCGACGCCGGGAGGCCTGGCGGTGGCGCTGGCCGCCGTCCCTGCCGTCCTGCTCGCCGACTGGTTGTACAAGATCGTCCGCCGCCGCCGGGCTGGTTCCGCCGGCGGCGCCCGGCCCGGCGCGGGAACAGGAGGCTTTCCCCCAGGCGGCACAGTAGCCGGCGGCGGCGCGCGGGTCCAAAGCCCCTGACCCCGGGACACCGGTCCCGCGCAGTATGGGTCCACCGACAATCCGCAGGAGTACTGACATGGCTGAATCGCCCGTGATGTGGTTTGACGAGATCGGCATGGCCGACGTCCCGCGGGTCGGCGGGAAGAACGCCTCGCTCGGCGAGCTCATCCGGACCCTCCAGAGCGAGGGGATACGGGTTCCTGACGGGTTCGCCACCACAGCCGCCGCGTACCGCTCGTTCGTCGTGGCTAACGGGATCGACGCCGCCATGCGATCGCGTATTGCCGCCTACCGGGCCGGGGACGCCACGCTGCGCGCCACCGGCGAGGCCATCCGGGACCTGTTCCTGGCCAGCGAGTTCCCCGGCGACATCGCCGAAGCCATCCGCGCCCACTACCGGACGCTGGGGGACCGGGCCGGCCTGGACGGGCTCGCCGTGGCGGTGCGCAGCAGCGCGACGGCGGAGGATCTCCCGGACGCGAGCTTCGCCGGGCAGCAGGAGACCTTCCTGAACATTGCGGGTGAGCGGGAACTGCTGGACGCCTGCCGCCGCTGTTACGCCTCACTCTTCACGGACCGGGCCATCAGCTACCGCGAGGTCAAGGGCTTCGACCACATGGACGTCGCCCTCTCGATCGGCGTCCAGCGGATGGTGCGCTCCGACGTCGGGGCGTCCGGGGTGATGTTCTCCATCGATACCGACTCGGGCTTTCCCCGCGCCGCCGTCATCAGCGCGGCCTGGGGCCTCGGCGAAACCGTCGTCCAGGGCACCATCAATCCGGACAAGTACCTGGTCTTCAAGCCGCTCCTGACAGAGTCCGCGGCCGCGGAGGGCATCACCCCGATCATCGAGAAATCCCTCGGCTCCAAGGCCCGGAAGATGGTCTACAGCCGCGGCGGTAGCGCCCGCACCCGGATGGTGGACACCTCGGAGGCCGAGCGCCGGGCCTTCGTGCTGGGCGACGCCGAGATCCTCGCCCTCGCCCGCTGGGCCGTCACGGTCGAAAACCACTACGGCCGGCCCATGGACATGGAATGGGCCCGGGACGGCGAGACCGGGGAACTCTTCATGGTCCAGGCCCGGCCCGAGACGGTCCAGTCACGCCGGACCGGGCCGCAGTTCACCATCCACCACCTGCGGGAACAGGGGCCCGTGCTCGCCACCGGATCGGCCATCGGCGACTCGATTGCGCACGGCACGGCCTGCGTCATCCGGACCGCGGCGGACATCGCGGCGTTCCGCGACGGCGCCATCCTCGTGACCGAAATGACCGACCCGGACTGGGTGCCCATCATGAAACGGGCAGCCGGGATCGTCACGGACCACGGCGGCCCCACGAGCCACGCGGCGATTGTCAGCCGAGAGCTGGGTGTCCCCGCCGTCGTCGGAACCGGCAACGCCACGGCAGTCCTGGCCGAGGGCCGGTCCGTGACGATCTCCTGCGCCGAAGGTGATCTGGGCCGGGTCTACGACGGCACCCTGGCGTTCGAAACCGAAGATGTGGACCTCGGTGCGCTGCCTGCGACGCGCACGGCCGTCATGGTCAACATCGCCAGCCCGGCCGCGGCCTTCCAGTGGTGGCGGCTGCCGGCGGACGGCGTCGGGCTTGCCCGGATGGAATTCATCATCAGCAGCCTGATCCGCGTCCATCCCATGGCGCTTGTCCACCCGGAACGGGTCACGGATCCCGCCGAGGCGCACCAGATCCGGGAGCTGGCGCAGGCCTATGCGGACCCGGCCGAGTACTTCGTGGACGCCTTGTCGCTGGGGATCGCCAAGATCGCCGCGCCGTATTATCCGCGCCCCGTGATTGTCCGGCTCAGCGACTTCAAGACCAACGAATACGCCCACCTGCTCGGCGGGGCCGCCTTCGAGGAACCGGAAGAGAATCCCATGCTCGGGTTCCGCGGCGCCTCGCGCTACTACGACCCCCGTTACCGTGAGGGGTTCGCGCTCGAATGCGCCGCGCTCAAACGGGTCCGCGAGAAGCTCGGGTTCACCAACGTGATTGTCATGGTGCCGTTTTGCCGCACGCCGCAGGAGGCGGACAAAGTCCTGGCCGTGATGGCCGAGCACGGTTTGGTCCGCGGCAGCAACGGGCTGCAGGTCTACATGATGTGCGAAATCCCATCCAACGTGGTCCTGGCCGAGAAGTTCGCGACGCGGTTCGACGGGTTCTCGATCGGCTCCAACGACCTCACCCAGCTGGTCCTGGGCGTGGACCGTGACTCCGGCCAGCTCGCGGCGCTCTTCGATGAGCGGGACGAGGCCGTGATGGCGATGATCAGCGAGGCCATCCGCAAGGCCCACGCCGCCGGGATCAAGATCGGCATTTGCGGGCAGGGACCGAGCAACCACCCGGAGTTCGCCGCGTTCCTGGTGCGCGAAGGGATCGACTCGATCTCCCTGAACCCGGACAGCTACCTCAAGACCGTGCCGCGGATCGCGGAAGCGGAGACTGAGTCAGCCGTCGCGGCAGCGGAGACAGAGTCAGCCAGGAAATAGTCATCCCGGTAGCGGGGCCTGCCGCGCGCTTTCCCGGGACCGCACCGGGCTGGCGGCGCCGTGGCGGCCGGGGCCGAGTGAACGCAGGGCATTGAGGATCGTGGCGAGGTCCACCAGTTCCTGGGACAGGGCGCCGGCGATGGCCGGCACGTAGCCCGCGGCCGCGGCCAGCATGAGGGCCACGCTCAGGCCGATGCCGATCCAGATGCTCTGCAAGGCCACCTGCACGGTGCGTTGCCCGATCCGGACAGCGGTCCCCACCTTGGAGAGATCATCGAGGATGATCACGACGTCGGCCGACTCGCCGGCCGCCGTCGAGCCGCGGGCGCCCATGGCGATTCCGACGTCGGCGACCGCCAGGACGGGGGCATCGTTGACGCCGTCGCCGACCATCATGACCGGACGGTCCGGCAGCGACCTGATGGCCTCGACCTTGTCCCGCGGCAGGCACTCGGCGCGGACGTCGGTGAGCCCTGCCTCGTCCGCGATGTGCCGGGCCGTGGCGAGCGCGTCACCGGTCAGCATGACTGTTCGGCGTACGCCCAGGGCCTTGAGGTCGGCGAGGGTGCGGCGGGTCTCTTTGCGAATGGGATCGCTCATCACCAGGGCGCCCACGAATTTTCCGCCGGCACCGACGTAGATGGCGAGCTCGCCGCTGGCCAGCCCCGCCTCCACCACGCCGGACGCCCACTCTGCGACGAACGCGGGCTTGCCCACCACCACGTCCTGGCCGTCGAACCTGGCGCGGACCCCGTGGGTGGCGAATTCGGTGGCTTCGGTGGCGGCCGCGAAGGGCAGGGCCCGGTTCCGGGCGGCCTCCATCACCGAGGCGGCCAGGACATGCGAGGAATACTGTTCCGCGGACGCCGCCAACTGCAGGACCTCGTCCTCTGCGAGGGGCCCGGCGGTCCGGATACGCAGCAGGGACGGGCGGCCGTACGTGAGGGTTCCTGTCTTGTCGAAGGCGGCCGTCTTGATCCGGCTCAGCTGTTCCAGCACCCCGGCGTACTTGACGATGACACCGGAGTGCGCGGCGCGGCTCATGCCGCCGAGGAACGCCACCGGCGCGGCGATCAGCAGGGGGCACGGCGTGGCCACCACGAGGACCTCCGCGAAGCGTTCCGGGCTGCCGCTGATGATCCAGCCCACGGCGCCGAGCACGTACGCGAGGGCCGTGAACGGCACGGCATAGCGGTCAGCGAGCCGGACCATGGGCGCCTTGCTGTCCGCCGCCTCCTGCACGAGGGCGACGATCCGGCTGTACTGCGAATCCTCCATGCGCGCCGTGACCCGCATCCGGACCGCGGCCTCACCGTTCAGCGACCCGCTCATGAGCCCGTCCCCGGCGGACCGCTCCACCGGCAGGCTCTCCCCGGTGAGCGAGGACTCATCGAAAGAGCCGGACTCGGAGAGCAGGACGCCGTCCAGCGGGACCACCTCGCCGGGCCGGACCAACAGGACGTCCCCGATCTCGACGTCGGCGGCCGCCACGTCCTCGTGTTGGCTCTCCGTTGGGGTTCCGGCTGTGTGGGTTCCGGCGGCGGCGGAGCCGTTGCGCTCCCGGTGGGCCGTCTGCGGGACGCGTTCGAGCAATGCGGTGAGTTCGCCCTTTGCCCTGCCGGCGGCGTAGTCCTCAAGGGCAGTGCCGCCCGCAAGCATGAGTACGACGATCATCGAGGCGACGTACTCGCCCACCAGCACGGTGCTGACGATTGCGGTGACGGCCAGGATGTCGATGCCGAACTGGCCGCCTGCGAGCCGGCGCGCCATCCCGACGGCGAGGTAGGCCGCCACAGCCAGGGCATAGACGCTCGCAGCAGCCCGGGCTATGCCTTCCTGCCCGGAGAACAGCAAGACCAGCACCGCCAGCAGGACGACGAGGGTCCCGGCCACGAGCGGATACCGGAGTACGAATTTCACGGATGTTCCGCCTTAGCTTCGTATCAGTTTTGGCGTCTCCCTGAATCCTACTGCGCGGCCGCGCCCGGCTTGCCGGGGACGGCCTCCCGGACCGTCCCCGGACCCCGGCATGAGAGGCTGGAAGAGCATCCGTCCCGATCAAGCGGGCCGGCGCGCAGGGACCCGATACATGCAATGGGCGCGGCGCAGCACAAGCGATGCCAGGAGGAATGACGTGCGAAGCAGTTCAGAGACCGTCGACACCCGGACCGCCCTGGTGGTGGGGGCAAGCGGAATTGCCGGATCCGCCCTGGTGGACAGGCTCGCCGAGGAGGGCTGGGACGTGGTGGGGCTCTCCCGCAATCCCCTTCGCCGCCGTGACGTGCGCCATGTGAGCGCGGACCTGACATCCGTGGAGAACCTGCGCGAGGCCCTGGCGGGTGTTTCGCCCACCCATGTGTTCTACACCGCCTGGTCCAGGCGGAAGACCGAACAAGAGAACATCGACACAAACGCGGGCATGCTGCGGAACGTCCTCGCCAGCCTCAACGGCAAGCCTGTGAAGCACGTGGCCCTCATGACCGGGCTGAAGCACTATCTGGGCCCGTTTGAGGCGTATGCGGCCGGGGAAATGCCGGACACCCCCTTTCGGGAGAGCGAGCCGAGGCTGCCGACGCCGAACTTCTACTACGCCCAGGAAGACGAGTTGTGGGCTGCGGCCGCGAAGCAGGGGTTTGGCTGGTCCGTGCACCGGGCGCATACGGTGATCGGGCATGCGGTCGGGAACGCCATGAACATGGGGCTCACCCTCGCCGTTCAGGCATCCATCTGTAAGGAACTGGGCCAACCGTTCATCTTCCCGGGCTCCGAGACGCAGTGGAACAGCCTCACGGACATGACCGACAGCGGACTGCTGGCGGACCACATGATCTGGGCGGCCACAGCGGACAACGTTGGCGACCAGGCCTACAACATCGTCAACGGCGATGTCTTCCGCTGGCGGCGCATGTGGCCTGCGCTGGCCGACTACTTCGGGGTCGAACCGGTGGGTTACAGCAACGAACCGCGGCCGTTGGAGCAGCAAATGCGCGGCATGGAAGGCGTGTGGTCGGGCATCGCCGCCCGCCATGGGCTGGCCGAACCCGACCTCGCGCAGGTCGCCTCCTGGTGGCACACGGACGGCGACCTGGGCCGGAACCTCGAGGTGGTCACGGACATGAGCAAGAGCCGGCTTGCCGGTTTCACCGGGTACCGCCGCACGGAAGACGCATTCCTGCAGTTGTTCGACCGGTACCGTGCGGACGGCCTGATTCCGGCGGCCTCCTAGGCTGCGGCACGGGCGGGGCCTTTGAGCCCTAGCCTCCCGTAGTGCGTGGTGCCAAGGTGAAACATGGGGTCCATGACCGCGGGCCGCCGCCGGCTGTTGGTGATCGCGGCCGTGGTGGTTGCGCTGCTTCTGGCCGCCGGTACCGCGGTCGTGCTGCTTCAGGGGGCGCCGACGGCGTCACCGCCCCCATCTGCGCCCGTCACCGCCCCGGTATCCGGACCCGTCAGCGCAAGTGCCTCCGGGACCGCGCCCCCTGCCTCCCCGTCCCCTGAACCGACCTCGGCATCGCCGGCCCCGGACACCAGCGGGCCAGTTCCGGCCGAGCCGGTTCCCGTCCCCCCGCCGAGCCGGGCACCGACGGCTCCCGCTCCCGTGCCCCCCGCGGCGCGGTTCCCCGCCGCGCTCGCCGGCCACGACGTCGAGAGCATCCCGGGCGCCGGAACCGTAGTGGCCCTGACCTTCGACGCCGGCGCCAACGCTGCCGGACTGCCGAGCATCCTGCAGAGTCTCGCAGCCGCGGACGTGCGGGCCACGTTCTTCCTTACCGGCAGCTGGGCCGCCGCGAACCCCGGAGGCGTGGCGGCGATCGTCGCCGGCGGGCACCGGGTGGGCAACCATTCCATGACCCATCCGGCCTTCACCGGGCTGCCCGACGCCGGCATCAAGGACCAGGTCCGATCGGCCGAACAGGCCATCCGGGCGGCCGGGGCTGACCCGCGGCCGCTCTTCCGGTTTCCCTTCGGTGACCGCGACGCCAGGACCATCGCCACCGTCAACAACCTCGGCTACCTTCCGGTGCGCTGGAGCGTCGACACCCTGGGCTGGAAAGGCACCAGCGGCGGAGCGACGGCGCAGCTCGTCGCGGACCGCGTCCTGGCGGGCCTGCAGCCGGGGGAAATTGTCCTGATGCACATCGGCTCCAACCCCGACGACGGCACCACGCTGGACGCCGCTGCCCTGCCCCAGCTGATCAGCCGCATCCGCCAGGCCGGCTATGGCTTCACCACCCTCGACGCACTCCTGGGCTAAGGGCGGGCCCAACGCCACTGTCGCGGCGCACCGATCGCTGATAGGACAGGGCCATGACGGAGTCGCCCACAGTTGCCGCCGCGCTGGCTCCCGTCGATGCCGTGATCTTTGACCTCGACGGCGTCGTGACCGATACCGGCGAGCTCCGCGCGGCAGCCTGGAAACAACTCTTTGACGACGTCATGACGGACCCCCGGCTTCCCTCGGACGCGCGGCGCGCGCCCTTCACGGACGATGACTTCGCACGCTGGATCGAGGGCCGGACCTGGGAGGACGGCGTGGCCGCATTCCTGGCCTCGCGCGGGGTCCCCATTCCCCGCGGCTCGCCCGCGGACGGCCCGGACGAGTGGACGGCGTTCGGACTCGCGCAGCGCCAGAACGGAAATTTCGAAGCCATGCTCGCGGGCCGGCCCGTGCCCGTTTTCCCCGGCACCGTGGCGCTGCTCGAGCGGCTCCGGGCCGGGCGGATCCCCGTGGTCCTCGCCACCTCCAGCCGGAACGCCGCCGCGATCGTGGCCGCCGCGGGCCTTGGCGAGGTCTTTGACCACATCGTGGATGGCCAGACGGCCCTGGACCACGATGTCGCCGGAATGCCGGCGCCGGCTTTGGTCCTCGAAGCCGTGCGCCGGCTGGAGATCACCCCCGCCCGGGCCATGGTGATCGCGGACGCCGCAGCCGGCGTGGAAGCCGGGCGACGTGGGGGATTCGGGCTCGTGGTCGGCCTCGACCGGGCCGGGCGGCGGGCTGCGCTGGAAGCCGCGGGCGCCGACGTCGTGGTTGAAGACGTCAGCGAACTGGACATCGGGCTGGTCATTACGCACCCGTGGCTGCTGGTGTACGAGGGTTTCGATCCCGCCCACGAAGGGCACCGGGAGGCGCTGACCACGCTCGGCAACGGCTACCTCGCCACCCGCGGCGCCGCCCCGGAACACCGCGCGGGGGACGCCCACTATCCCGGCAGCTACCTTGCGGGCGTCTACAACAGCGTCGCGAGCGTCGTCCAGGGCGTAGAAACCGTGGATGAGCACATGGTTAACATCCCGGACTGGCTGCCGCTGGATGTCCGGGTGGGCGACGGTGCGTGGTGGTCCGGCGGCGGCCTGACGCTCCGCAGCGAGCGGCGCACCCTGGACCTCAAGCGGGCCCTGCTGAGCAGGGAAGCACTCGTGGCGGACGACGCCGGACGGCAGCTTCAGGTACTCCAGCGCCGGCTCGTGTCCATGGCCGAGCCCCACTTGGCCGCACTGGAAACCACGCTGACCGCCGTCGGGTGGAGCGGGTCCATCAGCATCCGCAGCGGTTGCGACACCGGAGTCACCAACTCCAACGTGCCCGAGGACGCCCAACTGGCCAACCGGCACCTGACAGGGGTGGCGGTGTCCTCGTCGGAATCTTCGTCGGAGGACGGTTCGGACGCTGCTGAGCTGACGGTTCAGGTGCAGACGTCCGGGAGCAGGATCGGGATCGCCCTGGCACTGCGGACCCGGATTTCCGGCGGCGGGGTGCCCGTCGGGGCCGGCGCAATTCCCGAGGTGGCAGGAGGGATGTACAGCCACCGCTTCGAGCTGCAGGTCAGTGACGGTATCCCCGTCACGGTCACCAAGGCAGCGGCCGTCGCCACCTCCCGGGACCACGCCGTCGCCTCGCCACTCTCAGGGGCGCTCGCGGTGCTGTCGCGCGCACCCCAGGAGTTCGACGCGCTGCTGGCGGACCACGACGCGGCATGGCGCCTGCTGCTGGCACCGTTCATCATCGAATCCGATGCCACGTCCCAGGCCCAGCTGATACTGAACCTTCACGTTTTCCATCTGCTGCAGACACTCACCACCCACACAGCCGAGCTCGATGCCGGGGTCCCGGCCCGGGGGCTCCACGGGGAAGGCTACCGGGGGCACATCTTCTGGGATGAACTCTTCGTCTTGCCGGTCCTGAACTCCCGGCTGCCCGCGGTGGCCCGCGAGCTGATTGACTACCGCTGGCGGCGGCTGGGAACCGCGCGGGACGCGGCCCGGAAGGCCGGGCTGCGCGGCGCGCTTTTTCCGTGGCAGAGCGGCAGCGACGGCACCGAGCAGACACCCAAGTTCCTGTTCAACAAGCTCTCCGGGCACTGGATGCCGGACTACTCACGCCTGCAGCGGCATGTCGGACTGGCGGTCGCCTACAACGCCTGGCAGTACTTCGAAGCAACCCAGGACCGGGGCTGGCTGACCCGGCACGGCGCCGAGATTGTGGTGGACGTCGCCAGACTGTTCGTCTCCCTGGCGGAGCACGACGCCGCCCAGGACCGGTTCCACATCAAGGGCGTCATGGGCCCGGATGAGTACCACACCGGCCACCCGGGCAACCCCGGCGGCGGCCTGGACGATAACGCCTACACCAACATCATGGCGGCCTGGGTGTTTGACCAGGCGGTCTGGATCATGCATTCAGTGCAGGGTTTCGACATGGAGGAACTCCGGGCACGGCTGGGGATCACGGGCACGGAAATCGACGCCTGGGCGCACCTGAGCCGGCGCATGTTCGTTCCCTTCCACGACGGCGGCATCATCAGCCAGTTCGACGGTTACGGCGCCCTGCGGGAACTCGACTGGAATCACTACCGCCGCGCCTACCGCAACATCGAACGGCTGGACCTGATTCTCGAAGCCGAAGGGGACAGCACCAACCACTATCGGCTGGCCAAACAGGCGGACGTCCTGATGCTCCTGTATGTTCTTGGCGAGGACCAGCTCCTGGGGTTCCTGCGCCGGATGGGCTACGACGTCGAGCCGGCGCAGATCGCGGCCACCGTGGACTTTTACCTGGCCCGGACCGCGCACGGCTCCACCCTTAGCCGGGTCACCCATGCCTCGGTGCTGGCGCAGCACGATCCGGAGCGGGCGTGGGCGACATTCCGGGAAGCCTTGGACACGGACCTGGACGATACCCAGGGCGGCACCACGCGCGCGGGCATCCATTTGGGCGCCATGGCAGGCTCGATCGACGTGGTCCAGCGCAGCTTCGCCGGGCTACGGATCACCCGGGACGCCTTGGACTTCACCCCGCGGCTGCCGGCCGAGCTGTCCCGGGTGGAGTTCCAGGTCCGCTACCGTGACCAGTTGCTGTCCGTGCACCTCGGGCCGGACCTGCTGCGGGTGTCCGCCGCCCCGGGGGACGCGGCTCCGGTGCTGGTGCGGGTGGGCGTCGAGAAGGTGCTGCTCCGGGCGGGCCAGGAGCACGAGTTCCGCCGGGACGCCGGGACGCCCGGCTGACGCGCCGAAGCGTGTCCCCGGCGTTGTCGTGGTGACTTGCTTGCGATGGTTCCGGGCTATGTCGTGTCCATGTGCAGCACGGCCGCTCCGGTGATCCGGTCCTCCGCCAGGTCCCGCAGGGCCCGGTCCGCGGCCTCGAACGGGTAGGCCACAGTGGTCGGGCGGAGCGGGATCTCGGCGGCGATCCGGAAGAACTCCTCGCCGTCGGCCCTGGTGTTGGCTGTGACACTGCGCAGCTGGCGCTCTTCGAAGAGCTCGTCGGCGTAGTGCAGCGGCGGAATATCGCTCAGGTGGATGCCCGCGACGGCGAGCGTCCCGCCGCGGTCCAGGGCCCGGAGCGCAACCGGCACCAGCCCGCCCGCGGGGGCGAAGAGGATCGCGGCATCCAGGGGATCGGGCGGTTGTTCCTCGGCCCCGCCCGCGAACGTCGCGCCGAGGTCCAGGGCCAGCGCGCGAGCCTGCGCGGACCGGGTCATGACGTACACGCGGGCACCCCGGTAGAGGGCGATTTGGGCCGCCAGATGCGCGGAGCCGCCGAACCCATAGATGCCCAGCCGTCCGCCGATCGGCAGTTCGGCCCGGGTCAGGGCCCGGTAGCCGATGATGCCTGCACACAGGAGCGGCGCAGCCTCCTCATCGCTGAACGTCTCCGGGATCCGGTAGGCGAAGTTCTCCGCCACGGTGATGAGCTCGGCGTACCCGCCGTCGCGGTCCCAGCCGGTAAACGTGGGGGACAGACAGAGGTTTTCCTGGCCGCGCAGGCAGAACCGGCAGGCGCCACAGGTGCCGCCCAGCCAGGCCACGCCCACCCGTTCGCCGATGCCGAACCTGGCGGCCCCCGGTCCTTGCCCGATCACCTCACCCACTACCTCGTGGCCGGGGATGACCCCGGCGTGCCGCGGCGTGAGGTCGCCCTCGGCCAGGTGCAAGTCCGTGCGGCACACACCGCAGACCCGCACTTTCAGCAGGACTTCACCGCGTCCCGGCACAGGATCCGGGCGGTCGGTGGCCACGAGGGGGCCGCTGGACATGGGCCCCGGAAGTCCAACTTGCCATGCTCGCACCGCGGCCTCCTTCTTTGCAGCGTCTGCAGGTCCGAATCGGTTGCGCTCGCGGCGGCTAGCGGGTGACCAGCACGTTGCAGCGCGCCTTGTGCAGCACGGCGGAGACCGTGTTGCCGGCTCCGGCCGCAGGGTTGTGGGTCCCGAGCACCAGGACGTCGGCGTCGTCCGCGGCGTCGAGGAGCTCCCGGGCCCCATGGCCCTCACGCAGGGCGCCGGTAACCTCCAGCCCGGGCGCCATCCCGCGGGCCTCGTCGATGGCGCGGTCGAGCAGCTCCTGGCCGTGGAGCAGGGCATGGCGGCCGTGCTCTTCCCGTGCCCCGCCGCGCAATGGATCGACGTGGACGAGGTGCAGCGGGGCGCCGAGGACTTTGGCCAACCGGATGGCCTCGGCCACCGTGGCGGGGCTGCGGGGCGAGGCATCGACTCCCACCACGACGGGGTGGGCCCGCCGGCGCGGGCGCCGGATTATCATCACCGGGCAGGGTGCCGAGCCGGCCAGATCGATGCAGACCGAGCCGGCCACCTGGCCCAGGACGGCGCCGAGGCCCCGGCTGCCCACTACCAGCAGCCGTGCGTCCCGGGAGGCGTCGCGCAGCACGGGTGCCGGGAGCCCGGCCTCCATGACGCCGTCGACGGCGGGGCCCGGACGTTCCGGCTCCTGCCCGGTAACGGCGCGCTCGGCCCCCAGCGGTGCGCCGCCGGCCGCTTCGCGGGCGGCGCCGCGTGCCAGCTCGATGCCCTCGGCGAGGACGGCTTCCGCGGAATGCCGCAGCCCGCTGCCGGCCACGCCCTTGACAGGGCCCAGGTTCTTGGTGAAAACCGGCCACACCCAGGCATGGATCACCAGGAGTTCCAGCCCGGCCGCGGCCGCGTATTCGGCCGCCCAGCGAACGGCGAGTTGGGCGGCCCCGGACCCGCCGTAACCGACCGCCACGGTGCCGCCCTGCTGCCCTGTGGGTGCCGACATTATTCCTCCCGGCTCGTCGGACGCACCCCTTCGCCCGGCACTATGTGCAGCCCCAGTAGAACCCTGCGGCCCGGGAATGTGTAGGGGCTTTGGTCCCGCGGGCTGGCCGCCTCCGGGGCCGCGCCCGGGGCCGCCGGTGAACTAGGGTTGAAACATGCACAATGCGGGGGATAGCTGATGGCCAAGCGGGGCAAAGGGCGGGGCGCCCAAACCGCCGGGCCGGGAGTGGTGGAAGTGCCCAAGGGTTCCCGCCCGGCCGGTCCTTTGGCCGGGGTGTACTACATCGATACCGGGGACTGCGAGCTGATCCCGGACCAGGACAATTCCACCGGCTGGCTCCTGCGCATCAACGGCGTCATGAGCTCGCACATTGACCTCGCGGACCCGTTGTTCCTCGACTTCGAGTACATGCGCTGGATGGCAGCCCTGGTGGAGTCGCGCTGGCCGCGGGAGCCTGGGCCCAAGCTGCGCGCCCTGCACCTTGGCGGGGGAGCATGCTCACTGGCGCGCTATTTCCACGCCGCGTACCCGGACGCCCGCCAGGTGGTGGTGGAGCTGGACGGCAAGCTGGCCGACTACGTCCGGGGCTGGTTCGACCTGCCCAAGGCGCCGTTGCTGCGCCTGCGCGTGGGAGAGGCCCGCGAGGTCACCGAGAGCCTGACCCCGCAGACCCGGGACCTGATCATCCGCGACGTCTTCGCCGGCTCGCTGACCCCGCGGCCGCTGACCACCCGGGAATTCATCGAGCACGCCAAGCGCGTCCTGGCCCCCGGCGGGATATATGTGGTCAACTCCGGCGACGCCCCGGACCTCAAGAATGCCCGCGAGGACGCCGCGACCATCGCCGACGCCTTTGCCTACACCGTGATCATCGCGGATCCGGCCATGCTGAAGGGCCGGCGCTACGGCAACATGGTCATGGCCGGCAGCGATGTCCCGTTCGACGACGACCCCGGCCTCGCGCGGCGCCTGCTCGGCGGTGCGGTGCCGGCCCACATCTGGAACGACGAAAAGGTGCGGGCGTTCGCGGCCGGCGCCGCCGTCCGGCATGACCCGAAGTCGCCCGTTCTCGCTGAGCCGGCCGCGGAACCGCCCGTTCTCGCTCAGCCGCCCGCCGAGCCCCCGGCTGGGCCCCGCGCAGGGCCCCGCGCAGGGACGCCGACTGCTCCGTAGCAGCCCTTTTGCGGCACTATATTTGCGGCACTATAGAGGCGGCTACGGAGCAATCGATGGGGCTGCTCCCCGGCCCAGCAGGGCATCGCGGTGCGCCGCGGTCTGCTCCCGCAGCGCCTGCACGAGCGCGGCCACCGCCGGCCGGCGCATCGAATCGGGCCGGAGCACCATCCAGTAGGGCAGCAGCTCCGCGAATTCCTCCGGCAGAAGCCGGACCAGGTCCGGATGCAGGTCGGCCGCGAAACAAGGCAGGAACCCAATCCCGGCGCCGGCCCGGGTGGCCTCCACGTGGACGAAGACGTTGGTGGAGCTCAGCCCGTCCCGCATGGTGGGCACCAGCCGCCGCGGGGCGTCCAGATCGTCCACCTGCAGCATCGAATCGACGAAGTAGACCAGCGAGTGGGCCGTCAGTTCCTCCACGGTGGCCGGGGTGCCGTACTCGGCGAGGTAGCCGCGGGAGGCATACATTCCCAGCATGTACTCGCCGAGCCGCGCGGCCTCTGCCCGGTGCACCTGCGGCTCGCCGACCACCACCTCGATGTCCAGGCCGGACCGCTGCTGGAGCGCCCGGCGCGTCACGGTGATGATCTCGACGCTGAGGCCGGGATGGTCGCGGCGGAGCCGGGCCACGGCCGGGGCGGCGATGTAGGCGCTGAATCCATCCGTCGCGGTCATCCGTACGACGCCGGTGATGGGGTCCGGGGTGTGCCCGGGCTGCTCCAGGGTGCGCACGGCGCTCTCGACCTGCTCGGCCACCCGAACGGCCTCGGCACCGAGCTCGGTGAGCTCCCAGCCTCCCGAGGCGCGGGAGAGCACGCGGCCACCCAGCGCCTTCTCCAGCGCCGCGATCCGGCGGGAAACGGTGGTGTGGTTCAGTCCGAGCGTCTGTGCCGCCGTCGTGAATTTCGCCGAACGGGAGACCGCGAGCAGGACCAGCAGGTCATCAGGATTGGCGTTCATATCTGCAATTCTGCACATAGCGGGTGCTGGTTTGGCCATTGAATCGCCGTGGATGTGCGGCAATACTCAATGAAGCCATTTCAGTGCTGTGCGTCACAGCGCGTGTCACCGTGGACACTAAGGAGAATCAGATGAGCGTAAACGAACGCTCTGCAACAACCGCCGCAGCACCCGCATCCAAGGGTTCCGGGCTCAAGAAAATCGTCGCCGCATCGATGGTGGGAACCGTCGTCGAGTGGTACGAATTCTTCCTCTACGCGACCGCCGCCACCCTGGTGTTCGGCAAGTACTTCTTCCCCGCCACGGGCAACGAACTGGACGGCATCATCCAGGCGTTCCTGACCTACGCCGTCGGTTTCGTGGCCCGCCCCCTGGGCGGCATTGTCTTCGGCCAGATCGGCGACAAGCTCGGCCGCAAGCCCACCCTGCAGCTCACCATCATCATCATCGGTGTCTCCACCTTCCTGATGGGCTGCCTCCCGGGCTTCGCCACCCTCGGCTACCTGGCGCCGGCGCTGCTGGTCCTCCTGCGCTTCATCCAGGGCTTCGCCCTCGGCGGCGAATGGGGCGGCGCAGTCCTGCTCGTCGCCGAGCACAGCCCCAACAAGTCCCGTGGCTTCTGGTCAAGCTGGCCCCAGGCCGCCGTTCCCGTCGGCAACCTGCTGGCCACCCTGGTCCTGTTCATCATGTCCAACGTGCTCAGCTCCGCCGACTTCCTCAGCTGGGGCTGGCGGGTGGCGTTCTGGCTTTCCGCCGTGATCGTGTTCGTCGGTTACTACATCCGCACCCACGTCTCCGAATCGCCCATCTTCCTCGAGGCCAAAGCCCAGCTGGAAGAGGATCAGTCCGCCAGCTACGGCGTCCGCGAAGTCATCCGCAAATACCCCAAGGGCATCCTGCAGGCCATGGGGCTCCGGTTCGCGGAAAACATCATGTACTACCTCGTGGTCAGCTTCGCGATCGTCTACCTGAAGTCCGTGCACAAGTACGACACCTCCTCGCTGCTGCTGGCCCTGCTGATCGCCCACGTCGTCCACTTCCTGGTCATCCCGCAGGTCGGGCGCCTCGTGGACAGCTGGGGCCGGAAGCCGGTCTACCTCATCGGTGCCGTCACCGGTGCCACCTGGCCGTTCTTCGCCTTCCCGATGTTCGATACCCGCAACCCGGTGATCATCGTCCTGGCCGTCACGATCGGCCTGTGCCTGCACGCCTTCATGTATGCCGGCCAGCCGGCCCTCATGTCGGAGCTGTTCCCGACCCGGATGCGCTACGCCGGGGTCTCCCTTGGCTCGCAGGTCACCTCGATCTTCGCCGGTTCGCTGGCGCCGCTCCTGGCCACCCAGTGGCTCAAGGACACCGGCTCCTGGCTGCCCACCGCGATCTACCTGCTGGTCGCCTGCGCCATCACCACCGTCGCAGTGCTGAGCCTGAAGGAAACCAAGGGTATCGCGTTGGAGGACGTGGACCGGGCCGACGCCGAACGCGAAGGCCTGCCCGTAGCAGCCACCCGCTGAGCTGCTTGAGTTTTGGGCCGGCTCCAGCCACGCTGGAGCCGGCCGCCTCATCGAATTTTTGACACGGAAGGCTGAGTTATGGAAAACACGCTGAACGGACGCAAGGCCCTGGTCACCGGCGGCGCCGGCGGGATCGGCGCGGCGAGCGTCCGGGCCCTGGCGGCACGCGGGGCCAAAGTGGTGATCGCGGATAGGGACGAGGCCGCCGCCGCCGCGCTCGCCGACGAAATCGGCGGCACCGCGTGGGCCGTCAACCTGCTCGACGTCGAATCCCTCCAGACGCTCAGCCTGGACTGCGACATCCTGGTGAACAACGCCGGAATCCAGCGCATCAGCCCCATCGAGGAGTTCGATCCGGCCGACTTCCGCCGCATCATCACCCTCATGCTGGAGGCCCCGTTCCTGCTGATCCGGGCCGCGTTGCCGCACATGTACGCCAACAACTTCGGCCGCATCATCAACCTGTCCTCCGTGCACGGGCTCCGGGCCTCGCCGTTCAAGAGCGCCTATGTCTCGGCCAAGCACGGGCTCGAGGGCCTGAGCAAGGTGACGGCCCTCGAAGGCGGGGCGCACGGGGTCACCTCCAACTGCATCAACCCCGGCTACGTCCGCACGCCCCTGGTTGAATCGCAGATCGCGGACCAGGCCAAGGTGCACGGCATCCCGGAGTCCGAGGTGCTCGCCAAGATCATGCTGACCGAATCAGCGGTCAAGCGGCTCGTGGAGCCCGAGGAAGTGGCGTCCCTGGTGGCGTGGCTGGCATCCGACGACGCCGGCATGGTCACCGGCGCCAGCTACACGATGGACGGCGGCTGGTCCGCGCGGTAGCCCGTCGCCGCTCAAACCAACGCGGGGTCAGCTACGGCCCATTCAGAGGGCATTAATGGGCGCTAGTTGACCCCGCGTTGTGCTGCTGGAGTTGAGCGGCTGGAGCAGCGTGCTAGTCCTTGGTGCCTGTCAGGGCCAGCGTGCCGCCCAGCCCGATCATCATCACGCCGCCGGTGGTGCTGAGAGCGGCGATCCGCCGGGGGGAGCGGGCAAACCAGTGCCGGGCCGTCCCGGCCGCGAGGGACCACGTGCTGTCCGAGACCAGGGCAATGAGCAGGAAGACCGCACCCAAAGTGGCGAGCTGCACGGGAATCGCTCCGGCCGAGTAGTCCACGAACTGGGGAAGCACGGCCACGAAGAACACAATCGACTTGGGGTTGGTCGCGCCGACGATGAAGCCCTCCCGGAGCACGCGGGCGGTCGAGGCCGGGTTCGAGGTCGACGCCCTCGCCGCGCCGCCGCCGCGGTGCCGGATCGCCTGGATCCCGAGGTAGACCAGATAGGCGGCGCCGGCGAATTTCACCACGCTGAACAGCAGCAGGGACTGGGCCAGCACCACGCCGACGCCCAGGGCCACGGCGGCGATCTGCACCACCTCTCCGGCCGCGTTTCCCAGAACGCTCAACAGCCCGCCCCTGCGTCCCAGGGCCAACGTCCGTCCGATCACGAACAGCACGCTGGGCCCCGGGATGGCGATGAGTACGAGGGCGGCAAGGGCAAAGGCCAAGAGGTTGGTGGCGGGGACCATGCCTGATCCTAACCCCGCGAGGGCCCGCCCGGGAGCGTCTTAATCCCTTGGGGGCGAGGCACCATCACCGCCCGGCGGGAACCTGCGGGAGCTGGGCGGTTTCGTCGACCAGTTCCGCCCGCGCCCTGCCGTGGCCGCGGACCCAGAGGCGGTAAGCGAGCACCAGGACGCCCAGCCACGCGGCGCCCACGTACAGCGCCACCCGGGTGTCCTCGAAGGCGCCCAGAATCACGATCACCAGGGCCATGAACGCGATCGTCAGTATGGAGGCGGCGGGCCACCACGGCGACGGGAACTCCGACGCCGGCAGGGACTTGCGGGCGATCTCGCGTTTCATGGCGACATGGGAGGCCAGGATCATGGCCCAGACCCAGACGGTCGCGAAGGTGGCGATCGAGGCGATCAGCAGGAAGACGTCTTCCGGGATCACGGCGTTCAGCACCACCCCCACCAGCAGGATGCCGGTCATCATCACCACGGTCATCCACGGCACCCCGTGACGGGAAACCTTGCCGAAGCTCGCCGGTGCGTGGCCCTGCCGGGCCAAGCCGAAGAGGATCCGGCCGGCGCCGAAGATGTCGCTGTTGACTGCCGAGAGCGCCGCCGTGATCACCACGGCGTTGAGGATGTGGGGTGCGGCGGGGATGCCCAGGCCGCTGAAGATCTGCACGAAAGGGCTGCCGTTGCTGCCAATTTCGTCCCACGGGAACAGGCTCATCAGCACGCCGAGGGTCAGCACATAGAACAGCAGGACCCGGACGGGCACGGTGTTGACGGCCTTGGGGATGACCTTTTTCGGATCGGCGGCCTCACCGGCGGTGATGCCGAGGGTCTCCACGCCGCCAAACGCGAACATCACCACGGCGAAGGAGGCAAGGAGTCCTTCGAATCCGTTCGGGAACAGGCCTCCGTGGTCCACGAGGTTGCCGAGCCCTGGTGCCACGGTGGCGCCGCCGGCCTGGAAACCGAAGACGATGATCGCCGCCCCGCCCGCGATCATGGCGATGATGGCCGCCACCTTGATCAGGGAGAACCAGAATTCCAGCTCGCCGAACACCTTGACGCTGAGCAGGTTCAGGGCAGCCAGGAAGAAGATGATGGCCAGAATCCAGACCCAGCGCTCCACGCTGGGGAACCAGAATCCCATGTAGATGCTGAACGCCGTGACATCCGCGATGGCCACGATCGCCATCTCAAAGACGTAAGTCCAACCGGTCACAAACCCGGCCAGCGGTCCCAAGTAGCGGCTCGCGTACTGGCCGAAGGACCCGGACACCGGATGCCGCACCGCCATCTCGCCGAGGGCGCGCATCACCATGAAGACCGCGGCGCCGCCGATCATGTAGGCCAACAAGACGGCGGGCCCGGCCTTCTGGATGGCGGAGGCGGAGCCGTAGAACAGCCCCGTGCCGATCGCCGAGCCCAGCGCCATGAAGCGGATGTGGCGGACGTTGAGTCCCCGGCTGAGTACGGAGTCGACGGCTGCGCCGACGGCGGTGGCAGCGCTGCCGGTGCCGGCCTCGGCAGGAGCCGCCTTCGTAGCGGTTTGGGCTTGTTGCATGCGAATACCTTCTCGTCATTGGGAGGGGGATCGCCATCCAGCAGACCATGTCCGGCCTTGCTGTGAGGAGTCTCACGGGAACTTCGTGTCTTTGATTTCAGACTGTGCGGCGCCCCCGCGCGCGGAGCCGGCCGCCGCCGCCGTCGAACCCCAACCGGCGGGGGAGCGGCGAAAGAGCTTGACAACATGTCAGGATTTCTTCACATTCAAGGTGTCGCCCGGCGCCTGCGGTTACGGAATGGCGAGCTGACCCAGAGGAGAAGCACCATGAAAGCGATCGTCCAGGATGTTTACGGTTCCGTTGAGGTGCTGGAACTGCGCGACGTCGAGGCCCCGGTGCCCGGCGACGACGACGTGCTGATCCGGGTCCGGGCCGCCGGCGTCGACCAGGGCGTCTGGCACCTCATGACGGGCCTTCCGTACCTGACCCGTGTGGTCGGCTACGGGCTCAGGAAACCGAAGACCCGGATCCGGGGCCGGGCCGTGGCCGGCCGGGTGGAGGCTGTCGGCCGGAATATCGTCGGCTTCCGGACCGGGGATGAGGTGTACGGCACCTGCGAGGGATCCTTCGCCGAATACGCGTGCGCAAAAGAAGGCCGGCTCGCGCTGAAGCCGAAAAACCTCAGCTTCGAACAGGCCGCCGCCGTCCCGATCTCGGCCGTCACGGCCCTGCAGGCGCTCCGGAACGCCGGCAGGATCCAGGCCGGGCAGGAGGTTCTCGTCATCGGCGCGGCCGGCGGTGTCGGGGCGTACGCGGTGCAGCTCGCCAAGGCGTTCGGCGCGCAGGTGACGGGGGTGTGCAGCACCGCGAAAACCGATCTGGTCCGCTCGATCGGCGCGGACCACGTCATCGACTACACACATGACGATTTCGCAGACGGATCCCGGCAATTCGACCTCATTGTGGACACCGCCGGCAACCGCCCGCTCACCGTCCTGCGGCGGGCGCTCAAGCCTAAGGGCACGCTCGCGATCGTCGGCGGGGAAGGCGGAGGGCGGCTGACGGGCGGATTTCAACGCTCACTCGGCGCCGGGCTGCTCTCCGTGTTTGTCGGCCAGCGGCTCAGAGGCGTCATGGCTGCAGAGCGGGCGGAGGACCTCCGGTTCCTGACCGGGCTCATCGAGGCGGGCGCGGTGACCCCGGTCATCGGCAAGAGCTACGCCCTGGCGGACGCGCCGGCGGCAATCCGGGACCTGCGTGATGGGCACCTCCGCGGGCAGGCCGTCGTCATCATTTGAGCCCGCTTGCCGGTTGGCCGGCGTCACGGTTTTGGGCGGAGCCGCCTAGGGCGTTCCGGTCCGGAAGCGGGTCACGTACTGCCGCTGCCAGGGAGTTTCCACTGTCCGGCGCCGGTACTGGCGGCGGACGTAGGACACTGCCTGGCCGGGCGGGACTCCGTCCAGGATCGCGATGCAGGCCAGTGCGGTGCCGGTCCTGCCGATCCCGCGCCAGCAGGCCACTTCAACCCGTTCGGTCTCGGCCCGGCGCCAGGCCTCCCGGAACGCCTCGAGGGCATCCGGCTGGTCGACCGGCAGCCGAAGGTCGGGCCAGGGCACCCATCGGGACTCCCACCCCACGGGCGGCGGCTGCTTGCCCAGCAGGTACACGCCGAACTCGGGAAACGGCCCGGCCGGAAGCGGATAGTGCAGGCCGCGCCCACGAATGAGCCGGCCGGACGGAAGAGCCATGATGCCGTCCGCGGAAGTTTCCCACGTGTGCTTCATGAACCCGATCGTAGTCTTTCCCGCCGCCGGTTGTCCGTGACACGGAACGGCCGGATGTCAGCGGTATCCGGCGGCGTCGGCGTCGAGTCCTGCTTCCTGGACCTCCACGAGGTACCTCCAGCAGTCCGGCTGCGAGCCGTCGGTGTCGGTGAAGCCGTACTCGCGGGCCAGCGCGCCGGACGAATACGAGCCGCCCGTGCGGCTGAACACGTGGGGGTCCGCCGCCAGGGCCGCGACCGCACGCCCGACGAACAGCGGGCTTTCCGAGATCGCGGCAAAGTGCGGCTGCGTCCCGGCGGCCTCCCGCCAGTTTGCCTCGGTGACGCCAAAGTGTTCGAGCATCATCTCCGAACGCATCCAGCCGGGCGTCAGCGCCACCGCCGCGCAGCCGGAGGATCTCAGCTCCTCCGCCTGGCTGAACGCCAGGCGGAGCACCGCGGTCTTGACGAGGTCGTAAAAGACGGAGACCCGGTAGTGCTGTGCGTTGTACTCGCGGGTGCCGTCGGTCATCTCCACCACCAGGCCGCCGGGGCGGCGGGTGAGCAGCGGCAGCGCGAAGTGGCTTGTGATGAGGTGGGTGTCCAGACCGAGGTGGAGCATCTGCAGTCCGGCATTCAGATCGTGGGCCCAGAGCGGGGTGTTCCATTCGATGAAGTCCTCGCCGCCCCAGATGTCGTTGACAAGGATGTCCAGGCGGCCCTGCTCGGCGTCGATCCGCTGCACGAGGGCTTCCACCTCCGCAGCCTGGCGGTGATCGACCTCGATGGCGATTCCAGTGCCGCCAGCGGTGCTGACAAGCCCGGACGTCTCCTCGATCGTCTCGGGCCGGTTGTAGTCCGAACGGTGGCGGGAGGTCGTGCGGCCGGTGCAGTACACCACCGCTCCTGCCTCGCCGAGGGCGACGGCGGTGCCGCGGCCGGCGCCGCGCGTGGCCCCGGCAACCAGGGCGACCCTGCCCGACAGTGCTGCATCCACGTCTGTGCCTTCCCTCCGGAACCATCCCGCATGGGGCTCAGCCGGCGACGGGCTGGTTCCAATGACCGGGCATACCACGGGGAAGCCGGCGCCCACATTCATCGGAACACCGGGGGGCTGGCCGGGCTAGGGGCGGAAGGCCCGCCGCAGGTATGTGGCCTTTGTCCGGCATTCCAGACAGCCGTTCCTGTGCGAGGCTGTCGGTTTACCGTCGCCGGGCGCATGCTTAAGTACGGGATACCGGACACCACCGACCCTGAAGAGGATCCATGCCACCCACCAGTACTGCCGTGAGCCCCGCCGCCGAGACTTTGTCGGCTGCGACCGACGCGACTCCGGCGCAGTCCGCCGCGACTTTGTCCGCAGCGCCTGACACACCCGCGCCCAAGGCCGTCCACCGGGCCGCCGGAACCAAGGCGGCGTCGAAGGTGCCGGCCGCCGAGAACACGCTGCGCATCCTCAAGCTGCTGGCCTCCCGGCGCGGGCCGATGGCGGCGTCGAACATTGCCACCGCGCTGGGACTGCCGCGCTCCAGCGTCTACCACCTGCTCGGGGTGATGGAGGCGAACGGCTTCGTGCTGCACCTGCACGAGGAGCAGCGCTACGGCCTGGGCATCAGCGCATTCGAACTCAGCTCGGCCTACTCCCGGCAGGAGCCGCTGTCCCGGCTGGGCCGGCCGATGCTCGCCTCGCTCGTGGACGTGATCGGCGAAAGCGCGCACCTGGCGGTGCTGCACGGCCGCGACGTGCTCTACATCGTGGAGGAGCGGGCCAAGAACCGGCCGTCCCTGGTGACCGACGTCGGCGTCCGGCTGCCCAGCCATCTCACGGCCAGCGGGCGGGCCATCCTCGCCGCGCTGCCGAAGTCGCAGGTGCGGGCGCTGTACCCGAACGCTGCCGCCTTCACGGCCCGGCACGAAACCGAATCGCCCATCATGAAGTACTCCGCGCTGTCTTCGCATCTGGACCAGGTCCGCCAGCGCGGCTACGCCACCGAACACGGCGAGGTCACGCCCGGATTCGGTTCGATCGCCGCCGCCGTGACCGACCACGTGGGGTGGCCCACCGCCGCCGTCGCCGTGACGTTCCTGGAGGACAAGCTGCCCGCGGATCAGTGGCCGGTCCTGGCCGCCCGGGTCCAGAAGGTCGCCAACGAGCTCTCGGTCCGGATCCACGGCCGCCCCGCCTGACCGGTTGCCCCATCCCACCCCACCCCCGGTTGCGCTGTCACCTAGGGCTCCCATTCGCCCTTTTTGGCAACCGGAAGTGATAGCGCAACGGGGGAGGGGAAGGGTCTGGAATCCCGGACAGCACCCCTCCGGCAGGCCTGTTTCCGCGGCCGCGAAGGGGCTTTAGTTGATACAGAACCTCATTCCTCCGGATACACCAGGACACCAGTCCGAACAGACATCATCCGGCCACATATCCAGCGACAAAGGAGACCCTCATGGCACCCGCCGATTTCACCACCGGTGCCCGCCCGGTCAAAGCAGCCCGCGGCACCGAGCTCACCGCCAAGAGCTGGCAGACGGAAGCCCCGCTGCGCATGCTCATGAACAACCTCGATCCCGAGGTCGCCGAGCGCCCCGATGACCTGGTGGTCTACGGCGGCACCGGCCGCGCCGTCCGGTCCTGGGCCGCGTTCGACGCCATCACCCGCACCCTGGAAACCATGGAAAAGGACGAGACCCTGCTGGTCCAGTCCGGCAAGCCGGTCGGCGTCTTCCGCACCAACGAATGGGCACCGCGCGTGCTGCTGGCCAACTCCAACCTCGTCGGCGACTGGGCGAACTGGCCCGAGTTCCGCCGGCTCGAGGCCGAGGGCCTGATGATGTACGGCCAGATGACCGCCGGGTCCTGGATCTATATCGGCACCCAGGGCATCCTGCAGGGCACCTTCGAGACCTTCGCCGCGATCGCCCGTAAGCTCACCGGGGACGAGAACGGCACGCTCGCCGGCACCCTGACCCTCACCGGCGGCTGCGGCGGCATGGGCGGCGCCCAGCCGCTCGCCGTCACCCTGAACGACGGCGCCTGCCTGATTGTCGACGTCGACGAGACCCGCCTGCGCCGCCGGGCCGGGAAGCGCTACCTCGACGAGGTCGAAACTGATCTCGACGCCGCGATCGCCAAGGTCCTGAAGGCCAAGGAAGAACGCCGCGGCTGGTCCGTGGGCTACGTCGGCAACGCCGCGGAGATCTTCCCCGAGATCCTGCGCCGCCACAACGCCGGCGAGCTCACAGTCGACATCGTCACGGACCAGACCTCCGCGCACGACCCCCTGAGCTACCTGCCCGAGGGCATCACGGTGGAGGAATGGCACAGCGAGGCCGCGGCAGATCCCGAGGGCTTCACCAAGAAGGCCCAGGCCTCGATGGCCAAGCACGTCCAGGCGATGGTCGAGTTCCAGGACGCCGGCGCCGAGGTCTTCGACTACGGCAACTCCATCCGCGACGAGGCCCGCAAGGGCGGCTACAACCGCGCCTTCGAATTCCCCGGCTTCGTCCCGGCCTACATCCGGCCGCTGTTCTGCGAGGGCCTCGGCCCGTTCCGCTGGGTGGCCCTCTCCGGCGACCCCGAGGACATCGCAGTCACGGACAAGGCCATCAAAGAGCTCTTCCCCGAGAACAAGCACCTGCACCGCTGGCTCGATGCCGCCGCCGAACGGGTCGAGTTCGAAGGCTTGCCCGCCCGCATCTGCTGGCTCGGCTATGGCGAACGCGCCAAGGCCGGCCTGCTGTTCAACCAGCTCGTCAAGGAGGGCAAGGTCAAGGCGCCCATCGTGATCGGCCGCGACCACCTCGACTCCGGCTCCGTCGCCTCCCCGTACCGCGAGACCGAGGCCATGGCCGACGGCTCCGACGCGATCGCCGACTGGCCGCTGCTCAACGCCCTTCTCAACACGGCCTCCGGCGCCACCTGGGTTTCCATCCACCACGGCGGCGGGGTCGGCATCGGCCGCTCCATCCACGCCGGCCAGGTCTCCGTTGCCGACGGCACCGACCTCGCCGCGGAAAAGCTCGCGCGCCTCCTGACCAACGATCCCGGCATGGGCGTCATCCGCCACGCCGACGCCGGCTACGACCGCGCCGTCGAAGTCGCCAAGGAACGCGGCGTCCGCATCCCGATGAACGAAACGAAGTAGGACTTCACCATGACTATCACCACGCATTCACCGCTCACCGTCACCCTCGGCTCCAGTGGTGTCACCCCCGAAGACGTCGTCGCCGTCGCCCGCCACGACGCCCACGTCACCATCGCCCAGGACGCCCTGGACGCCGTCGCCAAGGTCCGTGCCCACATCGACGACCTCGCCCACAGCGAGGTCCCGGCCTACGGGATCTCCACCGGCTTCGGGGCGCTGGCCAACCGGCACATCCCCAACGAGCTGCGCACCCAGCTGCAGAAATCCCTGATCCGCAGCCACGCCGCCGGCATGGGCCCGGCCGTGGAACGCGAAGTGGTCCGCGGCATCATGTTCCTGCGCGCCAAGACCCTTGCTTCCGGCCGCACCGGCGTCCGCCCGGTGGTGCTGCAGACCATGGTGGACGTGCTCAACGCCGGCATCACCCCGGTGGTCCGCGAATTCGGCTCCCTTGGCTGCTCGGGCGACCTCGCGCCGCTGTCCCACTGCGCCCTGGTCCTGATGGGCGAAGGCGAGGCGACCGGCCCCGACGGCACACTGTACGGGAGCAAGGATGCCCGCCCGGTCGCCGAGCTCCTCGCCGCGCACGGCATCGAACCCGTCACGCTGGCCGAAAAGGAGGGCCTGGCCCTCGTCAACGGCACCGAGGGCATGCTCGGCATGCTGCTGATGGCCATCGCGGACATCCGCCAGCTGCTTACGACGGCGGACATCACCGCCGCGCTCAGCGTCGAGGCGCTGCTCGGCACCGACCAGGTGTTCCTGCCGGAGCTGCACGCGGCGCTGCGCCCGCACCCGGGCCAGGCCGCCGCCGCGGACAACATGCTCCGTGTGCTGTCCAACTCCCCGATCGTGGCCTCGCACCGGATCAACGACACCAAGGTCCAGGACGCCTACTCGCTGCGCTGCGCACCCCAGGTGGCCGGCGCCGTCCGCGACACCGTGGACCATGCCGCCCTGGTCGCCTCCCGCGAACTGGCCTCCGCGATCGACAACCCGGTGGTCCTGCCCGACGGCCGTGTCAGCTCCAACGGCAACTTCCACGGCGCCCCGGTGGCCTACGTGCTGGACTTCCTGGCGATCGCCGTCGCGGACCTGAGCTCCATCGCCGAGCGCCGGACCGACCGGATGCTGGACCCGGCCCGCTCGCACGGGCTGCCCGCCTTCCTGGCCTCGGACCCCGGCGTCGACTCGGGCCTCATGATCGCCCAGTACACGCAGGCCGGCCTGGTCTCGGACAACAAGCGGCTGGCCGTCCCGGCGTCGGTGGACTCGATCCCGAGCTCGGCGATGCAGGAGGACCACGTCTCCATGGGCTGGCACGCGGCCCGCAAGCTCCGCCGCTCGGTGGAGAACCTGCGCCGGGTCCTGGCGATCGAACTGGTGACCTCGGCCCGGGCGCTGGACATCCGCACCCAGCTCTCCGGCGGCGAACTCACGCCGGGACCTGCGGGCGCGGCCGTGATCGCCGCGCTGCGCGACGTCGTCGACGGTCCGGGCACCGACAGGTTCCTGTCACCGGAGCTCGAAGCGGCGGATGTCCTCGTGGCCTCGGGCAAGGTCCGGGCGGCGGCCGAATCCGCCGTCGGAAATCTCGCCTGAGAAGAAACAAAATGCAGGGCAGCTGAACAATTCCCGGCGCCCCCGAAATCTTTGGCGACACGGACGGCGGGGGCCCGGGAACTGTAGTACAAATGGAGAGTCCACACCAACGAAGTTGTGGCAAAGAACACATACAAAGGGGTAGAAGTTCTATGAAAGCACGCGGCACGGTACTGTCCAGGCGCCTTGCATCCGCAGCTACGGTTTCCGACTGGAGCGGCCTTCGGGTCGGCGAACGCGTCGAAATTGTCAAGCACGCACAGGTCATTGCGGCCGGTGAGGTCGAAGAGGTCTCGGTAAGCGGGAATGTGCTCTGGCTGGTCCCCGCGGGGCCGTCCGAAACGCAGCTTTTCCTGCAGTCCGACGGCGTGCAGGTCCGCCGCAGCTAGGCTGAGCGTTTTCACCAGAAAGTCCCCGCCACGGCGGGGACTTTCTGCGTTTCAGGGCCCAGGGCCCAGATGTGGGCGCGGTGCTGTCAGTGCCCAGTGAACGGCGGCGGACCCAGCAGCACGATCCCGCCGTTTTTACGTGCCGACTCCTGGACTCTGCCAAAGTCAACCAGGCCCGGCGCGACGGATTCGCCGGCAGGGTCCCCGGCATCGTTGCCGGGGGAGAGGGGTATGCTCGCGTCCCAGTAAAAGGCCTCGCAGCATCCGGGGGTGTGCAGGCAAAGCATCCGGGCGGAGTCGGAGACCACCATGAAGGCGTGTGGAACGCCCCGCGGGGCCACGGCCAGTCCGCCGGGGCCGATCCGGTGCTCTCTCCCGTCCATATGCACGAGGATCTCGCCGTCCAGGATGTACATGGTTTCATCCGAATCGGGGTGGCTGTGCAGCGGTGTCATTTTCCCGCCGGACATCTGGTCCTCGAACAGCAGGAAGGCCCCGGCGGTCTCTTCCGCCCTGGCCTTCCAGGTGTGGACTCCGCCGCCGAAAAACCATCGGCGCTCGCCCTGGTCTTCCGCGCGGATGATGGCTGCCGGGTTGTTGGCCGTTTCCATAAGATCGCCCCTTCGCCGAGGACTACATGGGACGCGTGTCCCATGACAAGACTCGGGTACCATGAGATCCATGTCAACCCCCTATCAGGACGCCGGCCGGACGGGGCAGAAGCGCCGCACTTTTGAGGCCCTGTTGGCTGCAGCCCGCGAGGCCGTCGCGGACGGGGTCGCCCCCACCGTTGACGGCACCGCGGCAGCGGCCGGGATTGCCCGGAGCACGGCCTACCGCTACTTCCCGAGCCAGCGGGAATTGCTCGCCGCAGCCCACCCGGAAACGGCCCGGCAGTCCCTGCTGCCGGCGGATGCCCCCGAGGATCCAGCGGAGCGGCTCGACGCCGTCGTGCTGGAGTTCACAAGGCTGATCCTCTCCACCGAGGCGCAGCAGCGGACCATGCTCAGGCTGTCCCTGGAACGTGACCGCGGAAAGTCGGACTTGCCGCTGCGGCAGGGGCGCGCGATCGCCTGGCTTGAGGAAGCACTCGCGCCGCTCCAGGGGAAGCTGTCGGGACCTGAAATCCGGGCGCTAGCGCTGGCCATCCGCAGTGCCATCGGGATTGAGGCCCTCGTCTGGCTGACGGACATCGGCGGTCTCACGCAGGAACAGGCTGTGGCGTCGATGCGTTGGTCCGCCCAGGCCCTGCTCGCACAGACCCTGACGTCCGGGCCGCCGCCTATCCCAGCAACGTATTGACCAGCCGGGCGGCCACTTTGGCGGTGCGGCCGTCGATGTCGAACTCCGGGTTCAGCTCGGCGATATCCAGATGCAGGAGCTTCCCGCTCGCGGCCACCTGGCGGCACACGGCGCTGATCACCGGCAGCGGCACACCAAAGGCCGCGGGAGCGCTCACCCCGGGGGCCACGGAGGCCGGCAGCACGTCCAGGTCGATGGTCAGGTACACCGCGTCCACCTGTGCCAGGAAGGCTGCCACAAACGCGTGCGCGGCGTCCGCCGAGCAGTCCTCGTCCACCAGGTAGTCCACGCCGAGCTCGTCTGCCGTCCGGAACAGCGTACGGGTGTTGTTCGGCTCGGAAATCCCGACGACGGCGTAGCGCAGCTCGCGGCCGGCGGCTGCTTCGGCGCGGGCCATCTGGAGGAACGGCGTGCCGGAGCTGGGCACCGGCTCATCGCGGAGGTCGAAGTGCGCATCGAGATTCAGCACGCCGACGCTCAGGCCCTCGCGCACGGCCGCCGACCCGGCCACGCCGAGATAGCTGGCAAAGGCGGTCTCGTGCCCGCCGCCGAGCACCACGGGAAGCCCGCCGGCGTCGAGCAGACTGGTGATCGCGAGCCCGGCGCGTGCCTGTCCTGCCTCGAGCGCGTCCCCGGCCACGGTGACGTCGCCGGCGTCGTGCACGGCCCGCGTCAGGTGGAACGCGAGCGGGCCGAGCGCGGCCCGGATGGCGGCGGGGGCGGCTGCGGCGCCGGTCCGGCCCTTGTTGCGCCGCACCCCGGCGTCGCTGCCGAAGCCGAGGATGACGGCGGGGCGCGCAGCAGGGACACCCGCCGGAACCGTGCCGGGAGCGTAGGGGGTCACCCCCTGCCACCAGCGCCGGTGCTCGTCGCCGTCGCCGTCGAACCTGCCGGTCCAGGGCTGGGGCGGGACATCAACGGGGAGCGCGGGAGAAACCATGCCCCTAGCTCACCGCAGCCCGGGCCGGAAAACCAGCCGGGCCGCCGTCGGACTGTCCGGAATCCCGGAAACTGAGCTTAACAACGGTTAAGCAGCGCCGGGTGGGCCACGCCGGGTGGGCGTGGCCCACCCGGCGGGCGTGACCGCGGGCGGGGCTGCGTTAGTGGATCCCCAGGGCGGCCTCGATCGGGCCGATCGCGAAGAAGAGCAGGAACGCGGACGCCACGGCCCACATGAGCGGGTGCACCTCGCGGGCCCGGCCCTCGAACAGGCGGATCAGCACGAAGCTGATGAAGCCAGCGCCCAGGCCGTTGGCGATCGAGTACGTGAACGGCATGAGGGTGAAGGTCAGGAAGGCCGGAATCGCGATGCCCCAGTCCTGCCAGTCGATCTTGCCCACCTGGGAGACCATCATGAAGCCGACGACCACGAGAGCGGGGGCCACGGCCTCGAACGGCACGAGGTTGATCAGCGGGGTGAAGAACATCGCCACGAGGAACAGCAGGCCGGTGACGACGGAGGCCAGGCCGGTGCGTGCGCCTTCGCCGATGCCGGCACCGGACTCGACGTAGATCTGGTTCGAGGAGACGGAGGCGCCGCCGCCGATGATCGCGCCCAGGGCGTCCACCTGCAGCACGCGGTCGACGTCGGGGATGTTGCCGTCCTTGTCGATGGTGCCGGCCTCGGTGGCCAGGCCAACCATCGTGCCCATGGCATCGAAGAAGATGCTGAGCAGGATCACGAACGCCAGCAGGGTCGCCGCGACGAAGCCGAGGTGTTCAAAGGCGCCGAAGGGGTTGGCCTTGCCGATCAGGGACAGGTCCGGGGCCGCCCACTCGGAGAACTGCGGTGCCACGAGGGACCAGCCCTGCGGGTCGTGGTTCTTGCCGTCAAAGCTGGGCCCGATGTGCAGGATGGATTCCAGGATCACGGATAGGATGGTCGAGGCCACGATGCCGATCAGGATGGCGCCCTTGACCTTGCGGACCA
Organism: Arthrobacter sp. 01T425; assembly: GCF_056398725.1. Lineage (NCBI taxonomy): Bacteria > Bacillati > Actinomycetota > Actinomycetes > Micrococcales > Micrococcaceae > Arthrobacter > Arthrobacter sp. 01T425. Next base: position 87,076 of record NZ_JBFTPY010000002.1, on the reverse strand, counting down.
CCAGCGCGATGGTCAGGATCAGGCCGAAGACGAACACGAACGTCGGCCAGCCCAGGAGCTTGCCGTCGAAGCCCAGGCCGACCGGGACGGTGGTGCCGGCGACATCGGGGACGCGGCGCACGAAGCCCGCGTTGACGAGACCGATCAGGGCGATGAACAGGCCGATGCCCACCACGATCGCGGTCTTCAGCCCCTCGGGTACGGCCTTGAACACGGCCGTCCGGAAGCCGGTGAGGACCAGGATCAGCATGGTGATGCCCGAGAGCATCACCAGGCCCATCATGTCCGGCCAGGTCAGGCCGGGGTTCGTGGCCACCGTGACGGCGACGAATGCGTTGACGCCGAGCCCGGTGGCCAGGGCGAAGGGATGCTTGGCCCACGCGCCCATGAGGATGGTCAGGATGCCGGCCACGAACGCGGTGACGGCGGCGACGGCGGGGAAGCCCAGCGTGGCGCCCGAGGAGTCCGGCCCGGAGAGGATCAGCGGATTCAGCACCACGATGTAGCTCATGGCGAAGAACGTGGCGAACCCTCCGCGGATCTCGCGCGAGACGTTCGACCCCCGCTCGGATATCTTGAAATACCGGTCGAGTGCCGAGCCCTGCTTGAGCATTAGGTCTTGCATTAGTCCTCCGGGAGTGATGGGTGTTGCATATATCTTATTTGGCGCCCGAGGGCCAACCCTGCGTTTTCGCCTAGTCTGTAAGGAAGCCAACACTAGGAGTAGCCTGCCCATGCGCCGTATCCGCCAGCTTCGCAGTGCCCTGCTGGGCGCCGTCGTCCTTGTGGCCGTCCTGCTGGGAGCAGTGAGCCCGGCGTCGGCGCACGACTCCGCGGAGTCCACCAGCCCGGCTGCCGGAGCAACCGTCGCGGCACCGCCGGAGCAGGTCTCGGTCACGTTCAACCACAATCCGCTCGCCCTGGGGTCGCAGATTGTGGTCAATGATGCCACCGGCGCCAACTGGTCGGACGGTCCCGTGGAAATCGTGGACAACGTCGCTGCGCAGAAGCTGAAGTCCGGCGCCCCTAGGGGGCAGTACACCGTGCATTGGCGGGTGGCCAGTTCCGACGGCCACCCGATCGAGGGCAGCTTCACCTTCACAGCGACGGCGGCTGCGGCAGGCACGACGGCGGCTGCCGCGGTCCCCACGATGGGCACCGCCCAGCCGGGGACCACGCCCGCGCCTGCCCCTGCGCCGGCCGGGTCGCAGCAGTTTCCCTGGAGCGTCATGGTCTTCGTCGCCGTCGGGGTCGGCATCCTGGTGGCCCTGGGCCTGATGGCGAAACGCCGCCTCACACCGGACGAGGGCGGCGACACCGAAGGCTGAAACAAGCCAATGCAACTCCGGCAACGCGGCCAAAGCGCTGCTAGGCGGGGGCGGCCAGGGCAAAGCCGCCGGGCAGCAGCGCGGGGATCCCGTTCGGGTGGACCTTGGCCGAGATTGCCTGTCCCACCACTTTGGCCTGGCGCAGGACTTCCTTGGGCGTCGGGGTAATGAGCTCGCCCACCCCCACGAGGTACATACCCAGGGCATGCATCGCCGCCATGAGATTCTGCCCGGCTGCCATGCCAAGTTCCGAGAGCATCCGGCGCAGCTGGCTGTGGGCGCAGCGGGTCAGGACAAGGTGGTCGGCCAGCAGGACGCCGCCCGGGGTCTGGACGGCCCACTTCTCCGTGGGTGAGCCGTCCGTGCCGGCCTCCAGAAGGTCCAGCTGCAGGGCCCGGATGTTGTTCCGCACGTCGAGCTTGTGGCTTGCGGCGTAGTTGCGCAGGTGCCGCAGGATTTCGTTGCGCTCCCTCAGGCTGGCGGCGTCCGCCGCGTCGCAGCGCTGGAGCGAGGAGGTGTTGGCCGGATGGCCGGCACCCAGGAGGTCGAGCCCGTCCACAATGATGGACGCAACGCCCCGGCGCTGGAGCTCGCTGGCCACAGCCAGGCCGGAGAGCCCCGTCCCGATGACTACGGCGGTGGTCCGCTCAATCCCGCCGTACAAAGGCATGCTCGACACTGCAGGGTACCTCCTTGAAATGGTGCGAGTCACGGGGGAAACCCCGGACGCCAACCCGTGCCTGGTTCCACAGCCCCAGCGGCTGCTTTCTGGAACACCAGTCTCGGTTCAGCAATGCCTCGAAGGATACCTAAGATTCCCGCCCGTGGATAGGGGAGGTAGGACATTGGCTGTGGTGCCGGATTCCGGCGGTTTCCGTGCTCCCGCTCCAGCGGAAACCGGGTCAAAAGCCTGAATTTCCGGGTCAGGAAACGGCGTGTTAATTCTGCGTAAATCCTTCCGCCGCGGGCGGCCGGGGGCGCCTTGCCGCCGTCTTGAATGTTCGCAGTTAACCGAGAATAGTGAGGAAAATCAGGGGTTCCTGCACGCAGATTCCGGGTCGCCTCGCCGGTGGACGCCGGGCGGCAGTACTTCTGGCAGAATAGCCGCAACATCAGGCAAGAATCGCGAGGAGGCGGACCCTATGGGCCGTGAACAGGTGCATCCGGACCCGGCATGGGAGACCGGTGGCGAGCCGGCGCCGCCCCGCGGAATCGTCGTGGGAGTGGACGGCTCGGACCACAGCCACTGCGCCTTGGTGTGGGCGGCCCGTGAGGCGGAGCGCCGCCGCCGCCCGCTGCACATCGTGACCGCCTATTCCGTTCCGATCTTCGCCGCTTCCGGGCTCGACGGCGGCTACGCCACGGTGGACGACTCCGTGATCCGCGAGGGCGCCGAAGCCATCCTCAAGCACGCCATGGACAAGATCGCCTTCTACAACATCGACGTCGACGCGTCCGTCGAAAACGGGGACGCGTCCGGCGTGCTGCTGGAAATCAGCGAAACCGCGGAGCTTCTGGTCTTCGGCACCCGCGGCCGCGGTGGCTTCGTGGGCCGGCTGCTCGGCTCCGTCAGCAGCGCGCTGCCCGCCCACTCGAAGTGCCCCACCGTGACTGTGCCGCTGATCTGCGCGGACCGCCTGGGCGAAACCACAGACGACAAGCACGTCCTCGCCGAACGGGCCAAGTCGGGCAGCCAGCCGGTGGAGAACGTCGTGGTCGTCGGCGTCGACGGTTCCGAGCAGGCCCGCGTCGCCGTGCTGGAGGCCGCAGCGCAGGCCGAGCGGCTCTCCGCCCGGCTCCGCGTGGTGTGCGCGGTGCCGCAGTACACCGGCTCGCTGGCATGGGTGCCCACCCCGATGGACCGCGACGCACTGTTCGCCGACATCAAGGTCCAGCTCGACGCCGGCGTGGCCTGGCTGCGGAGCCACTTCCCCGCCCTGCAGGTGGAGACGCAGCTCGTGGACGGCTCGCCCGTCGACATCCTCGTCGACGCCAGCCGGCACGTGGAGCTCGTGGTGGTCGGCACCCGAGGGCGCGGCGGATTCACCGGAATGCTGCTGGGCTCCACGTCCGACGGCGTCCTCCACCACGCCAAGGGGCCGGTCATGGTGGTGCCGGACCGCGACGACCCGCGGCTGGCGGACAGAGCCAGCTTCGGCCCGATGCTCGGCGACTCCTAGAATCCCGAGGCGACGGGCCCGGCGTCGGAAGGACGGTTAACGGATGGAGCACCCCGGGACGCCGGACCCTGCCGAGGGCGGGCCGGTCCTGGCCCTAGAACGCCTTGGCCCGGACATGCTCGCCACCGTCGGCGGGAAGGCGGCGAACCTGGGCGGACTGGCACGCGCCGGCCTGCCGGTGCCCGCCGGCTTCTGCCTGACCACCAGTGCGTATCTGGACGCCACGGCATCCCCGGCGCTGGCGGACGTGCACCGCGCCCTCGCCGCAACAGCCCCCGACGACCTGGCGGGGCTGGCTGCGCTTGCGGCGAAGGCCCGCGCGCTGGTGCTCGACGCCGATGTCCCCGCCGACATCGACGCCGCCGTGCGCGCCGCCTACGCGGCGCTGGGCACCGACACGGCGGTCGCCGTGCGGTCCTCCGCGACCGCCGAAGACCTGCCGTTTGCCAGCTTCGCCGGCCAGCAGGACACTTTCCTGAACGTGGTGGGCGCGGATGCCGTGCTGGCTGCCGTCCGCCGGTGCTGGGCCTCGCTGTGGACAGACCGCGCGGTGACCTACCGCGCGGTGCAGGGGATTGAGCCCTCGGCGGTGTCCCTCGCCGTGGTGGTCCAGCGCATGGTGGACGCGGCCGTGGCCGGGGTGCTGTTCACAGCCAATCCCGTGACCGGCCGGCGGCACGAGGCCGTCATCGACGCCAGCCCGGGGCTGGGGGAGGCCGTGGTGTCCGGGGCGGTCAACCCTGACCACTTCGTGCTCGACGGCACCACGGGACGGATCCTCGAGCGACGAATTGGGGACAAGGGCATGCTCATCCGTCCACTGCCCGGCGGCGGCACCGAGCGGGTGGCGCAACCTGACGCCGGGCTGGCGCCCAGCCTGGACGACGCCCAACTGGCGGCACTGGAGCTCCTGGGCCGACGCGCGGAGGTGCACTTCGGCTCGCCGCAGGACCTCGAATGGGCCATCGGCCGGGACGGTGCCGTGTGGCTGACGCAGTCCAGGCCCATCACCACGCTCTATCCGATGCCGGACCGGCCTCCCTCCGGGCCGACGCCGCGCGTGTATTTATGCTTCAGCCTGGCCCAGGGGCTGACCAGGCCCCTGACCCCGATGGGCCTCGCCGGCATCCGGCTGATTGCGTCCTCGGTCGCGGGGGCGGCGCATTTCCCGGTGCCGGTGCCCCGTGACGGGCCCGCGCCGTATGCGGAAGCCGGCCAGCGCATATTCTTCGACCTCACGCCCGTAGTCCGGAGCAAGGCCGGACGCGCAATCGTCCCCCGGGTATTCGACATCATGGAGGCGCGCTCCGCGGCCGTGCTGCGCAACCTGTTCGACGATCCCAGATTCTCCGTGACCATAGGATCGCCGTGGCCACTCCTGCGCCACGTCGCTCCGGTGGCGGCGCGGGCGAAGGTCCCGGAGACCTTGATCCGCGGCCTCATCCGGCCCGAGGCGGCACTGCGCCGGGCAGACCGTGTGGGCGAACAGCTCCGCGCGGCACTCGCGGTGCCCGCCGGCGCCACCGCCACGGAGCGTCTGGACCACGTCGAGCGGATCCTTGGCCAGCATGTCTTTGCCGTGGTTCCCGCGATCCTGCCGCTGCCCGCCCTGGGGTTCGCCTTGCTGGCCGTGGCCGGAAAACTCGCCGGGAAACCCGGGAACGGGGCGCTGCAGGAAGTCCTGCGGGGGCTGCCCAACAACGTGACCACCGAAATGGACCTGGACCTGTGGTCGCTGGCTACTGCCATCCGCAACGACCCGGCGTCGGCGGCGGTGTTCGGGGAAGCCGCATTGCCCGAGATAGCCCGGCGTTACCGGGCGGCGGACCTGCCCGGCGTCGTGCAATCCGGGCTGCGGGACTTCCTGGGCCGGTACGGCCACCGCGCCGTGGCGGAGATCGACGTCGGCATGCCCCGCTGGTCTGATGACCCAACCCACATCCTCGGGGTTCTGGCCAACTATCTGCGCATGGATGATCCTGCGCTCGCCCCGGACCGGCAGTTCGGCAAGGCGGCCCGCGAGGCGGAGGCGCAGGTGGCACGGCTGGTGGCAGCGGCGGGGCAGCGCAGCCGCCTTCGCGGTGCACTCGCGCGGGCCGCGCTGCGGCGGACCCGGATGTTCGCCGGGCTGCGTGAGCTGCCCAAGTACCACCTCGTGGAAGCGCTCGGCGCCGTCCGGCAGCAGCTCGCAGCCGTCGGGGCCGAACTCGCCGCGGCCGGGGCCATCGATGCGGCGGACGATATCTTCTTCCTCGACCTGGCTGACGCGCACCGGGGGCTCGGCGGCGCCGCGCTGCAGGGGCTCGTGGCACGGCGCCGGGAGGCTTACGCGGCCGAACTGGGCCGCCGGCACATTCCCCGCGTGCTGCTCTCGGACGGCACCGAGCCCGAGGCGGTGCAGACCACAGCCGGCGGAAGGGGGCCGGCGGGTTCTGACGGCGGCGCGGGGCGGCTCTCCGGCACGCCGGCTTCGGCCGGCACCATCACTGCCCGGGCCCGGGTGATCCTGGACCCCCAGGGCGCGCACCTGGAACCGGGCGAGATCGTCGTGGCGCCGTCCACCGATCCGGGCTGGACGCCGTTGTTCCTGACAGCCGGCGGCCTCGTGATGGAAATGGGCGGGCCCAACTCCCACGGCGCCGTCGTCGCCCGGGAATACGGGATCCCCGCAGTGGTGGGGGTCCCCGACGCGACGTCGAGGATCGCCACGGGCCACAGCATTACGGTCGACGGCGCCGCCGGCACCGTGACGCCGTCAACGTCGCCGGCACCCTGACGCCGCCACTCTGACGCCGGCCAATTCGTGCCGGGCCGCCCGCGGCGGCGGGCTCCGCACCATGGTGTCGGCCGGCTCGCTACAGTGGGGCCATGAGCGAAGTGCGCGGCTCCGAGGGCCGGGAGCCCGGGAGCGCCGGAGTTCCCGCGGCGGGCATACCGGCGCCTGACACCCGGCCGCCCGCAAGCCCCGCGCCCGGAGCCCCCGCGCCCGCGACTGACGCCCCCGCGCCCGTGGACCCGGACGCGTGGCTGCCGGAGTGGTTCGTGGGGCGTCCGCTCACGGCCGGCTGGGCGTGGGCCGGGTTCTGGGCGGTGCTGATTGTGGCCGACGAGTTCCTGGATCTGGCCGGCTGGTCCTGGTACGTGCTGGTTGGCCTCGCCGCCCTGCCGACGCTGCTGGCAAGCATCGCCCTTCTGCACGCCACCCCGCGCCGCTACCTGAAGCCGCGCCGGGACTCCGTCCTGGGCCACTTCTTCGTCCGCTTCCTGGCCCTGATCGCCGCCTTCCTCGTGTGGGGCGTGTCCGTGGTCATGAGCGCCTCGATCTCAACCACCCTCCAGTCACTCGTCGGGGCGTCCGAACGCGAGGTCACCGCGGTGGGCTTCAACCTCCTGCTGGCCGCGATCCCGCTGGTGGTCTCAGTACTGTGGCTGGCCTTCATCATTCGCTGCGCCTGGTTCCTGCGGCGGCTCCGGGGCTGGAAACAAACGCCGGAACCGGGCGCCGTGCCCAAGAAGTTCCTGCGGGACAGGCCGCGGCTGAGGCGGGTGGTGGTGGGCCTGGCCCATCCCGGCCTGCTGCTCGTGGCGGGCCTGGGCACCTCCGTGCTCGCGTTCCTGCTGGGCGCCGTGGAACTGACCATTAATGTGCTGAAGTAGGATAACCGGGCCGCCGGGGCCAGGCGTACTGTTGACCTATGAGCTGCACTGAAGCGCGCATTCCCCAGGCGCGGATAGTTGGAACATCTCTTTCCGGAGCGCGGTCACGATGACGCGCACGTGGCTGCGCTGGCTGCCCGCTGCCGCCGTTCCTGCCGTTATTGCCGCCGGCGCGCTGGCCGGATCCCTGCCCGCCAGCGCCGGGGATCCCCTGCCGCCCAAGACGCCGGAGCAGGTGCTGCAGTTGATTGCCCAGCACCGCCAGCCCGCTCTCTCCGGAACCCTGGAACAGTCCTCTGCGCTCGGGCTTCCTGAGCTGCCCAAGACCGGTGCCGGCCCGGACGCGTCAGGGACGGCATGGCTCGAACTGCTGACGGGGCCGCACACCGCGCGGGTTTATCGCGACGGCCCGGACAACGCCCGCGTCCAGGTGATGGACCGGCTGGCCGAACGCAACGCCATCCGCCACGGCAACGACGTGTGGTTCTACAACTCCAAGGACAACACGGCCGCCCATGCCCAGCTCCCGGCCGACGACGCCGGTGACACAGGCCGTCACAGCGCCGGCACCGACGTCACCGCCACCCCCGACCAGCTCGCCGCGATGCTTCTGGCCAAGATCGAACCGGGCACCGACGTGGCGGTGGGCGCCGATGTCCAGGTAGCCGGCCGGCCCGCCTACAACCTGGTGCTGACACCAAAGTCCGATGCGACGCTGGTCGGGTCCATCACAGTAGCCGTTGACGGCCAGACCGGGCTGCCGCTGGGCGTCGAGGTCAAGGCGCGCGGACAGTCGGATCCCGCCTTCCGCGTCGCCTACACCAGCCTGACCCTCGGGGCCCCCGACGCGTCGGTCTTCACGTTCACCCCGCCGCCGGGCGCCACGGTCGAGGAGATTCCGGTAAAGGAGCACAAACACGGAAACGACGCCGGGAACGCCACAGCGCCGGCGGCCAAGGACCGCGCCGGCAAGCCGGCCGTCACCGGCTCTGGCTGGGACTCGGTTGTTGAGTTCCCGGCGGGAACGGCCGGCCCGGCGTCGGACGCCACGGCCCTGCTCGAACAGGCCACCGTCCCGGTCCAGGGCGGCCGGCTCTTGTCCACCGCGCTGGTGAACGTGTTGGTGCTCGACGACGGCCGGGTCGTCGCCGGCTCCGTGCCACTGGAGCGGCTCCAGGCCGCTGCCGCACAGAAGTGATGTCCGGTGCGGTATCCGGTGGCCGACGGTTGCTCCCTGACCATCCGGTGACGGCCGCGTGAGCGCCGCCGGGCCGGCGGCCGAGCTGAGCATTGAGACCACGGGCCTGACCAAACGGTTCGGCCAGCAGATGGCTGTCGACGGCGTCGACCTGGCCGTGCCGAAAGGCGCGGTCTTTGGTTTCCTGGGCCCGAACGGTTCGGGGAAGACCACCACCATCAGGCTCCTGCTCGGCCTGGCCACCGCCACCGGAGGTTCCATGCGCGTGCTGGGCGAGGAGATGCCCGGCAAACTCAATGACGTACTGCCCCGGGTCGGGGCGCTGGTGGAAGGACCGGCGTTCTACCCTTTCCTCTCCGGCGCCGCGAATCTGCGCCGCATGGACGCCGCGGACCCCTATGGTTCGGGCGCCACTCGGCGTGCCCGCGTCCAGTCAGCCCTGGAACGGGTGGGTTTGACGCACGCCGCGGACAAGCTGGTCCGGGCCTATTCGCTGGGGATGAAGCAGCGGCTGGGGATCGCCAACGCCCTGCTCGCCCCGCGGGAACTGCTGGTGCTGGACGAGCCCACCAACGGGCTGGATCCGCAGGGCACCCGTGAGGTGCGGAGCCTGGTGCGATCGCTCGCGGCCGACGGCGCCACGGTGTTCGTCTCCAGCCACCTGCTGGCCGAGGTCGAGCAGATCTGCACCCATGCGGCCATCATGAGCGCTGGCCGGCTTGTGGCGCAGGGAACCCTGGCGGAACTGCGCGGGGCCGGCCAGGCAAGGATCCGCGTGTTGACCCCGGATCCGGGTACTGCGGCGCAGGTGCTGGCCGGCCTCGGCCTGACCGCGACCCTGGGCACCGACGGCCGTACTCCCGGTGGCGCTGGTTCCGGTGCCGCCGGCTCCGGGATCGACGCGGCCCTGTTCGCGTCACTGCCTGGGGCTCCGGCTGCCAGGGAAGACGGAGGATCGTCCCGGTCCGTGGAGCGGGCGGCCGTGCAGCCGGAGGCCGTGGTGGCGGCCCTCGTGGCGGCGGGGGTCCGGGTCCGCGGCTTCGCGACCGAACAGGCCAGCCTTGAGGACCGGTTTGTGGCATTGACGGGGGAGGGGTTCGACGTTGTCCAGTAACAGCTCATCCGCGGGCGATCCGGCAGCCGGCCCGTCAGTTGCCCCGGCGCCGGGCCCCAGCGAAGCGGCCGCAGGCGCTGGCGGGGACGGCGGGGCGGGCGCTGCGCCGGTCCGGCGCGGGTCCCTGACCGGTGACCTGCTGGCGTCCGAGCTCGGGGTGCTGTTCCGCCGCCGCAGGACGTGGGCCATGTTGTGCGCGCTGGCGGCCATCCCGATCCTGATCGCGGTGGCGGTGCGGGTCTCCGCGGCCGTGCCGGCAGGCCGCGGGCCGGCCTTCCTGGACCGGATCGCCCAGAACGGCCTGTTCGTGGGCGTCACGGCAATGGTGGTCTCCGTTCCGCTGTTCCTGCCCCTTACCGTCGGCGTCGTGGCCGGAGACACGATCGCCGGAGAGGCCGGACAGGGGACCCTGAGGTACCTGCTGGTGGCTCCCGCCGGGCGGATCCGCCTGCTGATCGTCAAATATGCCGGGGCGGCCGTGTTCGTGATCGTTGCCCCGCTCGTGGTGGCCCTGACCGGGGCCGGAATCGGCGCGGCGCTCTTCCCCGTGGGGCCGGTGACCCTGCTCTCCGGCGACACGATCGGCACCGGCGAGGCCCTGGTCCGGCTCCTGCTGATCGCCGCCTATCTGGCGGTTTCGCTGCTGGGGTTGTCGGCGATCGGGCTGTTCATCTCCACCCTGACCGATGTTCCGGTGGGGGCCATGGCGGCCACCGTGGTGCTCTCTGTCGTCGCGCAGGTCCTGGACGCGCTGCCGCAACTCGAGTGGCTGCATCCCTGGCTTTTCAGCCACTACTGGCTGGACTTTGGCGATCTGCTCCGGCAGCCGGTTTCCTGGGATTCCTTTGCCGCCAATGCCTTCCTCCAGGGCGGTTACGTCGCCGTCTTCGGCGCGCTGGCCTACGGCAGGTTCATCACCAAGGACGTGCTCTCCTAGCCGCCAGTCTCAGTAACGGGCCGCGTAGCCGTACAGCTGCATCCCGGACATGGCGGCAACATCGGTCACGGTAATGCCGGCGTCGGGGTTCAGCGCCTGGACCACGCGGCCGCCGCCGAGGTAGATGGCCACGTGGTAGAAGCCCGGGGCCGAACCCCAGACGAACAGATCGCCCGGACGCGCCTGGGAGAGCGGGACATGGACGGGGGCCTGGGCGAACTGCTGGGAGGCCGTGCGGGGCAGGTACTTCCCTGCGGCGGCGAACGCATTCTGCACCAGGCCCGAGCAGTCAAACCCATAGCTCCCGGTTCCGCCGTACTGGTAGAAGAACGGCGATCCGGTCTTGCCGAGCGCCACCGAAATCGCGGTCTGGTTTGACCCGCCGGAAATCGGCGCCGGAACCGGAACGGGTACTGGCGCCGGGACCGGGGCAGGAATCGGTGCGGGGACCGGAGCAGGTACCGGTGCGGGATCCGTCGCGGACGCCGGAGCCGGAGCGGAGGCCGGTGCGGGCGCGGGTGCGGGCGCGGGTGCGGGCGCTGCAGCGGGGGCCGGCACGTCGGCGGGAGCCGGAGCGGCTGGCTGTCCTGCGGCTGAATCGTCCCGTCCCGGTGCTGCCGGTGCCGGCTGTGAACCCGTGCCAGGCTGCAGCGCTGGGCCTGCCGCCGCGGTCAGTGCTGCGAGCCGAGCCTGCTGGCGCTGGCGGTCGAGGGCGTCCACCCGGGCCGATTCCAGCGCCGCGGTGGTGTTTCTCAGGCTTGCCAGCTGGTCCACGAGCGCGCTGCGCTGCGCTTTGGCATCGGCCACGACCTGGCGCTGGGCGGCGTCGGCGCGGCCGGCGTCGGCCTTGCGGTCCGCGGCAGTCGCGGCGGCCTCGTCGGCGGCGCGGTTGGCGTCCGCTGCGGCTTCGGTCAGGGACTGCGCGGCCGTGGCCGCGTTTTCCGCGGACTCGAAGGCCCGCGCGCGTCCGGCCGTTACAGCCTCCAGCGTGGCTGCATCCTCCAGGGCCCGCCCGGAGCCGCTGACAAAGCTGCTGAGGGCCGGGTTCAGCCCGCCGTTGCGGTACAGGTCACCGGCCAGCTGGCCCAGCTGTTTGCGGGTTTTGGCCTGTTCTGCCCCGGCGGCGGCAGCCCTGGCGGCCGCCACAGCCGCCGCGTCACGGCGTGTGGCCAGCTCCACGAGGGCCTCGCCGTACGCGTTGTTTGCTTGCAGGGATGCGGCGAGGCTGGTTTCCTGGCCGGCCGACGCGTCGGCCAGAAGCCCGTCGATCCTGGTGACCTCTGCCGCCGTCGAGCTTGCACTGGACTTGGCGGCAGCGATCTCTTCCGGTGAGGGGATCTCCGGCGACGCCGGAACCCGGCCGGCAGTCTCCAGCGGCGGGCGCCCCTGCGGAGAAATCTGCGAAGAAATCAGCGGCGCGGCCTGGGCCGGGAGCGCGAGCGTTCCGAGGAGGACGACGGCGGTGCAGAGCACAGCCGTCTTGCGGCCGGATCGGATCCAACTCATGGGCAACCTCGCTGAAGTCTCAGGCTGGAGTGAGCGAGGTCGGATTTGGCGCGTGAAAGCCCTCTGCGGATCACCCAGCAGGCATGAGGCTACGTGCCAAAGGCTACTTTGGCAACACGAGTCACATGAATAACATAAACAACACGAGTGTCATTTGGCCACGTCCGTGACGGGTGTGTCCTGCCGACGGTCAGGCGTGCTGGTGGGCCTCGTGCTCTGAATGCGTGGTGGGCTCGAGCTGGAACGTGCAGTGTTCGGTGTCGAAATGGGAGCCAAGGCAGCTGGTGAGTTTGTCCAGAACCCGGTCGGCGCCTTTGGCGCCGAGCGCTGCGTCTTCCACCACCACGTGGGCGGAGAAGACGGGGACACCGGAGGTAATGGTCCAGATGTGGATGTCGTGGACGGATACCACGCCGTCCACCGCAAGGATGTGGTCGCGGATCATCTGAACGTCCACGCCCTTGGGCGTGGCCTCGAGGAGCACGTCGACGACGTCGCGCAGCAGGTGCCAGGCCCGGGGCAGGATCATGAGGGCGATGAGGATCGAGGCAATGGTGTCGGCCGCCTGGAACCCGGTGACCATGATGACCACCGCCGCCGCGATGACGGCAAAGGACCCCAGCAGATCCCCCAGGACTTCGAGGTAGGCGCCGCGGACGTTCAGGCTTTCCTTCTGGGCGCCGCGCAGGATCAGCAGGGAGACCAGGTTGGCGACGGCGCCGAGGACCGCCGCGGCGAGCATGACGTCGGTGTGGACCTCGGGGGTGGTGCCGAGCCTGCGGATGGCCTCGGTGAAGATGACCACCGAGATGACGATCAGGACCAGTGCGTTTGCCAGCGCCGCCAGAACTTCGGCGCGCTGGTAACCGTAGGTGCGCAGATCGCTGGCGGGCCGGGTGGCGATCCATGCGGCCAGCAGGGCGATGAAGACGCCGGCGGCGTCCGAGAGCATGTGTCCGGCATCGGCGAGCAGGGCCAGGGATCCGGAGACAACCGCACCGATCGTCTGCACGAGCACCACGGCGAGCGTGATGGCCAGGACGGCGACCAGGCGCTTGCGGTGCTTGCCGGTGGCAGTGATGCCGTGCGAGTGGCTGTGGTCGTGTCCCATGCCTACAAGGCTATCCCCAGCCGAGCTCGTGCAGGCGCGCGTCGCTGATGCCGAAGTGGTGGGCGATCTCGTGCACCACGGTGACGGTGACTTCCTCGATCACGTCCTCCCGGGAGGTGCAGATGTCCAGGATGGGTTGGCGGAAGATGGTGATCCGGTCCGGCAGCGAGCCGGCGTCCCACCAGGAGTCCCGCTCGGTCAGGGGCACCCCCTCATAGAGCCCCAGCAGCACGGTGTCTGGATCCTCGCCGGGCTGCGGGGTGTAGTCGTCCTCGATGAAGATCGCGACATTGCTCATGGTCTTTGCCAGATCCGGCGGGATCCGGTCGAGGGCATCACTCACGGCGGCCTCGAAATCGGCCTCGGACATCGGGAAGGGGCCGTCGTCCGGGCCGTCACCACCGTCCCCGCCGGCACTGCCCTCCCCGCCGTTCGGAACGATCGGCAGGCCGGGCGGGAGGGAGGAGGGCATAGGCAAACTCTAGCGGGACCGGCGCCGGGTCAGCCCCACGCCCACAAGGCAGATCGCGCCGCCCACCAGGCCCCAGATGGTCGGAATCTCGCCCAGGACCAGCCAGGAGATCAGGATTGTGGTGCCCGGGACCAGGTAGGTGGTGGCCGCGAGGCGTCCCGCATCAATCATCGAGAGCGCATAGGCCCAGGTGGTGAATGCGATCGCAGTGGGGAAGATGCCCAGGTAAACCAGGCCGAGGGTGGCCGGCAGGGGAGCGGACTGCAACTCGGTGACCAACTGGCCGCTGAAGGGCAGGCAGCACAGGGCGCCCACCATGATGCCGAACCAGGTGGCCTGGGCGGCCGGGAACTTGCGGAGCACCGGTTTTTGGACGATTACGCTCACGGCGGCCAGCGCGGCCGCAAGCAGGCAGAGCAGGACGCCGGCCACGTCCGCCGTCGACCGCTGGCCGGAACCAAGCGCAATCACGGCCACGCCGCCGAACGCGATGAGGCTGCCGATGATGAGCCAGCGCGGGAACCCTTCCTTCAGGATCACACCGGCCATGACGGCCACCAGGATGGGGTTGACGTTGATCAGCAGGGCGGCCGTGCCGGCGTCGAGCATGTGTTCGGCGGCGTTCAGGGCCACGTTGTAGCCTCCGAACCACATGACGCCATAGGCGAGGATGGGCCACCACTCGCGGCCCCGGGGCAGGCCCCTGAGCTTGGGCACCACCAGCAGGCCCAGCACGACGGCGGCAACGGCCAGCCGGCCGAGCGTCAGGGAGCCAGGGGAGAAGCTCGGGCCTACGGCGCGGATGCCCACGAAGGCGGAGGCCCACAGGACCACGGTGACGATGACGGCGGCGATGCCGAGCCTGCTGATCGTGGCCGGCTGCCCGGGAGGGGGCGGCGCGGGTTGCGGGGCGGGTGCGGGGGCGGCGTGCGGAGACCCTTCGTGGGGGCCTGCGGACGGAGTGGGGCCGGATGCGGCGGTTGTTGCCATGCTGCCAATGTAGCCGTTCCCGCCTCCTCCCGGCTGGCGGGAATCGGTCACGTCTAGTCGAGATCCTGCCAACATCCCGAATGGCCTCAGCGCAGGACGCGCGCCGCCGTCCGGACAGCGGCCGCGACGTCGTTCAGCGCTGCCGAGCCGCGCCGCCACTGCTGCCAGTAGAGGGCAACGTCCACGTGCGCTCGCGGGGCGAGGGCCTCGAGCCTGCCGGCCAGCAGGTCCTCGCCGATTTCGATTTCGGGCATCATGCCCCAGCCCATGCCCCAGCGGATGGCATCGCCAAACTCCTGGGCGGCCGGGACATAGTGGCGCGGGGGCTGCAGGGAGGCCCGGCTGACCCGGCGCAGCCAGCGGTCCTGCAGGTCGTCCTTGCGGTCGAAGACCACAACGGGAGCGGCGGCGAGGGTCGCGCCGGTCGCACCCGCCCCAAACCAGCGGCGGGCGAAGTCCGGAGCGCACACCGGCAAATAGCGCATGGTGCCCAGCTTGCTCGATGAGCAGCCGGGCATGGGCTGGGCTGTTTCCGTGATGGCGGCCGCGGCGGCTCCGGCGCGCAGCAGGTCCAACGAGTGCTCCTGGTCTTCTCGCAGGATCTCGAGCTGGACGTTGTCACTGGCCGCCGCGAGGCCGGCCAACGCCCAGGTGTGCAAGGAATCGCTGTTGATCACCAGCGTCAGGCGCGTCCCTCCGCGGGGGTGCTCCGGCTGCAGTTCCTCGGCCAGGTCCGCAGAGAGCATTTCCAGCTGCCGGGCGAATCGCACCACGGCCTCGCCGGACTCCGTGAGTCCGGGCGGCCGCGCCCGGGTCAGGACCGGCCGCCCGACGGCGGTCTCGAGTGCCCGGACCCGCTGGCTGATCGCCGACGGCGTCACGGACAGGTGCGCGGCCGCGGCGTCGAAGCTCCCGTGCGTCAGAATCGCGGCCAGCGTCCGGGCCTGTTCGGGGGTGATCTCCATCATTAGCCCATCTTACGTATCAGCAGAATCTTTAACTGGTTTCATCTTTGGCGGGCGCCTACCGTGGAGTGGTGATCCTTCCCCTGTTTTCCGGTCTCTCCGCCGGCCTGTCCCTCATCGTTGCCATCGGCGCGCAGAACGCTTTTGTCCTCCGGCAGGGCATCCAGCGCTCGCACGTCGTCATGGTGGTGGCAGTCTGCGCGGTCTCGGACCTCGTGCTGATCCTGCTGGGCGTTGCGGGCATCGGCATCCTCCTGGACCGGGCGCCCGCTGCCCTGGTCGTGATCCGGTGGGCCGGGGCCGCGTTCCTCCTTGCCTACGGGGCGCTCGCGGCCCGGCGTGCGGTCGGCGGGGAGCAGATGGAGGATCCCGGCGACAAGCCCGCCGCCGGCCGTGCCGCCGTCCTTGGCACCTGCCTGGCTTTCACCTGGCTGAACCCGCACGTCTACCTGGACACGGTGCTGCTGCTCGGGTCCCTCGCTGCCGCCCAGGGCGAAGCCGGGCGCTGGTGGTTCGCCGCCGGGGCCGGCCTGGGAAGCATTGCCTGGTTCACCGCCCTCGGCGCGGGGGCGCGGTTCCTGAAATCCCTGTTCCGGCGCCGGACGGCCTGGCGTGTGCTCGACGCCGGCATCGCCGTCGTGATGGTCACCCTTGCCGTGCTGCTGCTGGCCTGACACGCGCCCGCCCGCCGCTCCGCCCCGCCGCGCGCCGCCCATCGCGCGCCCACGCAAAGTGTCGGGAAAGCTCAGGCTGATCCCCCGTCCCCGGGGTAGGCCGGTGGGCCCTTGTCCGTTCGACGTGGCGGGGTCACGATTGCTGGATGACAGCATCCCCAGCTTCGGCCAGCGAACGACGGCGTGCAGCAATCGGCACAGCCGTCTTCGCGGTCGCCCCCGCAACCGCCGCCGGCGTGGTGCCGTGGCTGCTGACCCGCTGGAAAGTGGAGTCCCCGGTCCCCGGCGGGGTGCCCGCGCAGATCGCGGGCGCCATGATGATCGGTGCGGGCGCTGCCGTCATCGCGAACTCCTTTGTGCATTTCGCCGTCGAGGGCATCGGGACCCCCGCGCCATTTGCCCCGCCCAGGCAACTGGTGGTCGGCGGCCTTTACCGGTACGTGCGGAATCCGATGTACGTGTCCATTGCCGCGGCCGTCGCGGGGCAGGGGCTCCTGCTGGGCCAGCCGAGGCTCTTCCTGGCTCTGGGCATCGGTGCCATCCCGGTGGTGGCTTTCGTCCGGCAGTACGAGGAGCCCACACTGGCCCGGAAGTTCGGTGCGGCGTACGAGGAGTACCGCAGCAATGTCCCGCGCTGGCTGCCCAGGCCCACGCCGTGGCATCCCGAAGGGCCGGCGTCGTCACGGCCCTAGGCATCGGCGGGCAGCAGGGCATTGGGCGGCTGGGCATCCGCGGGCTGGGGTAGCCCTGGGGCCTCGCCCAAGGCAGCTGTCCGGCCGCTATTTGCCGCTTCCGGCCCACTCCAGCAGCCGATCCAGCGGCCAGGTGGTGACGATCCGCTCGGCGGGTACCCCGTTCGAGGCCGCGCGCTCGGCACCGTACTGCAGGAAATCCAGCTGGCCCGGCGCATGGGCGTCGCTGTCGATGCTGAACAGACAGCCGGCATCGAGGGCCAGCCGGATCAGCTCGTCCGGCGGATCCTGCCGTTCGGGGCGGGAATTGATCTCGACGGCCACATTATTGCCGGCGCACGCCGCGAACACGCGCGCGGAGTCGAACTCGGACTGCGGGCGGGTTCCCCTCGACCCCTGCAGCAGCCGGCCGGTGCAGTGGCCGAGGACGTTCGTGTGCGGATCATTGATGGCGCCCAGCATCCGCTCGGTCATGGTGCGCCGGTCGGAGCGGAGCTTCGAGTGGACGCTCGCCACCACGATGTCCAGCCGGTCCAGCATCTCCGGGGTCTGGTCCAGGGTGCCGTCCTCCAGGATGTCCACCTCGATCCCGGCCAGGAGGCGGAAGTCACCGCCGTCCGCGTTGATGTCCGCAACAATGTCCAGCTGTTCCCGAAGGCGTTCGGCGCTCAGGCCGTTGGCAATCTTGAGGTTGGGGGAGTGGTCCGTCAGGGCGAGGTAATCCCGGCCCAGCGTCCGGGCGGCGTCAGCCATCAGTCCGATCGGGGACCCGCCGTCGGACCAGTCGCTGTGGCTGTGCAGGTCCCCGCGGAGGGCCGAGCGCAGTTCGGCGCCGCCGGTCGCGAGGGGTTGCTGCCCGCGTTGGCGCAGATCCTCAAGATAGTCGGGCACGCCGCCGTCGACCGCCTGCCGGATGACCTCGAACGTTCTGTCGCCGATCCCCTTCATGCTCTTGAGCCTGCCGTTGCGTGCCCGCGCTGCGACCTCCTCCGGGTCCAGGGCGCCGATAATCCCGGCTGCCTTGCGGAACGCCTGGATCTTGAAGGTGGGGGCGAGCCCGCGTTCGAGCCAGAACGCAATCTCATTGAGGGCATCAACGGCATCCATCAGTCCATCTTGCACCCACTCTGCCCGGCCCCGCCCCTATCTTGGCCCGGCTTTGTATCGGCGGGAAGGACCGATTTTGGATAATCCGGGGGTCTGCCCTTATAGTTTTATAGTCCAGTTCGGAGGAACCCGAAAGGACAAAAACGACAGGCTTCGGCCCTTAATTTTTGCCCTGATATGTTCCGACGGATGGCGTCCTGGCCCCCATCGTCTAGCGGCCTAGGACACCGCCCTTTCACGGCGGCGGCACGGGTTCGAATCCCGTTGGGGGTACGCAAGGAACTGGTCAAACCGGGTGAAAAAGTCTGGTAGGCTAAAGGCCTTGAAAATCTGCGGTAGCGATATCGCAGACAGCAAGAACAAGCAGTAAACAAGCAAGGCCCTGTAGCGCAGTTGGTTAGCGCGCCGCCCTGTCACGGCGGAGGTCGCGGGTTCAAGTCCCGTCAGGGTCGCTCTGATTGCCGGAAGAAATTCCGGCCTTCAAGGTGACATGTCACCTAGGCTCTGTAGCTCAGTTGGTAGAGCGTTCGACTGAAAATCGAAAGGTCACCGGATCGACGCCGGTCGGAGCCACCACTGGGAAGCATCAGTTCTTTGAGAACTGGTGCTTTTCTTCTTTAACACCATCTGGTGCTCCGCTTTATCGACGGGGGAGGCGGGCGGCGGCCGACGGCGGCGACCGTTTGGGGGCCGTCCAGCCGGCCGGGCTAGACTCGCACGCTGGGGAAAGAACACCAAGGCCGCCGGCAGCCCGGTCCGGGCAGGCGGCGTAATCTCAACCGAAAAGTGATTCTGCAACGTGACTTCGAAGAATATTGCCCGTCCTCTCGCCGCAACCGCCCTCCTCGCAGCCCTGGCGCTTACCGGGTGTTCGGCCCCGCAAGCCGGCAGCGCGCCTTCGTCCGCCGCGGGCACGTCCGCCGGTGGCGAGTCCACCGCTTCCACGTCCGCCACGCCGAGCCCCAGCGGGACCTCGGGACCGTTCGGCGGCTTCACCAGCGCCGCCGAGGCGTGCTCCAAGATCTCGGAGCAGGCAACCGGCGCCACGCTCCTTCCGCTGTCGGCAGCCCAAGGCAAGACGGCGGAACTGGAACAGTTCAAAACGGAGCTGGCCGCGACGGCCGAACGCGTCCCGGACAGCCTCAAGTCCGACTTCGCCAACCTGAAGGAGGTGGCCGTTGCCGGCGTCACCGACCAGACGGTCTTCTCCAGCGGAAAGCTCCAGGCCGCCATGGCGCCGGTCACGACCTGGATCGCCACCAACTGCAAGTAGGGGGTTCGGCCAGGCCAACGCCCGCGTCGGCCCCCGGCTGACATCCGGCAGCCGACAGACGGCTGGCCTTGTCCCCGATGCAGGCCGCCCGTTCCCGCCCCCACCTGCATGGACTGTGGGAACGGGCGCCGCAAGATTCCCCCACGCGCCCCAAGGCAGGGACTAGGGTTGTGTCAAAGAGAAGGGGGAGTGCGTTATGGAATACCAGAATTCTCAACCCGTCGCCGGTCCCGCGGCCGGTCAACACGTTGCCGGGCTCGCAGCCGGTCAGCCCGGTCCCGATGCCCTAGTCAGTCCTACAGACGGTCTGTCCGCGCCGGCCGGCACCGGCCGCACGGTCATAGCGGAAACTGCCGTCGCCAAGGTAGCGGGCATCGCCGCCCGATCGGTGCCCGGCGTCTATTCGTTGGGATCAGGACCCTCACGCGCCCTCGGGGCCATCCGCGACGCCGTCGGCAACGCTGATCACGCAGCGGGCGTCCGCGTGGAAGTCGGCGAAACGCAGGTCGCCGTGGACATCGATCTTGTTGCCGTGTACGGCACCCCCCTGCAGACCCTCGCGGACCAGGTCCGCGCCGTCGTCTACGCCGCCGTCGGGGAACTGGTGGGTCTCGAAGTGATCGAGGTCAATATCGAGATCAACGACGTTTATGTGCCCGGCCCGGCCAAACCGGCCGCGTCCGCCGAGGCCCGGCCAGTCAGGGAGGCAATCCAATGAGTCTGACGGTAGTGGGAATCGCCATGGGCGCCTTCGTGGCCTTCATGTCCTTCCAGTTCGGTGTCTGGGGCTTCCTCGGCTCCCTGTTCTTCATGGCCATTGGCGCCCTCCTGGGCCGGGCCGCAGAGGGGAAGCTGGACCTGCGAAGCGTGTTTGACGCCCTCACGGGCCGGCGTTCCTCCTCATGAGCATCACGGCAGAAGCGCCGATCCCCGGCGCCGCGGTGGCCGGGCACAACCGCATCAGCACCCAGGCCCTGACGAGCGTGGCCCGGGCGGCCGCGGGGGAGGCCCTCGGTGTCCCGGCGCACGACGTCCGCGCCGACTGGTCGGACGATGACGGGCTGCTCGCCCTGTCGCTTGTCATGCCCGTCGCGGTCCCGAATCTCACCGCTGTGGTCCGGGACCCCGGCCGCGTCGCCGGATTCGGCGGTTCCATCTGGGAGCGTGCCGTCGCAGCCAAGGCCGAGATTCTGCGCCGCGTGACGGAACTGACCGGAGCGCAGCTGAGCCGGGTGGACATCCGCATCAGCGGGGCCGCCGTGCGCGGGGGAGGCCGGGTACATTGAGCCAGGACACCCAGAACGCCGGGATCGACTCCGCCGGGCACGACGCCGATGCGGTGCAGGGGAGCGCGCCGTTGGGTTCCGGCGCCGCGGGCATGGGCCGGATAGTGAAACGGGAGACGCACACATCGCGCGCTGTTGTGTCCGTGATCGCGGCCGGTCTGGTCATGGCCGTGTTCGGCTATGCGCTGCTTGAGACCGGGGTCCGTGCGATCGGGCAACCGCCGTGGCTCGTGGATCCGCAGACCGCGGCCGAGCGGGTAGTCGCGCTCCCGGCGGGAATCCCGCCGCTTCTGCTCGGCGTCACGGGCGCTGTGATCGCGATGGCCGGATTGTTCTTCTTCCTCAATGCCGTGCTGCCCGGCCGGCGGGCACGCCACCTGCTCCCGGACCGCCGGGCCGCCGTCGTGGTGGACGATGAGGTGATCGCCGCTGCCCTGGCGCGCCGGGCCCGGCTGGCCGCCAACGTGGCCAAGGAACAGGTGATGGTGGTCGTGTCGCGGAACCGGATCACGGTCAACGTCCGGCCGACCTCCGGTGTGCCGCTGCGCCCGGACGCCGTCCTGGAGGCTGTGCGCCGGGAAGTGGAGGAAATGGGCCCCTGGCCGATGCCGGACGTGCGGATCCAGGTATCCACAGCCGGGGTGGTGGGGGCATGAACAACACCCCCCGGGCGCTGAACCGCGTACTGATTGGCATCCTTGGCATCCTGCTCCTCGCCATCGGCGTCCTCCTGATACTGCTTGCAAGCGTCCCGGCCGTGGGCGTGTGGTGGCATGAGTGGGCCGGCGGCGTCCTGAGCTTCTGGCTCGATTTGTTCGAACGGACGCAATTCCCCCGCCGCCAGGGGAGCTGGCTGTGGCTTGCCATCTGCGTGGCGCTGCTGGTGGTGATTGGCCTGATGATCGCCTGGATTGCCCAACAGGGTACGGGCCGGACCAGCCTGCTCGTGGCAGAGGAGGACCCGGGTGAAGTGCCCGGCAACGTCGGAATCAGCGGCGGCGTGGCGGAGCAGACGCTCCGCGCGGCGCTGGCGGACCGGCCCGACCTGGCCGGCGTCACGGTCGCCGCCTACAAGATCAGCGGGGAGCCGGCCCTCAAGATCCGGGTGGAACCGCGCCAGGGCGTCGCCCCGCACCGGCTCGCCGCCGAAGTTTCCGCCCTGGTAGAGGCGCTCGACGCGGTGATCGGCAAACGCACCCCGGTGCTGATCCACATCGGATCCGGCGCGCGGTCGCGGTTCGGCCGTTCCGAGCGGGTCCGCTGAGGTGGCCGGCCGGCGGGCCACGGAATCTCCTTTGCATAAAGGTTTCATGTAAACGCTTGCATTCCGGACTGCCTGTTGATTACTGTGATGGTCGGCACACCATCAGTACGGCCGTTTTTCACCGGTACTCAGCGAGGAGCACTCCAGTATGAAAACCCGCAATTTCCTACTTCCCGTCGCCACGGCAGGCATTTTGGCTATCACCCTTTCGGCGTGTGGCGGCGGAGGTGGCGGCACTACCAGCGGCAGCGACGCCGCCTCGCAGGGCCTGGACGGGCGCGGCCCCATTACTTACGTTCAGGGCAAGGACAACAGCAACGTGGTCCGCCCGCTGATCGACAAGTGGAACGCCGCCCACCCGAACGAAAAGGTCACCTTCAAGGAGCAGACCGACCAGGCCGACCAGCAGCACGACGACCTCGTCCAGCACTTCCAGGCCAAGGACCCCGGCTACGACGTCGCGAGCGTCGACGTCGTCTGGACCGCCGAATTCGCCGCCAAGGGCTGGCTGCAGCCGCTCAAGGACAAGATGGCGCTGGACACCTCGGCCATGCTGAAGCCGACCGTTGATGCCGCTTCCTACAAGGGCACGCTGTACGCGGCACCGGAATCATCCGACGGCGGCATCCTGTACTACCGCAAGGACCTGGTCCCCACGCCCCCGAAGACCTGGGACGAGATGATGAGCATGTGCTCCATCGCCAAGACCAACAACATCGGCTGCTACTCCGGCCAGTTCAAGAAGTATGAGGGGCTGACCGTCAACGCCTCCGAGGCAATCAACTCCGCCGGCGGAGCCGTGCTGGACGAGAACGGCAAGCCCAACCTGCTCACCGCGGAGGCAAAGGCCGGCATGGCCAACCTGACCAAGGCCTACGCAGACGGCTCGATCCCGAAGGAAGCCATCACGTTCCAGGAAGAGGAAAGCCGCCAGGCATTCCAGGACGGCAAGCTGCTGTTCCTGCGCAACTGGCCCTACGTCTACAACCTGGCCACCACCGAAGGCTCCTCCAAGGTCAAGGACGTCCTGGGCATGACCGCACTCCCCGGCAAGACCGGTCCGGGCGCCTCGTCCCTCGGCGGCCACAGCGCCGCGATCAGCGTCTACTCCAAGAACAAGGCCACCGCGGTGGACTTCCTGAAGTTCCTCACCACCGAAGAGACCCAGAAGTTCTTCGCCACGCAGGGTTCGCTCGCACCGGTGCTCGGCAAGCTCTACGACGACAAGGAGCTCGTCGCCAAGCTGCCGTACCTGCCGGTCCTGAAGACCTCGATCGAGAACGCCGTGCCGCGCCCGGTCACCCCGTTCTACCCGGCCGTCACCAAGGCCATCCAGGAAAACGCGTACTCGGCCATCAAGGGCGAGAAGACTGTAGACGCGGCCCTGTCCGACATGCAGAAGTCCATCGAGTCCGCTAGCGCGGGACAGTAGGTCCATCATGGCAACTGAAGTAGGCCCGACGTCGGTCAAGGCACCGGCGTCGGGCGGGGCACCGATCCACCACGCACCCAAGGGTGTTGGGGAGGACAACCGCATCGCGACGCAGGGGCGCTGGGCAGCTTGGCTGCTGGCGCCGACCATCCTCGCATTGTCGGTAGTGATCGTGTATCCGATCATCACCGCCATTGTGATGTCATTCCAGAAGGATGCCGGTCTGGACCCCGCTACGGGTCTCTTCGTTGAGGGTGGCCCGGCCGGCTTCTCGAACTACTACAACTGGATTTTCCAGCAATGCCCGGCACCGTCCGGCGGAACCGTTGACTGCCCGCCGGGAACCCTCGGCGCGCAGTTCTGGTCCGCCACCGGCACCACGTTCTTCTTCACCATCGTGACGGTGGCACTGGAGACCGTGCTCGGCTTCTGGATGGCCGTCATCATGGCACGGGCCTTCAAGGGCCGCAGCCTGGTCCGTGCAGCCGTCCTGGTGCCGTGGGCCATCCCCACCGCCGTGACGGCCAAGCTGTGGCTGTTCATCTTCGCCTTCGAAGGCATCGGCAACAAGCTCTTCAACACCACCGTCCTATGGACCGGCAGCGAATGGCCGGCCAGGTGGGCCGTGATCATCGCGGACGTCTGGAAGACCACGCCGTTCATGGCGCTGTTGATTCTTGCCGGCCTGCAGATGATTCCCGCGGAAGTGTACGAGGCGGCCAAGGTCGACGGCGCCTCAGCCTGGCAGCGGTTCCGGATGATCACCCTGCCGCTGGTGAAACCGGCGCTCATGGTGGCCATCCTGTTCCGCACCCTGGACGCGCTGCGCATGTTCGACCTCCCGTACATCCTGACCGGCGGAGCGAACAACACCACCACGCTCTCCATCCTGGTGATCAACCAGATCAGGCAGGGCTTCAACGCGGCGGCGGCTTTGTCCACCATCACGTTCATCATCATCTTTCTGGTGGCTTTCATCTTCGTGCGCTTCCTCGGAGCGAACGTGGTGGAGCAGCAGACCGGCGCAGGTAAGGGGAAGAAATGACCGCCGCGACGAGCGCCGCAACCGAGCTGCGCGCAGAGCAGGACCGGGGGCGGAAGGCCGCGCAGAACCGCGAGAAGTGGGCCCAGAGCCGGACCTACATCAGTGCGGTCGTGATCCTCTTCTGGTGCCTGGCTCCGGCCTACTGGATGGTGGTGACGGCGTTCCGCGACGTCGGCTACACCTACGACACCTCGATCCTGCCGACTCACATCACGCTGGACAACTTCAAGACGGCGTTCGACACGTCCTTCGGCAACCACTTTGGCCAGGCACTGCTGAACAGCTTGTTCATCGGCACCGTCGTCACCCTGGTGTCGCTGGTGATCGGCGTGTTTGCCGCCTACGCACTGGCCCGCTTGAACTTCAAGTTCAAGTACCTTGTGCTGGGCTTCATCCTGGGCGCTTCCATGTTCCCCGGCGTCGCCCTCATCACCCCGCTGTTCCAGCTCTTCACGAACATCGGCTGGATGGGCACCTACCAGGCCCTGATCATCCCGAACATCTCGTTCGTGCTGCCGCTGACGGTCTACACCATGACCTCCTTCTTCCGGGAGATGCCGTGGGAGCTCGAGGAATCGGCCCGGGTGGACGGCTGCACGCAGGGACAGGCCTTCCGGAAGGTCATCATGCCGCTGGCCGCACCGGCCATCTTCACAACCGCCATCCTGGCCTTCATCTCATCGTGGAATGAATTCCTGATCGCCAGCCAGCTTTCGTCCGACGCAACGCAGCCGGTCACCGTGGCCATTGCGAGCTTCGCCGGTGCGCAGCCGAACCAGATTCCGTACACCGCCATCATGGCTGCGGGCACTATTGTGACCATTCCCTTGGTCATCCTGGTGCTGGTGTTCCAGCGTAAGATTGTCGCGGGCCTCACGGCCGGCGCGGTTAAGTGACTGAGGCGTGATGACTGACGAGCAGAACCAGGGTCACGTGCCGGCGACGCGTCGAAAGGTTCGCTCCGGCGAGGACTTCGACATCATCATCGGGTTCCTCGGCTTTTGGGCCGTGGTGCTGCTGGTGGTCACTGTCTGGATGGAAGTGACCGCCCAGCCAGCCCTCTTCTGGGCCCTGGGTCTGCTCGCCATGTTGCTGGCCCTCTACGGGATGATCCGGCTGCGCCGGCGTTTGCCGCGCCGGACGGCCAGCCGGCACTCCTAGCAGGGGGACAGCAGCCGGGCAGGAGCCGGGCAGCAGCCGGGCAGGATTATTCAGCCGCCGGGGGGAGGCGGACGCAACACGTCTGCGGGCAGCCGCCAGGCTTCCACGGACCGTTAATTAGGGGGCACAGGTGGCACGGACGGAACGGGCGCAGCGCGGAGGCCACTCGGGCGTCAGCATTGAGGATGTCGCCGCCGCTGCGGGCGTGTCAACGGCCACCGTATCCCGTGCCGTCCGGGGACTGCCCCGTGTTTCCCCGGCAACCCGCGAGAAGATCCTCGGCATCGCCGAATCCTTGGGCTACGTCGCGTCGTCCTCGGCGTCCGGCCTGGCGACGGGCCGGACCAAAACCATCGGCGTCCTGGCCCCGTTCGTCAGCCGCTGGTTCTTCTCCAAGGCCATCGAGGGAGCCGACCGGGAACTCCACTCCCGGCAGTACAACCTTTCCCTCTTCAACCTCGGCGGCCACGGCAGCCACCGTGAGCGGCTCTTCAGCAAGACCATGGTCTACAAGCAGATCGACGCCCTGCTGGTCCTCTGCATGGCGCTCACCCACGAGGAAATCGAGCATCTCCAGAAAATCGACATCCCGCTGGTGGTGGTGGGAGGCCACGTCGAGGAGTGCCCCTACATCGGCATCGACGACTACGCCGCGGCCGCCACCGCAGTGCGCCACCTGATCGGGCTGGGCCACACGGACATCGCGCTCCTGCACGGCGACGACGAAACCGACCTCAACTTCGACGTCCCCAGGGTCCGGATCCAGGCTTTCCACGACATCATGGGCGAGTCGCGGCTGCCCGTCCGGGCCGAATGGGACCTCTGGGGGGACTTCACCGTCCGCAGCGGTCAGGAGGCATTCCGCCGCCTCTGGGCCACCGGCGGTGCCAAGCCCACAGCAATCTTCTGCGCCTCCGATGAGATGGCCATGGGCGTCATCTTCGAGGCCAACAAAGCCGGTGTGCGCGTCCCGGAGGACCTCTCGGTCATCGGCATCGACGACCACGACTTCGCCGAGGCCATGGGCCTGACCACAGTCGGGCAGCGCCCGGACCAGCAGGCCGAACTCGGCACCAAAATGCTGCTGGACGAGCTTGACGGCATTTCCGGCTCCGTGCAGTCCGCTGTGGCGCCGCACCGGCTGATTATCCGGACGACGACGGCGCCGCCGCTGCGCCAGTCCGCGCGGCTCAGCTAGCGGAGTTCGGGCCGCGCTAGGACGCGCGGGCCAGCTGGCGGATCGGCACCCAACGCGAGGCCAGCCGGCGGTAGGCCGCGGCGGCGCCGGTCATGTCCCCCTCCGCCAGGCACTCGATGCCGAGGCGTACGTCCAGCGGCGAATCATCCGGATAGACCTTGTCTGCCACCCCGCCGTAGTCGAGTTCCACCGCCGAGTCCGGGTGGAAGAGCTCAAGCCATTCCGTTAACTGGGTCAGGTCCTCAAGCATGTCGAGATCGGGCGCGGCGAGGGCCAGGTGCGCCACCGCATAGCTCACCCGCTCCAGCGCGTTGCTGATGCCGGCGCGGATGCGGACCGTCACAATGTGGCCGTCGGCTTCGACGACGTCGGTGGGATCCGATTCCTGGAAAAGGCAGAACCAGCTGAACGGAATGCCCCACGTGGACGCCCTGGTGTGGACCCGGCTCAGGCCATCGTGGGCGCGCACCTCATCAATGCGTTCCTGGTGTTTGTCCCGCTGTTCTTCCGGGATCAGCAGCTGGGCCAGGGGCCCGTGGATGCCTTCCATCAGGGCATTGGCGGCCAGCCCGGCGCGGAGGACCAGCTGGCTGGGGCAGTACAGCAACCGGTCGGGCTGCGGGGCAGCCGCAGTCCCGGACGTGGCGGCGTCGTGCGCTGCGCCGGACGGGGCCCGCCTGGCCGGGGCCGCGACAACGCGCACCAGATCGGTCCGGCCGGTGGGAAACGGATCCCCGTCGGGCCGGGTGATGCGGCCCAGGGACGCCAGGAGCTCAGCGTTCTCCACAGCCGCGCGGGACGCCTGGCCGGCGCCGGCGGCCTCCAGGGTCTTCCGTTGCTGTTCGGGGAACGCCTCGAGGGGCTCGTAGATCCGGAGCGCGGAAGAGAACGGCAGCCCGGACTGTCCGTGGTAGATGCTCCCCGTCATTGGATCACGACGCTTCCCTGGCCGGCAGCCATTAGTCCGCCAGTTCCGCAATCACCGGGGCATGGTCCGAGGCGCCCTTGCCCTTGCGCTCCTCGCGGTCGATCATCGCACCGGTGACCCGTGCCGCCAGGGCCGGGGAGGCGAGGATGAAGTCGATCCGCATGCCCTCCTTTTTCGGGAAGCGGAGCTGCGTGTAATCCCAGTAGGTGTAGACGCCGGGCCCCGGGGTGTGCGGGCGGACGACATCCTGGAAGCCGGCCTCCTCGAAGGCATGGAAGGCGGCCCGCTCAGGTTCACTGACGTGGGTGAGGCCTCCGGAGCGGAAGTAGTCGATGTCCCAGACGTCATCATCCAGGGGGGCGATATTGAAGTCGCCCATCAGCGCAATCTGCGCCTCGGGGTCCTCCTTGACCCAGGTGCCGGCGTGGTTTTTCAGGATGTCCAGCCAGTTGAGCTTGTAGGGCATGTGCTCATCGTCGAGGGCGCGGCCGTTCGGGACATAGAGGCTCCAGACCCGGACGCCGCCGCACGTGGCGCCGATGGCGCGGGCCTCCTGCACGGCGTCCTTGCCGCTCTTGCCGAACACGGGCTGGTCCAGGAAGGTGCGTTCGACGTCGTCGAGTCCCACCCGGGAGGCGATCGCGACGCCGTTCCACTGGCTCAGGCCGAAGTGCGCCACCTCGTAGCCCATGTTCTCGAAGAGCTCCCAGGGGAAGTTCTCGTCCTTGCATTTGGTTTCCTGGATGGCCAGGACGTCGCAGTCCGTGCGCTGAAGCCAGGACTCCACACGGTCGGCGCGGGCACGGAGCGAGTTCACATTCCAGGTAGCAATCTTCACAGTCCCTAACTTACCGAACTTGGCCCCCGGACGAAGCCGCCGGCCGGCTCCGTCCTCTGGAAATTAGTAGGAAGTCCGAGTATATTCGGCTGCAGAGATGATCTAGGTCACATGCAAAGGAGCATTCGGTCATGGTTCGAGAACTATCCCATTACATTGACGGGCAGCGGGTTGAGGGAACCTCCGGCCGGTTCAGCGACGTCTATGATCCCTGCACCGGCGAGGTCCAGGCCCGGCTGCCGCTGGCCAGCACCGAGGAGGTGCGCAACGTCATCGCCAGCGCCGAAAAGGGGCAGGTGGAATGGGCCGCGATGAATCCGCAGCGCCGCGGCCGGATCCTGCTCAAGTTCGTGGACCTGGTCAACGAGCACATGGACGAACTCGCCACCCTGCTGTCCTCCGAGCACGGCAAGACCTTCCCGGACGCCAAGGGCGACATCCAGCGCGGCATCGAAGTGGTCGAGTTCGCCGCCGGCGCCCCGCACCTGCTCAAGGGCGAGTTCTCGGACAACGCCGGAACCGGCGTCGACGTGCACTCGATGCGCCAGCCCCTCGGCGTCGTAGCCGGCATCACGCCGTTCAACTTCCCGGCCATGATCCCGCTGTGGAAGTCCGGGCCGGCGCTCGCCGCCGGCAACGCCTTTATCCTCAAGCCCTCCGAACGGGATCCCTCCGTGCCGCTGCGGCTGGCCGAGCTCTTCACCGAAGCGGGCCTCCCCGATGGCGTCTTCAACGTCGTCAACGGGGACAAGGAAGCGGTGGACGCGCTGCTGGAGGATCCCCGGGTCCAGGCCATCGGGTTCGTCGGCTCCACGCCCATTGCCCAGTACATCTACGCCACCGCCGCGGCGAACGGCAAGCGCGCGCAGTGCTTCGGCGGCGCCAAGAACCACATGGTGATCATGCCCGACGCGGACCTGGACATGGCCGCGGACGCCCTGATCGGGGCAGGCTTCGGCTCCGCGGGCGAGCGCTGCATGGCGATTTCGGTGGCCGTTCCGGTGGGCCAGAAGACCGCGGACGTCCTCGTGGAGAAGCTGCAGGAGCGGATCGCCGGCCTCAAGGTCGGCCACAGCCTCGCCAAGGACTCCGATTTCGGCCCGGTGGTGGCGGCCTCCGCGAAGGACCGGATCGAAGGCTACATCGCCTCCGGCGTCGAAGAAGGCGCGAGCCTGGTGACCGATGGCCGCGGCCTGAAGGTGGAAGGCTACGACGGCGGCTTCTGGATCGGACCCACGCTGTTCGACAACGTCACGAAGGACATGAAGATCTACAAGGAGGAAATCTTCGGCCCGGTCCTCAGCGTGCTCCGCGCCGAAGACTACGACGAGGCCCTCCGGCTCTGCAGCGAACACGAGTTCGGCAACGGCGTGGCCATCTTCACCCGCGACGGCGACGCCGCCCGGGACTTCGCCAGCCGGGTCCAGGTGGGCATGGTGGGCATCAACGTCCCCATCCCCGTGCCGATTGCTTACTACACCTTTGGCGGCTGGAAGGCGTCCGGATTCGGCGACCTCAACCAGCACGGGGCCGACGCCTTCCGCTTCTACACGAAGACCAAGACGGTCACCAGCCGCTGGCCGTCCGGCATCCGCCAGGGCGCCAGCTTCATCATGCCGGAAGGCAGCTGATGGGGGCGGACGTTGCGCGGGTAGCGGACAGTGGAGCAGCGGCAGGCGAACCCTTGGCCGGGGAAGCAGGGGAAGTGACGTTTGAACGGCGCGGCCACCTCGGCGTCGTGACCCTCAACCGGCCCGCGGCCGTCAACGCCCTGACGGCCGGCATGGCCGCCGCGATGCTCGAACAGCTCACGCTCTGGGCCGACGACGACGCCGTGGCTGCGGTGCTGGTCCGCGGCGCCGGGGACCGGGGCCTCTGCGCCGGCGGTGACATCGTGGCCATCTACCGGGACATGCTCGACGGCGGGGACGCCACCGCAGACTTCTGGGCCGTCGAGTACCGGCTGAACCTGCTCATCTCCGAATACCCCAAGCCGTACGTCGCGTTCATGGACGGGCTGGTGTTGGGCGGTGGCGTGGGGATCTCGGCCCACGGCTCCGTACGGATCGTCACCGAACGCACCCGCACGGGCATGCCCGAAACGACGATCGGGTTTGTTCCCGACGTCGGCGGCACCCTGCTGCTCTCCGGCTCGCCGGAGGAGACCGGCACCCATGCGGCCCTGACCGGAGCCCACCTGAGCGGCGCGGACGCACTGTTCCTGGGCCTCGCCGACTGCTTCGTGCCCTCCGACCGTTTGCCGGACCTGGCGGCAGCGCTCGAAACCGAGGCGGCCGAGGCCGCTGTGGCCCGATTCGCCGAACCGGCACCGGCTTCAGTCCTGGCCGCACAGCAGGAATGGATCGACGCCTGCTACTCCAGCGACGACGCCGAGGAAATCCTGCGCCGGCTGCGGGCCTTCGGTGGAGAGGCGGGCGGGGAAGCCGCCGCAGCCGCGGACACCATCGAGGCCAAGTCGCCGACGGCAGTCAAGGTGGCGCTGGAATCCCTGCGCCGGGTCCGCGGCCTGAACCTGGAGCAGGCGCTGGAGCAGGAGTACCGCGTCGGCCTGCGCTTCCTCGACGGCCCGGACTTCCGCGAAGGCATCCGCGCCCAGGTGGTGGACAAGGACCGCAATCCCCGCTGGAAGCCCGCCACCCTCGCCGAGGTCACCGGGACGGACGTCGCGGCCTACTTCGCCCCGCTGGGCGGGCGCGAACTGAAACTCTCTCCGAAAGAGAACAACGCGGAGAACAACAAGGAGAAGAACCATGTCTGACGCAGGAGCCCCGGATACCGGCACCATCGCCTTCCTCGGCCTGGGCCACATGGGCGGCCCCATGGCCGTCAACCTGGTCAAGGCCGGCTACCGGGTGACCGGCTTCGACGTCGTGCCGGCGGCCCTGGACGCCGCCCGGGAGCACGGCATTCCCACTGCCGGGACGGCTGTCGAGGCGGCGGCGGGCGCCGCCGTCGTGCTGACCATGCTGCCCAGCGGCAAGCACCTCCTTGACGCCTACCGCGGCACGGGCGGTACGCCCGGCCTGCTCGAAGCCGCCGCCCCGGGCACCATGTTCCTGGATTGCTCCACCATCAACGTGGACGAGGCCCGCGAGGCCGCAGAACTCGCGGTCGCGGCCGGCCACCGCGCCGTCGACGCCCCCGTGTCCGGAGGTGTGGTGGGCGCCGAGGCCGGCACGCTCACATTCATGGTCGGTGCCCTCCCGGAGGACTTCGAGGCCGTCAATCCGCTGCTGGAAGTCATGGGCAAGCGGGTGGTCCACTGCGGCGCGCACGGTGCCGGCCAGGCGGCCAAGATCTGCAACAACATGATCCTGGGCGTCTCGATGATCGCCGTCAGTGAGGCCTTTGTGCTGGGCGAGAAGCTCGGCCTGACCCACCAGGCGCTGTTCGACGTCGCTTCCGCCGCCTCGGGACAGTGCTGGGCGCTGACCACTAATTGCCCCGTGCCCGGTCCGGTCCCGACGAGCCCCGCCAACCGGGACTACCAGCCTGGCTTCGCCGGGGCGCTCATGGCCAAGGACCTCAACCTGGCCCTCAACGCGTTGCAGAGCACCGGCGTCGCGGCCCGGCTCGGGCCGCTCGCGGCCGAAATTTACGATACGTTTGCCGCGGAAGGCGGTGCCGGCCGGGACTTCTCGGGCATCATCACCGACATCCGGGAAAAGTCGGAAGCAGGCAAATCCGAGGCAGGCACGGCCGGGCACTAGTCCCGGACCGAAGCCAACGCGCAACATCAGAACCAGAACCAGACCAGCACCACCTAAGGGGACCACCCATGACGGAACAGTACGCAAACATCCTGGTGGAGCGCCGCGGCCGCGTGGGCCTCGTGACGCTCAACCGGCCCGAGGCCCTCAACGCCCTGAACAAGGCCACGATGGACGAGCTGGTGAAGGCAGTCGCCGGGATGGACGCGGACCCGGGGGTCGGTGCCGTGGTGGTGACCGGTTCGGCGAAGGCCTTTGCTGCCGGCGCGGACATCAAGGAAATGCAGTCCAAGGGCTACATGGACATGTACGCGGCGGACTGGTTCCGCGGCTGGGAGGACTTCACCCGGCTCCGCATCCCCGTCGTGGCAGCCGTGTCCGGCTTCGCGCTCGGCGGCGGCTGCGAGCTGGCGATGATGTGCGACTTCATCATCGCCGGGGACAACGCCAAGTTCGGCCAGCCGGAAATCAACCTTGGCGTGCTCCCCGGCATGGGCGGCTCGCAGCGCCTGACCCGCGCAGTGGGCAAGTCCAAGGCGATGGACATGATCCTGACCGGCCGCTTCATGGACGCCGAGGAGGCCGAACGCGCGGGCCTGGTGTCCCGGGTGGTCCCCGCCGCGGACGTCGTCGAGGAGGCACTGAAGGCCGCCGAGGTGATCGCGTCCAAATCCAAGCCGGTGGCGATGGTGGCCAAGGAAGCGGTGAACGCCGCGTTTGAGACCGGGCTTGCCCAGGGCGTGCTGTTTGAACGGCGCGTGTTCCACTCGCTGTTCGCCACCGAGGACCAGAAGGAAGGCATGGCCGCCTTCACCGAGAAGCGGCAGCCGGAGTTCAACCACCGCTAGGCGGCACCGGCCGGCCGTGGGAGCGGCGGGGCGGCCTCAGGTGAAGATGTCGGCCACGTACCTGCCGTGGGTGCGCTCCACCTCATCCATCCAGGCCTCGGCCTCCGCCTTGGAGGCGCCGGTCGCTTCCTGGTAAATGAGGCCGCACGTGTCCCGGACCTGCGGCGCCATGTGCTTGCCGTCGCCGCAGACATAGACCGTGGCGCCCTGCCGGACCAGTTCGACGACGTCGGCCCGGTCTGCCCAGAGCCTGTCCTGGACGTATTTCAGGCCGTCCTCGGGTGCGGTGGAAAAGACCGGCCGCAGATCGAGGTTGGCTTGGTCCGCCCATGACGCGAGTTCCGAGCGGTAGAGGAAGTCGGTGTCCGGGGCGCGGCAGCCGAAGAACAGCAGGGCAGGTGCCGGCGTCGTCTCCTCGGCCTCGGCCCGCAGCGCCCGGTCCTGGACGAACCCGCGGAAGGGGGCCAGTCCCGTCCCCGCGCAGACCATGATGAGCGGGACCGCCAGGGACGGCGGCGGGTGGAAGGCCGCGTTCGAGGGGCGGACAGTAACCGCGACCCTTGACCCGGGCCTGGCCTGGGCGAGGTAGGTGGACGAGGCCCCTTCGAAGACCCCGCGGCCGGACCACGCCGGAGCCTGGATGACGGCGAAGGTCAGGGTCACGTGGTCGGGGCTCCAGAGCGGGGACGAGGAGATGGAGTACCGCCGGGGGGTCAGCTGGGTCAGCAGTTGCAGGAACGAGGTGAACGACAGCTGGCATGACGGATACGTCTCCAGCAGGTCAAGGATGGAAACGCGCCTGTCGAGGATCTCGGCCGCGTACCGCCCGCGGTCCTGGGCCAGGGCCTCAAGTTCGGCGCGTTGGGCAGGATCGGCCGCGACATCCGCCAGGTCCTCGAGCTGGGTGCGGGTGGCGGGGACTGCGAGCTCCACGTAGCTGCTCAGCAGTTCGCCCACCGCCACCGGCGCGCCCGTGGGCAGGAAGGTGTCCCCGCGCTCCATGGTCAGCTGGACGTGCGAGTCGTAGTCGAGGTTGAAACGGGCCAGGGCCCGCTGCACGAGTTCGCTGGGATTCAGGGGCAGCACGGCCAGATAATCCCCGGTCCGGTAGCTCATCCCCTCGGGCAGGGCGATCTCGACATGCCGCTTGGACCGGGCGCCGGGCTTGGCCAGATCGACCAGTTCCCGGTTCGCGACGACGGTGCCCAGCGCCAGCCCGTTCTGGCGCAGCATCGGGTCCCGGACGTTGCCGACGAACTGCAGTTCCAGCTCGGGTTGAGCTGTCGGCTGGCTGGTCCGCTGCCCCAGGGCGGCGTCCACCGCGGGCCAGAATCCCGCGTACCACTCTTCGAAATCGCCGAAGAAGTCGCCGCGGGCGTTGGCTTCGCCCCGGGCATAGATCCGCGTGGCACCGGCTGCCTCGAGTCGGGCGTCGATGGCCTTGGGCACCTCCTGGTACGTCCTCGCCCAGTCCTTGTTGCCGTTGCCGAAAACCGTGTACCGGACCCCGGCGAGGGCGCCCGGCCGCAGGCCCTCGGTCCAGGCCACGAATTTTCGGGCGTTGTCCGGCGGCTGCCCCTCGTAGGAGGACGTCACGATCGCGACGAGCCCCTCCGTGGGCAACCCGCCGGCCGCCTCGTCGAGCGGACCGATGGTGGGGCTGTAGCCGCGCCGTCCGGCGTCGTTGGCGAGGCGCTGGGCGAAGTCCTTGGACGTGCCTGCATTGGAACCGTAGAGCACCCGGATCGGGACGCCGTTGGGCGCGGCGGCCGCCGCTGCGGCTTCGGCCTGCCGTGCCTGTTCGACGTCGGCCCGGGGGCTGGCCGCGATGGTGACGTCCCGCCTGCGCACGTGGATGAACAGCCCTTCAGGCTTCATGGTCAGCGTGTGTTTGATCTGCAGCTCATAGCCCGGGTCCGCCGCCGTGACCTCGAAGCGCTGCAGGAGCTTGGCCAGGAAGAGCATGGCCTCCTGCAGGGCAAATCCCCGGCCGATGCAGGAGCGCTGCCCGTTGCCGAAGGGCTTCCAGGCATTGGCGGGGATTTCGGCGGCCCGTTCCGGGGAGAACCGCTCCGGGTCAAAGAGGCCGGCGTCCTCGCCCCAGGCCGCCTTGTCCCGATGCAGTTGCGGGATCAGGACCATGATGGGCTGGCCCGCGGGGACTTCGTAGCGGCCGCCGAGCATCGTGTCCTCGTAAGGAGTCACGTTGAACGCCGGAGCGGTGGGCCACAGCCGTAGCGTTTCCTTAAGGATCTGGTCCAGGTATCCCAGCCGGGGCAGGTGCTCGAACCTGGCGCTTTCGGTACCAAGGACCTCGTCCACTTGTGCACGCGCCTTGGCCAGGACGCCCGGATGGCGCAGCAGTTCGTAGAGCGTAAAGGACAGCAAGCCGCTGGTAGTCTCGTGCCCGGCGATCAGGAACGTGACCATCTGATAGCGGATGTTTTCATCGGATAGACGCTCACCGGTCACCGGGTCCGCCGCGCTGAGCATGGTGTCCAGGATGTCTTCGCTGCCGGGCGGGCTGGGGTTGCGCCGCCGGTCACTGATGATCTGTTCGGCGACCTCGAACATCAGGGCATGGTCTTCCTCGAGCTGGTGCCGCCTGCGCAGCATGATCTTGTTCTGCACCGGGAGCCTGCGCGCCCGGTCCCCGGATTCAACCAGGGCGCGGACCATGGCGCCGACGAACGGGTGCATCTCCTCCCGGTAGAGGCTGTTGAACCGGTAGCTGAACGAGCACAGGGCGATGGTGTCCAGCGTCAGGCGGGTGGTGCTGTCCGGAATGTCGATCCGCGCCGTGGGGCCCAGCCTCTCCCACTTGAGCAGCAGCTGCTCAACGATGTCGTCCATGCCGGCGAACATCCGCTTCAGCGCTGCAGGCCCGAACGCCGGCATCAGGATCCGGTGTGCCTTTTGCCAGTTGGGTTCCTGTGTATCTGCGGTGAACAGGCCGTCGCCGGCGAACTGCCTCACCTGCCGAAGGGCAACGCCCAGCACTTTGCCGAACCGGGACTCGTCGCACACCTCGTTGACGAGCTGCTGGGAAGAGATGGCGACGATACTGCGGTTGAAGAACTGGATGCGGACTATGGGGCCGTACCGCTCGGCCAGCTCGACTATTCCCAGGATTCCCTTGCTGGAGTCGATGTCCGGCAAATTGCCGACCACCGGCCTCGTGGGAGGCTGCGGTATGGGGACGCTGGGCGAAGTCATGGCCACTCCTAGGCGATCGCCAATGGACGCGCTGTGAGCACTGCTTACTGCCTGGCCGGACGGAACCGTCCTGCCGGAACCACGATACTCCGGTCCGATCCCGCACAAAATAGCTCCTGCCCGGCTTCGCGGGCCATCGTCCCTGACGGCCGAACGCCAAGAAGCGAAGGGTCGGAGACTGTTTTCTTCGTGCTGTCTGCCGGGACGCCCTTCTTGTCAGCGGGCGGGGTCAGCGGGCGGGGCGTTCCTTAGCCGGCGGCCGTCGCTGAGGTTCGCAGCCCGTGGACGAACTCAAGCTTGTCGATAACTGCGGCGGAAAGGACGAAGGGGTAAAGATCATCTTTCCCCATGCTGCGGTTGACCTGGTTCAGGGCAAGGGAGAGCGGCAGCCATTCGGTTTCCACAACTTCCTGGAAAGAGGTCCCCCGGGGAGTGCCTGGGATGAGTCCGAATTCCCGGGCGGTGTCGAGGGTGTCGCAGATGTGGAGGTAATGGGCGAACGACTCCGCAAAGTCCTCGTAGGGGTGCATGGTTGCGTACTTTGAGATGAACCGTTCATTCCAGTCCGCCGGGGCGCCTTCGCTGTAGTGGCGGTCTATCTCTGCCTGGTAATCCCTGGTGTCGTCGCCAAAGAGATTACGCGCCTCGCGCGTTCGTCCGTCATCGCTGAATACCAGCACCGTCTCAAAATAATGCCCCACTTCATGCCGGAAATGCCCGAGCATCGTCCGGTACGGTTCATCGAGTTGGGTACGCATTCGTTCCCGATAGGCATCGTCGCTTTCGGCCAGATTGATGGTGATCACACCGTCAGCATGACCAATCACCACATTTTCCTTGACACTGGACAACAGGTCGAAAGCAAGTCCCCCATCAGGGTCTTCTGCGCGCGTGATGATCGGCAGGCCCAGCCCATCGAGCTCAGCAATGAGATGACGCTTGGCCCGCTCAGCCGCAATGAACTGCGATAGGCCTTTGGCATCGCTGTCGTTCGGGCGAGTCCGCGTGAGCTCACAGCTGAAGCACTGACTGCCGCCCTCCGGGGCAAGCCAAGTGCAACCGGAAAGCAAAAAATTAGCGCACCGGTGCCAAGTGGCTCCCGACTCATCGGTGTACTGTCCCTGACTGCCTGTTGCGACTATGGCGCGGGCGTTCCGCAGGTATGCCAAGTTAGTTCCGCAGTGCAGGCAGACCGAATTTTCAAAGTACACGCTCGAACCGCAGACACCGCAGGATTGTTTTTTCACTTCATGATCTTAGCCGCGGCCACCGGGCTTCACCCGGTGCCCGGCACCCGGGTCTCAGCCGCTGAAATCACCGGCGTTCCGGCGGAACGTGCCCAGGATCCGGATCAGCTGGTCCACGTCCTGGTCCGCGAAGCCGGACTGGCCAAAGACCTCGGAGTTCAGCACCGCCGTCGCCCGTTTGGCCAGGGTGCGGCCTTCCGGGGTGAGCTCGATCAGGGTGGTGCGGCCGTCCGTGGGGTGCGGCGAGCGGATCACCAGCCCGGCCTCCTGGAGCCGGTCCACAGCATTGGTGACTGAGGTGGGGTGGACCTGCAGCAGCGCGCTCGCCTTGTTCATGGGCAGCGCCCCGCTGCGGGCGAAGCTGAGCAACGCGAGCAGCTCGTACCGGGCAAAGGTGAGCCCGAACGGCTTGAGCACCGCCTCGATCCGGCCGAGCAGGATCTGCTGGGTCCGCATGATGGCGGTGATGGCGGCCATCGGGGCGGCGACGTCGGACCAGCCGTGGCGCTCCCAGTTCAGCCGGGCGTCGGCAATCGGATCTCGCGGCAGCGGTGTTCCCATGTTCAGCCCTGACCCTTGAGCCCGGGGAAATCGGAGTCGGAGTACTCGACGCCGAGGCCTTCCGGGACGGGCCCGCCGCCGTGGCGCACTTCCTCGCTGTGCCGCAGCTCCACGCGCCGGATCTTGCCGGAGATCGTCTTGGGGAGCTCGGCAAACTCCAGCCGGCGGATCCTTTTGAACGGCGCCAGGTGCTCCCGGCAGTACCGCAGGATGTCCTCGGCCAACTCCGGGCCCGGCTGGTGGCCGGCCGCAAGAACCACAAAGGCCTTCGGCACCGACAGCTTGAGCGGGTCGGGAGAGGGGACGACGGCAGCCTCCGCCACTGCCGGGTGCTCAATCAGCACGCTCTCCAGTTCGAACGGGGACAGCCGGTAGTCGGAGGACTTGAAGACGTCGTCGCCGCGGCCCACATACGTGATGATGCCGCGCTCGTCCCGGCTCGCCATGTCCCCCGTGTGATAGTAACCGTCGCGGAAAGCCTCCGCCGTCTTGTCCGGGTCGCCGTAGTACGCCTTCATGAGCCCCACGGGGCGGGGGTCGAGGCGCAGGCAGAGCTCGCCGTCGTCGGCCTCCTCACCCGTGGCGGGGTCCACAAGCACGACGTCGTAGCCGGGCAGCGGCTTGCCCATGGCGCCGATCTTGATCGGCTGGCCCGGCGTGTTCGCGATCTGCACGGTCGATTCGGTCTGGCCGAAGCCGTCCCGGATGGTTTGGCCCCAGGCGCGGTGGACCTGGTCGATCACCTCGGCGTTGAGCGGCTCGCCGGCGGACACCACCTTGGTGGGCGGGTTCTTGAGCAGGGTGAGATCGGCCTGGATCAGCATCCGCCAGACCGTGGGCGGGGCGCAGAAGCTGGTCACGGATTCGCGGTCCATCTGCTCCATGAGGGCCCTGGCGTCGAAGCGTTCGTAGTTGTAGATGAACACACACGCCTCGGCGATCCAGGGGGTGAATACATTGGACCAGGCGTGCTTGGCCCAGCCCGGCGAGGCCACGTTGAGGTGCACGTCGCCCGGTTCCATGCCGATCCAGAACATCGTGGACAGGTGCCCCACCGGGTAGGACGTGTGCGTGTGTTCGACGAGTTTGGCCTTGGACGTGGTGCCCGAGGTGAAGTACAGCAGGAGCGTCTCGTCGGCCAGGGTGGGGGCGTCGGGGGTGAAATCCGTACCGGCCGCGGCAGCATCCGCGCCGTAGTACTGCAGGGCATTGGCCTGGGCGGCGGCGGGTTCCCCGGCGCTGGCGCCGACTTCAATCAGCCTGTACTGGCCGGCGACGTCGGCGAACTTCGCGATGTTGGCACTGCCGACGGCGGCCCAGGCCGCACCGCCGCGTTCCACCCGGTCCTGGAGGTCGGCCGGTCCCATCAGCGTGGTGGTGGGAATCATGACGGTCCCCAGCTTGATGCCGGCCAGCATGAGTTCCCAGAGCTCAACCTGGTTGCCGAGCATGATGATCATCCGGTCCCCGCGCCGCACACCTGCCCCGCGCAGCCAGTTAGCCACCTGGGACGAGCGCCGGGAGAGGTCAGCGAAGCTGCGCCGGGTCGCGGACCCGTCCTGTTCAACGATCACCAGCGCAGGCTTATCCGCCTTGGCCGGGTCCGCGGCGAGCTGGTCGAACCAGTCCAGTGCGAAGTTGAATTCCTCGAAGCGGGGCCACTGGAATTCGTTGCGGGCGCCGTCGTAGTCCCCGCGCAGGGCCAGCAGCCGGTCCCTTGCGGCCCGGAATTCCTCAGTCACGGTCATGGTGCACCTTTCG
This sequence comes from Arthrobacter sp. 01T425, assembly GCF_056398725.1. NCBI lineage: Bacteria > Bacillati > Actinomycetota > Actinomycetes > Micrococcales > Micrococcaceae > Arthrobacter > Arthrobacter sp. 01T425. The sequence continues at coordinate 47,356 of NZ_JBFTPY010000002.1, read as the reverse complement.
AAGTCCTCTGGCGCTGCCGTTCCGGGCGGTCGGTGGCACGGCGCCGTTGCCTGGGATCCACCGGCCCGGCCCGTGCCTGCCTAGTGATCCCCGTCACTGTGCAATATACTAGGACATCCAAGGGTTTGGAAGGGCGGCGCTGCTCTGCAGGCGTTGCATGACGAAGGGATACGTGCCCGTGCAGCCACAAGGACGTGCCAGCGGACCTGCCGCGAGAGCGGAAAACACAGCGGGATCAGACACAGCGGAAAACACAGCCGTCGCCGCACCCGAAGCCGCGGCGGAGCCGCCGTTTCCCGACGCCGACCTCATGTACATCGTGGATCTGCTGCCGCCGGACGAACAGCTCCGCTACCAGGAGGTCCGGGAATTCCTGCAGTCCCGGATCCGGGCCGCATCAATCGACTACTGGAACCGCGAGGAGTTTCCCTTCGGGCTGCTCGCCGAACTCGGCAAATACGGTTTGGGCGGGCTGCAGACGGACGGCACGTCCAAGCTCTTCAAGGGGCTCATGTATGTCGAGGTGGCGCGCGCTGATGTCTCCCTCTCCGCGCTCGTCGGGATCCACAACGAGCTGATCGTCGGCATGATCGACGAGCTGGGCTCGGAGGAACAGAAGGCGCGCTGGCTCCCTGGCCTCACCGCGTTCACCCAGCTCGGGGCGTTCGCCCTGACGGAGCCGGACCACGGCTCGGACATCGCCGGCGGCCTGGAAACCACCGCGCGGCTGGACGGCGACGAGTGGGTCCTCAACGGCGCCAAGCGTTGGATCGGCGCCGGCACCATCGCGGACTTCGCCCTCGTGTGGGCCCGGGACGTCGCTGACCAGCACATCAAGGGCTTCATCGTGGAGACGGACCGTCCGGGCTACACCGCAACCAAGATCGCCAACAAGATCGGCCTGCGCATCATGCAGAACGCGGACATCGTCCTCGACGAGGTCCGGATCCCGGCGGCCAACCTGCTGCCCGGCGCCACCAGCTTCTCCAAGGCCAACGAGCTCCTGCGCGATTCGCGGGCCTGGGTGGGCTGGCAGGGTGCCGGCATCCAGCTGGCCGCGTTCGACGTCGCGCGCGCCTATTCGCTGAAGCGCCGCCAGTTCGGCAAGGAACTCGCCCGCTTTCAGCTCATCCAGCAGCAGCTCGCCGAGATCCTGGGCAACGCGACCGCCTCCCTGGCCCTGATGGCCCAGCTGGCGCGCATCCAGGAAGAGGGCAAGCTCGAGATGGTCCAGGCCGCCATGGCCAAAGCGACCACCACGCGGCTGGCGCGTGCCTCGGTGGCGATGGGACGGTCCCTCATGGGCGGCAACGGCATCAGCAGCGACTATGAGATGGGCAAGCTCTTCGGCGACGCCGAGATTCTCTATACCTATGAGGGCAGCTACGAAATCAATTCACTGATCGTGGCGCGGGCCGTGACGGGAAAGTCCGCTTTCGTCTAAGCTCCCGCGGGATCTAGGCTCCGAGTGTGTCAGCGCCGTCCCGCGCCTGGCCGCTCCATGCCGGCCCGTTCTGTGCCGGGCTGTTCCGTGCCGGGCTGGCGTGGCCGTAGCGGGACGTGCGGTTGCGGCCGCCGTTCTTGGCCTCGTACAGGGCCCGGTCCGCGCAGTCCAGGAGCGAGCCGGCCGCGGCGTCGCTTTGCTCGCAGACTCCGGCGGAGATTGTCAGGAAACCAACTTCCCCGAACGGTTCGGACGCGATGGCCTTGCGGGCGCGTTCGGCGGCGCGCAGGGCCTCGGCGCCGTCCGTCTCCGGGAGCAGCCACACGAACTCCTCGCCGCCGAATCGGGCCACGATCTCCTCGGCGCGGGCGACCGCCCGGAGCCTGGCCGCGACCTCCGCCAGGACCACGTCGCCCGTCAGGTGGCCGTGAGTGTCGTTGACCCTCTTGAAGTGGTCGATATCCAGGACGACGGCACTCAGGCTTGTCCCGCGGCTCCGGGCCTGCGCAACATGCTCGGCGAGGTGCCGTTCCAAGGCCCGCCGGTTGGGCAAGCCACTGAGGGCATCGGTAGTGGCCTGCTGTTCGAGGTCGGTCCGGGCCTCCGTGTTGCCGATGGCGATCTCGACGAGCTCCGCGAACTGGGCCAGCCGCTCCATCATCGCCTCCGTGACCCCGGTGCGCGACTTCGACGTCAGGCTCACGGCGCCCCACAGGCTGCCGCGGACCCGGATCGGCGCCGCCGCCGCAGACTGGAAGCCGCCGGCCCGCATCTGCTCCGCTGCCTGTCCACCTTCCGCCCGGTAGCGAACCAGGGCCGGCTTGCCGGTCACGGCCACCCGGACAGTGGCCGACTCGTCCGTCGGTGCGAAGATCTGCCGCCGGCTCAGCGTCGGCGGCAGCGTCGGCGCCATGGCGACGATTTCCGCCGAGGATGCGCCCGTGAAACGGACGACGGCGGCGGAATCGACGTTGAACAGGTCGCGGACAATCGCGGCGACCCGCTCAGAGATGGCTGCGGGGGCCGCATTACGGGCAACTTCGGTGGCTATCTCGTGCAAAGCCTCCCAAACTTTTTGTTGCTGCAGGCGCTCGGTGATATCAACCGCCACCACCATGCCGGCCGCGGCCTCGTCGTCGGAGTAGACCGGCCCGGCGTTCAGCCGGTAGGTACGGTGGCCGATCTGCCGGCTCCAGGACACCTCGCGGCCAGCGAGGGCAGCGAGGTAGCGCGGCTCGAGCTCGCTGGCGAGATTGCCCTTGAGCACGTCCTGGATGCGCTGGCCTTCGAGCTCTTCCCTGCGGTAGCCGAAGGTCTCCAGCTCCTGGCCTTCGGCGATCAGGTAGCGCAGCTCGGCGTCGAAGAGGAGGACAAAGACGCCGGGGACGCTCCGCGCCAGGGCGCGGTACCGGTCCATGTCCCGTTGCCGGCGCCGGTCGGCCAGGACACGCTCGGTGATGTCCGTGACCAGGACGAAGAAGCCCTGCACCGCGCCGTCCTGGGTATCGGGGGTGTAGGTCACCTCGGTGAAGCGAGACTGGCCCGCGGCATCCACCAGGGTCCGGTCGAACTGCTGCCGCTTCCCGGCGAGCGCTCCCTCGATGTGCGGCAGGTTGGCCTCCAGGACGGTCTCGCCGAGCACGTCCCGGACATGCATGCCGTGAAGCTGCTGGGGTGCGAAACCGAACCACTCGCAGTAGGCGTCGTTGGCCAGGCGGTTGCGGAGTCCCGTGTCCCAATAGCCCACGAGTGCCGGGATTCCGTTTAGGACGGCCCGCAGCTGCGCCGGGATCTCAGGCAGTGGCGACGGACCGGCATCGTCCCTGTTGAGCGGGCTGCGATTAGTCATTGCCCCAGTATCCATGGCCGGGTTGCCTGGAGGGAAACGTCAGTGTCATCGACCGCCAGCGTGTCTGCGCGTCAGCGGAACTCAGGGCATGAACCGGTAGCCGATGCCGGCCTCGGTGAGCAGGTGGCGGGGGCTGGCGGTGTCCGGCTCCAGTTTGCGCCGGAGCTGGGCCATGTAAACCCGGAGGTAGTTGGTCTCCTTGGCGTAGGCCGGACCCCAGACCTTGGAGAGCAGCTGCTGCTGGGTGATGAGCTTTTCCGGATTGCGGACCAGAACCTCCAGAATCTTCCATTCCGTGGGGGTCAGCCGGACGTCCTCGTGGTCCCTGGTCACCCGGTGCTTGGCAAGGTCCACGGTGAAGGCATCGGTCCTGACCACTGATTCGTGCTCCGGTTCGACGCTGCGGCGCAGCAGGGCGCGCAGCCGGGCCAGGAGCTCGTCCAGGCCGAACGGTTTGGTGATGTAGTCATCCGCGCCGGCGTCGAGCGCCTCAACTTTGTCCTCGGAGCCGTGCCGGGCGGACAGCACCAGAACTGGCACGCTGCTGAAGCCGCGCAGCTCCTTGAGGACGCTGGTCCCGTCAATGTCAGGCAGGCCGAGGTCCAGAATGATGAGTGAGAGCGGGTTCTGAGTGGCCGCCAGCAGTGCTGAGGTCCCGTCGACGGCGGTGGTGACGGCGTAGCCGTTGGCCTGGAGCGTGATCCGGAGGGCCCTGAGCAGATGCGGGTCGTCGTCGACGACGAGGACCGCCGTCATGCTGCGTCCGGTCCGGACGTGACGGGTAGCGCATGACCACGGCGCGCCACCAGCGAGCGGGGCTCGAACGGGGCCTGGGCCCGGTGCCCGTCATACGGGGTCCCCGTCGACAACGGCAGCCGGATAATCATCGTCAGCCCTCCTCCCGGTGTAGCTTCCGCGGTCAGGCTCCCACCCATGGCGTCCGTGAACCCTTTCGCTACCGCAAGCCCGAGCCCGATCCCAGTGGCCTGCGGGGCGTCGTCGAGCCGCTGGAATGGCCGGAACATTTCCAGGACACTCTCCGCAGGGATTCCCCGGCCGTGATCGATGATCCGCAGCTCGCCGGCAGGACGCCCCCCGAGAGTCGCCGGGCTCAGCCCGCCGGCCGCCCCGACCAGGACGATGTCCGAGTCGGGGGCATATTTCACGGCGTTCTCGACGATGTTCGCAATCACCCGCTCCAGCATTCCAGGGTCGGCTTCAATCTCCGGCATGTTTGGAGGCAGGTCCACCCGGACCCTCCCCGCGGGGACGGCGCTCAGGGAACCCGGGATGACCTCATACCAGCGCACGGGTTTGAGCAGGGGATTGACGGCATCCGACGTGATCCGGGACATGTCCAGCAGATTGCCGACCAGCGCGTCCAACCTGTCCGAACACTCCTCTATCGTAGCCAGCAGCTCCTTCTCCTCTTCCTTGGTGAAATGGACGTCGTCGTGCCGAAGTCCGCCGACGGCCAGCTTGATCCCGGCCAGGGGCGTGCGCAGGTCGTGGGAAACGGCCCGGAGGATGGAGGTGCGCATCGTGTTGCTCTCGGCCAGGCGCAGCATCTCCCGCCGGCTCGCCACCAGCTGCTGTCGTTCCAGCTGCGCTGCCAGATGAACCCCGAACGCCCCCAGAAGGCGCCGGTCGCTTGCGGGCAGAATCCGTCCGAACAGCACCAGGCGCGTGGAGGCGTCGATTTCTTCGACGTTGTCGCCGGCGGCATCGCTTCCGGTCCCGTCAGCGGACAGGGCAGGAATTTCACCTACGGCGGCCTGGAGACGCCACTGCCGGTCCGGGCTGGCTCCGCCGTCGCCGTCCGCGAGGCCGAGGCCGTAGCCCAGGCTGAAAACAGCAGCACCACGGACCTGGAAGACGCTCAGGGCTTGTTCCAGCAATGCCTGGACCGTGTCCTCCGAGCCGGCGGCACTGCGCGTCAGGTCACCGAGCGTCGTGGCTTCGGCGCGGGCCCGCGCGGCCTCCTTGGAGCGGCGGGCCGATAGGTCGACCACAAGGGCGACGGCGGCCGAGACGCCTACAAACACCAGCAGCGCCAGGAAATTCTGGGGATCGCTGATGGTGAGGTTGCCCAGCGGCGGGGTCGAAAAGTAGTTCACCAGGAGGCTGCTCCACAGTGCGGCCAGGATGGCCGGCCACAACCCGCCGATCAACGCCACCGCCACCGAGCCGGTGAGCTGGACCAGCATGGCCGCAGCCACATTCTGTTCCGGATTCAAGAGCGACAGCAGGAGTTGCAGGACCACCGGGAGCAGCACAGCAAGACCGAACCCGGCGGCCACCCGGATGCGGCCAAGGTCCCGCTGCCGTGGCGGGCGGGTTCCCCGGCCGCCGAGCGGATGGGAGACCATGTGGACGTCGATGTCGCCGGAATCGCGGACCACCCGGGTGCCGACCCCGCCGCCGAGCAGATTTCCGACCAGGCCGGCGAGCTTTTTGTGCCGCGAGATGCCGACGACGATCTGGGTGGCGTTGACGCTGCGGGCGAAGTCCAGGAGCGCGGCAGCCGGATCCTCGCCAGTCACGATGTGATAGCTGCCGCCCAGGTCCAGGATCAGGCGGCGCTGGGCTTCCAGCGCCTGGGGCGACTCCTCGGCGAGGCCATCGGCGGACCGGACGTGGACCGCCAGCAGGTCCCCACCGCTGACGCGGTTGAGGATCCTGGCCCCGCGGCGGATCAGGACTTCTCCTTCGGGGCTGCCGGTCAGCCCGACCACGATGCGTTCCCGGGCCGGCCAGCTTTCGTCGATGCCCTGTTCGGCCCGGTACTTGGCCAGGCCCTCGTCCACCCGGTCGGCGAGCCACAGCAAAGCCAGTTCACGCAATGCCGTGAGGTTGCCCAGGCGGAAATAGTTCGAGAGGGCGGCGTCGATCTTGTCGGCAGCGTAGATCTTGCCGTCGCCCAGGCGCTGGCGGAGCAGCTCGGGGGAGATGTCCACGAGGTGGATCTGGTCCGCCTTCCGGACGACGGCGTCCGGCACCGTCTCCGCTTGGTGGACATCGGTGATGGCGCTGACAACGTCGCCCAGGGACGCCAGATGCTGGACGTTGACGGTGGAGAGCACGTTGATGCCGGCATCCAGAAGCGCATCGACGTCCTGCCAGCGCTTGGGATTGCGGCTGCCGGGGATGTTGGAGTGGGCGTATTCGTCCACGATCGCGGTCCCTGGCGCCCGGGCCAGGACAGCGTCGAGGTCCATTTCCTCGAACTCCGTGTCCCGGTAGGGCAGCTTCCGGGGTGGAATGACTTCGAGTCCCTCCAGCAGCGCCCCTGTCTCGCTGCGGCCGTGGTCCATGGCGAACGCGACGACGACGTCCTCGCCGCGCTTGCCGAGCCGGTGGGCCTCTTCGAGCATCTCGTAGGTCTTGCCCACACCCGGCGCGGCGCCCAGGAAGATCCGCAGCGTTCCACGTGCCATGCCGTCATTCTCTCACTTGGATTGTGCCGGCTGCGACGGCAGCGCGGCCGCCGCCACGGCGAGGTTGAGGGCAGTCACGTTGACCGACGGCTGGCCGAGAAACGCGACTAACCCACTGCTGGTGTGCTGCTCCACCAGGGACGCAACGGCGTCAGTGCTCAGGCCGTTCGCTGCTGCCACCCGCGCAAGCTGCAGTTTGGCGTACTCGGGTGAAATGTCCGGGTCCAGTCCGGAACCGCTGGCCGTCACCGCGTCGGCCGGCACCGCTGCCGCATCCACGCCTTCAGCGGCGGCGACGGCGGCCCGGTTCGCGGCGACGGCCTCGAGCAGTTTCGGATCGTTGGGCCCGAAGTTGGTGGCCGAGGACGACGCCGGGTCCCACTTCACGGCCGAGGGCCGGGGGTGAAACCAGCGCGGGTCCTGGGCGCCGGCGTCGTTAGCGGATGACTGGGCGATCAAGGCAGACGCGACCGGGTCGCCGGCGGCGTCCTTGATGATGGAGCCGTTCGCCTGATACGGCGCGATGAGCTGTGCGATGCCGAAAACGGCCAGCGGGTAGGCGACGCCGAGGGCCAGTGTGGCAAAGAGCAGGAACCGCAGTGCGGTGCCGGCCTGGCGGAGGTAGCCGGTGAGTGCGTTCATGGGGGTGTTCCTAGCCGATTCCGGGGATGAGGGAAATCATGAGGTCGATGATTTTGATGCCGATGAAGGGTGCGATCAGGCCGCCGAGCCCGTAGATCAGCAGGTTCCGCGCCAGCGCCTGGTTGGCGGAGACGGCACGGTATTTGACCCCGCGCAGAGCCAGCGGCACCAGGGCGATGATGATTAGGGCGTTGAAGATCACTGCGGACAGGATGGCTGAGGCCGGGGTGGACAGGCCCATGATGTTCAGCAGTCCGAGCCCGGGGAAGGCTGCGGTGAAGAGGGCCGGGACGATCGCGAAGTACTTGGCGACGTCGTTGGCGACAGAGAAGGTGGTCAGGGCGCCGCGGGTGATGAGCAGCTGCTTGCCGATGCCGACGATGTTGATGAGTTTGGTGGGGTCGGAGTCGAGGTCGACCATGTTCGCGGCGTCCTTCGCGGCCGGGGTTCCGGAGTTCATGGCGACGCCGACGTCCGCCGCGGCCAGGGCCGGGGCGTCGTTGGTGCCGTCACCGGTCATGGCCACGAGCCGGCCTGCGGCCTGTTCCTTTTTGATGACCGCGAGCTTGTCCTCCGGGGTTGCTTCGGCCAGGAAATCGTCGACTCCGGCTTCGGCGGCGATGGCCTTGGCGGTGATGGGGTTGTCGCCGGTGATCATGACGGTCCGGATGCCCATTTGCCGCAGTTCGGCGAAGCGGGCGTGCATGCCGGGTTTGACGACGTCGGCCAGGTGGATGGTTCCCAGGATGTCCGCCCGGCCCTCCTTGTCCACCTGGGCGACCAGCAGGGGGGTGCCGCCCTGGGCCGAGATTTCCTGTACCCGGTGGTCGACCTCCGCCGGAGTGTGCCCGCCGAAGTCGGCAACGAACGCCGCCACCGTGGAGGCCGCGCCCTTTCGGATCTGCAGCCCGTCAAGGTCCAGCCCGCTCATTCGGGTGCTGGCGCTGAAGGGAACCACGGCAAAATTGCCGGAGGAGCGTTCAAGTGTGGCCAGATCGGACCCGGTCACGCCCTTGTCCGCGGCGAGGTCCACGATAGAGCGTCCCTCGGGGGTTTCATCGGCCAGACTGCAGACCCGTGCGGCCTCGATGAGTTGGGTCCTGTCCACCTGGTTGGCGGGGAAGAAATTGACGGCGCGGCGGTTGCCGTAGGTAATGGTTCCGGTCTTGTCCAACAACAGTGTGGTGATGTCCCCGGCGGTCTCCACGGCACGGCCGGAGGTCGCCAGCACATTGTGCTGGACCAGGCGGTCCATGCCGGCGATGCCGATCGCAGGGACCAGGGCCCCGATGGTGGTTGGGATCAGGCAGACCAGCAGGGCGACAAGCACGATCGGAGACGGCGTGGCGCCGGCCAGGGCGGCGAACGGTGCCAGAGACATCGTCACGGCCAGGAACACGATGGTCAGGGACACCAGCAGGACGTGCAGCGCGATTTCGTTGGGAGTCTTCTGCCGCACGGCGCCCTCCACCAGCTTGATCATCCGGTCGATGAACGTCTGTCCAGGCTCGGCCGTGATGCGGATGACAATCCGGTCCGAGAGGACCCTCGTGCCGCCGGTGACGGAGGACCGGTCACCGCCGGATTCGCGGATCACCGGGGCTGATTCGCCGGTGATGGTCGATTCGTCGACGCTCGCCAGGCCTTCGATGACTTCGCCGTCCGAGGGGATGACGTCCCCGGCCTCGCAGATCACCACATCATTGAGACGCAGCTCCGTGCCGGGCACGTCCCGGGTGGTGCCGTTGGGCTGGCGGAGCCGGGCCTGGACGCCTTTGCGGCTGGCGCGGAGGCTGTCGGCCTGGGCTTTGCCCCGGCCCTCGGCGATGGATTCGGACAGCGTGCCAAAGAGGACGGTGAGCCACAGCCAGGCTGTGACCGCGATGCCGAACACCGACGGCCGGTACAGGGAGATCGCCGTGCACAGGCCAGCCCCCACCAGCACGGTGAACATGACCGGGGAATGGATCATCTGCCGCGGGGAGAGTTTGCGGACCGCGAGCGGCAGGGCCGCGAGGACGGACGCGAACGTGAGTTTTGCCGGGGCCTTGGTGTGGTGCTTGTGTTCGCCGGGGGTGCCGAGGGGGTTGCCGTCGGCGTAGGTCTGGGCGTCGGTGTCCGTGGCTAATGCCGTGTGAGACCGGGTCATTTGAGGAGTCCTTCTGCGAGGGGTCCGAGGGCAAGGGCCGGGAAGTAGCTCAGGGCGGTCATGATCACTGTCACGCCGAGCAGCAGCGAGCCGAACAGTGGGCCGTGGGTGGGGACGGTGCCGGCGGAGGCGGGAACCTTGCCCTGACGGGCGAGGGAGCCGGCCAGGGCCAGCACCAGGACAATCGGGAGGAGCCGGCCCAGCAGCATGCCCAGGCCCATCATGACCGACATGAAGGGGCCGGAGGTGGTGATGCCACCAAACGCGGAGCCGTTGTTGTTGGCCCCGGACGTGAAGGCGTAGAGCACTTCGCTGAACTGGTGGGGACCGGTTGCTGGCGCGTTGGCCATGATGTCCGGCAGCAGGACGGTGATTCCGGACAGGGCCAGCACCAGGGTCGGGGTGACCAGGATGTACATGGCGGCGAGCTTCATTTCCGTCGGGCCGATCTTCTTGCCCAAATACTCCGGGGTGCGCCCGACCATGAGACCTGCGATGAAGACGGAAATGATCGACAGGATCAGCAGGCCGTAGAGCCCGGAACCGGTTCCGCCGGGAGCGACCTCGCCGAGCATCATGTTCACCATGGCTATTCCGCCGGCCAGCGGCGGCAGCGAATCGTGGGCGACGTTGACGGCGCCGGTGGAGGTCAGAGTGGTGGAGGTAGCGAAGATCGCGCTTGGCACGGGGCCGAAGCGCTGTTCAAACCCCTCGCCCAATCCGCTGGCGGCCGCTGTCGCCGTTCCCTGCCCGGCAGCCACGGCCCAACCCATCAGCGAAATCGAAGCCAGCCACAGGGTGCCCATCACGGCGACCACCGTATAGCCCTGCTTCTGGTCGCCCACCATCCGGCCGTAGGCGTAAGGCAACGCCGAGGGGATGAGCAGGATCAGGAACACCTCAAAAAGACTGATGAAGGCGTTGGGGTTTTCGAACGGGTGGGCCGAGTTGGCATTGAAGTAGCCGCCGCCGTTGGTTCCCAGGATCTTGATGGCTTCCTGGGAGGCGACGGGACCGCCGGGAATGGTCTGGCTGACCCCGGACGCCTGGTTGACGACGTCCGTAGGCCAGAAGTTCTGCACCACACCGCCGAGGACCATCACCACAGCCGCGACGAACGCGATCGGCAACAGGACCCGGAACGAGGTCCGGGCCAGGTCCACCCAGAAGTTGCCCAGCCGGTCGGTGCGGGTCCGGGCGATGCCTCGGATCAGGGCGATAACGACGACGATCCCGACGGCGGCAGAAAGGAAGTTCTGCACCGCAAGCAGGGCCATCTGCACAAAGATGCCTACCGTGGTCTCCGGTACATAGGTCTGCCAGTTCGTGTTGGTCACGAACGAAATGGCCGTGTTCATGGCCACCCAAGGATCCACGCCGGGCAGGGATCCGCTGCCCGGCAGGACGCCCTGCAGCCGCTGGAGGCCGAACACGGCCAGAATGGACACGGCCGAGAACGCCAGGACGCTGCGCAGGTAGACGGACCAAGTCTGCTCGGTGTCGGCGTCGACCCCGGCCAGCCGGTAGAAGAGGCGCTCGGGCCGGGATGACGTTTTGCCCTCGAAAACCCGGGCCAGGTAGATGCCCAGGGGCTTGTGCACGGCCGCCAGAACGATGAGGAGGGCCGCCACCTGGGCAGCAAAGGATGCAGCGTTGAACGTCATGATCCGCTCACCACTTTTCCGGGTGGATCAGGACGGCCAGCAGGTAGCCGAAGAGGCACAACCCGGCCAGCAACAGAACGAGCCACATGATCGCGTCGGCGCTCACTTGCCGCTCTCCGGCCGGTCATCGGCACTGCCGACCATTCCGGCCAGGACGTGGCCGATCCACATGACGAACCCCATGGACACCATGAGGATTCCGATAACAGCCAGGTCGGCCATTGCAGGTTCCTTTCATCCGCGCCCCGTTTGCGGGGCTACTGAAAGTCAATCCCTGCCAAGAGCGAAATAACCGGTTCCTGATGGTTTCTTAACGCCCGGACGGCCGATCTTGACGCAGTCTTAACAGGCGCGGCAACCGCCCACAGGGGCTGCTGTTGCGGGCTGTCGTGAAGGGGGCCAGCCCAGCTGGTTCAGGGCAGGGGGTCCCGGCGGCGCTCAGCCGACGTGGACCCAGGGCCGTTTGGTGACGTCCGGTTCGGCTTCGCGGAGCACTTCGCGCGTGACCGGGGCGATTTCACCTTCGCCGAAGGCCAGGAAGCGCAGCAGGTTGGTGACCGGGTTGCCTTCGGTCCAGCGGAAGTAGATGTGCGGCATCAGCCCGGTGACGTCGCGGATGTGCAGCAGCACGGAGGCGATCGTGTTCGGCACAACTGGCCCGTGGACCTCCAGGATCTGGTAACCGTGCCGGGTGACCCCGTTGACCTCGAGCGCGGTCTCGAAGTCCGAGGAGTCGTCCACGACGACTTCGAGGAACAGCGCCTGGTAGTCCACGGGGAGGTGGCTGACCTCGATCGCGGACGTGAGCTTGTCCAGGTACGCTTCAGGGCTCAGCCGCAACGGCTCGTGGGCGATGATGGCGATCGGACCTTCCAGGTTGGCGGACATGAACTCCAATGCCTTCCGGTCCATGTGGACATGGGTCGCGTGGAGTTCGAAGGAGCGCCGGATGCGGGAAAGCAGGGAGATCACAATGATGCCCCCGATGAAGAACGCGGCGATCCGGATGCCTTCGGGCCGCTCGAAGATGTTGACCACCGTGGTGTAGATGAACACGACGGCGATGACGCCAAACCCGATAGTGCGTTTGCGCTGTTTCCCGCGCCGGGCGGACAGTGCCACCGCCACCGCGGCGGAGGTCATCAGGACCAGGACGCCTGTGGCGTAAGCGCCGCCCTGGGCGTCGACGTCGGCGTCGAACAGCCAGGTGATCAGGAACCCCACCAGGGTGAACACCAGGACCAGCGGGCGCACGGCCCTTGCCCACCCGGGGGCCATGCCGTACCGGGGCAGGTAGCGCGGCACGAGGTTCAGCAGCCCGGCCATGGCGGAGGCGCCGGCGAACCACAGGATGGCGATGGTGCTCAGATCGTAGACGGTGCCGAATCCGTTTCCCAGGTATTCGTGCGCGAGGTAGGCCAGGGCGCGGCCGTTCGCCGGGCCGCCGGGTTCGAAGTCCTGCGCTGGGATCAGGACCACCGTGGTGAAGCTGGTCGTGATCAGGAAGGCACTCATGATGACGGCGGCAGTTGTCAGCAGCCGGCGGGCACCGTCGATTCGGCCTGCCGGTTTCTCTTCCGTGTCACCGGGGCGTCCCTGGATCTGCGGCATCACGGCCACGCCGGTCTCGAAGCCGGACAGGCCCAGGGCCAGCTTGGGGAAGACGAGCAGCGCGATGCCCACCACCATCAGCGGGCTCCCGTGCTGGGTGGTCAGGGCCAGCCACCAGTCGTCCACGGCAACTGGGTGGGTCAATGTTTCGAATATTGTCGTGACTACCACGACGACGTTCAGGCCCAGGTAAATGCCCACCAGGACGACGGCGACGCCGATGGCCTCCTTGAAACCGCGCAGGAACACGGCGGCGAGCAGAGCCAGCAGGAACAGCGTGACCGCGACGTTCTGGCCCTGCATCCAGGCGGGGGCGAACGGGTTCTCGAGCGCGTGCGCGGTCGCGTCCGCGGCAGAAAGCGTCATGGTGATCATGAAGTCGGTAGCCGCGAACCCCAGCAACACCAGGACGAGCAGTTTCCCGCCCCAACGCGGCATCAGCCGCTCCAGCATGGCGATGGATCCCTCGCCGCGGTGGCTTTCGCCGGCCACCCGGCGGTATACCGGCAGTGCGCCGAACAAGGTCACGGCAACCAGGACCAGCGTGGCCAGCGGCGAAATCACGCCCGCGGCCAGGGCCGCAATGGCCGGCTGGTAGCCCAGCGTGGAGAAGTAATCGACGCCGGTCAGGCACATGACCTGCCACCACGAGTGCTTCTTCAGGTGGCTGTCGCTCACGGCCCCGGGCCCCTGATGGATACCCTTGGCGTCCTGCAGGCCGAACAGCAGCCATTTCCTGAAGTTGTCCCCGGCTCCCGGCCGTGCCGCTGAGGGATCCGAAGGCGGCCTGCTCATCGTGGTCATCTATGCCTCTCCGCGCGATGCCCACCATCGTGTTTACTGCCGACGATAACACCGGAGCCGGGAGCGGCTCCCGCCCCGGGGCCGATCTTGACGGATCTTTAACACCGGCCCGCCGGCGGCGGCACCGGTCTCAGCGGGCTGCGGCGGGGGCGGGGATTTCGATGTAGAGGATGAAACCGGCGGCAGCCGGCAGATACCAGTGCCTGCGGTGCCGTGCGGGCCGGTAGAGGTGTCCGAACGGGTCTGTCACGTGGGCATGCGCCAGCACGTCTTGGCGCCGGAGCTGGACGTCGATGTCCTCGATGCCGGACGGGTGCGAGGCAAGGCCGTCGACGTCGAGAGACCAGGCGCCCCCGGCCGGGGCTGTCCCGCGTTCCAGGGCGAGGGTTTCGAACAGGTCCGAGACCACTTCGTCCCTGGTGGCGGGGTAGAAGCGGCGGAGCCGATGCCCCTCGGGATGCGCGCCTTGTGCGTCCAGCCATGCGTGGCGGAGCCAATGGAATTCCACTTGGCCGCGGGAGGGCCCGAGGACCAGATGACGGTTCGGATCCAGGGCGAGGCGGTAGGCGCTGCCGCTGCGGTCGATGATGCACGCGGCTTCCCCGACGTACTCAAACGCCGCCAGCAGGTCCTGTTCCGACCGGTGATAGGAAAAGTCCCCGCTGTCATCGACGGCGACGAAATCCGGGGCAGTGCCGCCACGAGCCGGAAGGTCGGGCGTGTCGTGTGCCGGCCGGGACGTGGTGTTCATGCTGTTTGGCTCCTGCTGGGGATCGGATTGCGGCCACCGTGGCTGCAGCGTCCTCTTGCTTCATAACATCACCGGCGACGCCCCTCGGGACGGTCCTTAATGCTTTCCATATGCCGGCAGGCCATAAATTTGCGTTCTCTTAATGTGGCGGCTCGCCGTGGGCGTTAAGGAACCATCAGGATTGTTGGCCGGACGGTCGTGACGGCTGCGTGCGCTGGTACTCTCGCGGACGGAAGCGGCGCGATGCGTCGCCTGGAAAGGACTACATGACTACCCTCAGCCGGCCACCGGCAGACCCTTCGGCGCCGCGGCCCGACGCCGGGGAGCACTTCAAGAACTGGCTGCTGTTCGGCCTCCAGGACGCCAAGGGAATCCACCAGGGGCCCGGGGCCGTGAGCGACAGCCACCTGAAGAAACACACATGGTGGCAGGTCATGTGCCTGACCGGCGTCGATTACTTCTCCACGCTGGGCTACCAGCCGGCCATTGCGGCCCTGGCCGCGGGCGTGATTTCGCCGCTGGCCACCCTGGTCCTGGTCGCCGTGACCTTGCTGGGCGCACTGCCGGTGTACCGCCGGGTGGCCGGCGAAAGTCCGCGCGGCGAAGGGTCCATCGCCATGCTGGAGCGGCTGCTGCCGCGGTGGGGCGGGAAACTGCTCGTCCTGGTGCTGCTGGGTTTCGCCGCCACCGACTTCATGATCACCATGACGCTCTCCGCTGCGGACGCAACAGCGCACGCGATCGAGAACCCGTTCGCCCCCGACTGGATCCAAGGCCAGAACGTCGCGGTCACGCTGGTCTTCCTGGCCCTGCTCGCCGCCGTGTTCCTGCGCGGTTTCAAGGAGGCGATCGGCGTCGCCGTCGTCCTGGTGGGCATTTACCTCGGGCTGAACGTCGTCGTGGTCATCACAACGATCATCGAGGTCCTGCAGCACCCGGTGGCGGTCGACAACTGGTGGCTGGCCCTGACCACCCAGCACGGGAGCCCGCTGATGGTGGTGGGCATCGCGCTGCTCGTCTTCCCCAAGCTGGCCTTGGGCCTGTCCGGGTTCGAGACCGGCGTCGCCGTGATGCCGCAGATCCGCGGCCACGTCACGGACACCGAGGAGAACCCTGAGGGCCGGATCAAGGGTGCACGCCGGCTGCTGACGACGGCGGCCCTGATCATGAGCGCGTTCCTCGTCACCACAAGCTTCACCACGGTGGTGCTGATCCCGGCGCAGGAGTTCCAGCCGGGCGGGCAGGCGAACGGGCGTGCCCTGGCCTATCTCGCGCACGAATACCTGGGAAACGGATTCGGCACCGTCTATGACCTGAGCACCATTGCCATCCTGTGGTTCGCCGGCGCCTCCGCCATGGCCGGGCTGC
Source organism: Arthrobacter sp. 01T425 (assembly GCF_056398725.1). Classification (NCBI taxonomy): domain Bacteria; kingdom Bacillati; phylum Actinomycetota; class Actinomycetes; order Micrococcales; family Micrococcaceae; genus Arthrobacter; species Arthrobacter sp. 01T425. Next base: position 31,637 of record NZ_JBFTPY010000002.1, on the reverse strand, counting down.
TGAACCTCGTGCCGCGCTATCTGCCCCGGTACGGCATGGCCCCGGAATGGGCCCGGGCGGTCAGGCCGTTGGTCCTGGTGTTCACGCTGGTGGGGTTCGTGATCACCTGGCTGTTCGACGCCGACGTCGATGCCCAGGGCGGTGCCTACGCCACCGGTGTCCTGGTCCTGATGACGTCGGCGGCGATTGCCGTGACGTTGTCCGCGCGCGGCCGACAGCAGCGCAAGCGCACCATCGGGTTCGGCATCATTGCCGTCGTGTTCATCTACACCACGGTGGTCAACATCTTCGAGCGGCCCGAAGGCATCCGGATCGCCGCGTTCTTTATCATCGGGATCATCGTGATCTCCCTGCTCTCGCGCATCCGGCGCTCCTTCGAGCTCCATGCCACGCATGTGCGGATGGACACCCCGGCCCTGGAATTCCTGGCCGCCAATGAATCCGGCCCCATCGCGATCATCGCCCACGAGCCGCTGCGTCTCACTGCCCAGGCGTACCTGGACAAGCTCACGTCCGCGATCGAGGTCAGCCACCTCCCGCTGGACTCCCAGGCACTGTTCCTCGAAGTGGTGGTGGACGACTCCTCCGACTTTGAGACCGCGCTCGAGGTCCGCGGGGTCAGCCGGCACGGGTACCAGATCCTGGAGGTCCACGGGCCAGTTGTTCCGAACACGATCGCCTCCGTGCTGCTGCACATCCGCGACGTCACCGGGCTGATGCCGCACATCTACTTCCGCTGGACGGAGGGAAACCCGTTCACCAACCTCCTGCGGTTCCTGGCTTTCGGCGAAGGCGAGATCGCCCCGGTCACGCGCGAAGTGCTGCGCGAGGCCGAACCCGACGTGACCAAGCGGCCCTGGGTCCACGTCGGCTGAGACCGCGCCAGGCGGCAGGCGCAAGGCCACAAGTGCCTCGAACACAAGCGCCTCGAACACAAACGCCCCTCCGGAGGAATCCTCCGGAGGGGCGTTGTGGTCTTCGGGGAAAGTGTCCCGGCCAGGCGGCCGGGGCTTTTTCCGGAGTACTTAGAGCGGGCGGATGTTCTCAGCCTGCGGGCCCTTCGGGCCCTGCGTGACGTCGAATTCAACCTTCTGGTTCTCGTCCAGCGAACGGTAGCCGCTGGTAGCGATTGCCGAGTAGTGGGCGAAAACGTCGGCCGACCCGTCATCCGGGGCAATGAAGCCAAAACCCTTTTCGGCGTTGAACCATTTAACTGTGCCTGTAGCCATGCCTTTATCCTTCTGAAATGCTGCTGATCTCCGGCGGCCATAAGGCCAACGGCTGCGGAGACATTCGTCCGCTGTCCCCAACGTACGGTGCGACGGGCCGCGGTGCAAGGGTCTGACGGGGGTCTTCGTCCCGGCCGGCCGCTTTCGTCAGGCCGAGACGGTGGCGTCGAAGAGCGCAATCAGGTCCCGGCTGATCTGGTACGGCGAGGTCTCGGACGGGCTGTGGCCCGCGCGGTAGACCGAAATCCGCGCACCGATCGACTTCGCGAAGCTCCGGTGCAACGCCAGCGGCCAGAGGTCGTGTTCGCCGACTGCGACAAGCTTTGGCAGCGTCGCGGCCGCCAGCACCCGCCGCAGATCCGGGGTGTGCTTCATAAGGCCGATGATGTCGACCACCGAGGCGCGGCGCGTGAACGCGAACCGGCTCCTGACGAACCGCAGCCGCTGCGGCGCCACCCGGGCAATATTGCTGCGGATGCCCCAAATCATTAATGCGGTGCCGACCCTGGAGGTGACCCAACAGCTGACCCAGCCAGCCAGGCGCACGTAGCGGAGGCTCTGCCCCGGCTCCGGCGGGCAGCTGATGAGGGTCAGGCTGCGGAACTTTTCTGGCCGCTGGACGAACGCCAGCTGGGCAACCACCGCCGCGAAGGAATACCCCACGACGTGCACCGCGCCTTGATCGGTGTCCAGCATGGCCAGGAGATCGTCGCGGAACAGCTCGTAGTCGTAGCAATTCCGGGGCGGAACGAGGTTTTCGGGCCCGGCCTGGGCGGATTCGTACTGCCCGGCGATGTCGCAGCTGAGGACGAAGTATCCGGCCGCGGCGAGCTCGGGCAGCATGAGGATGAAGTCTTCCTTGGAGCCGGTCGCGCCCGGGACTAGCAGGACGCGCGGCTTCCCGGGATCTCCGGCAGCGATCGTCGCCAAGGTCCCGCTCGGTGCCTCGAACTCACCGCGCATCACGCCTGCCGGAAGGACGGCCCAGTCGAAGTCGGGCAACGCGGCGTCCCGGCGGGCGGCATCGTCCACCAGCCCCGAACCAAAGCCCTCGGGAACCGGGCCGCCCTGTGCGTTACTGCCGGCAGACGCCATCTAACTAACATAGCCCCCTGCTGGCGGCGTGGCGGAGGTCCCGCTGCAATTCGAAGGCCCGGTGCCGGCCGGTCCGGAAGTTCACGCTCAGCCAGCCAGGCTGCCGGCGGCCGTCGCAGGGGAGAGCGGGGAATCCACCTGCCGCACCGTTCCGGCCGATCCGTCCACGGTCACGGTCTCACCGGTCCGCAAACGGGTGGTCGCGTCCGGCACGCCCACCACCGCCGGGATGCCGTATTCGCGGGCCACCACGGCGCCGTGCGAGATCACCCCGCCCATTTCCATCACCAGGGCGCCGGCCGTCATGAACAGCGGCGTCCAGCCGGGATCGGTGGAGGGTGCCACAAGGATTTCCCCGGGCTCAAGGTGCGCGCCCACCGGATCCAGGATGACCCGGACCGTTCCGGTGGCGGTGCCGGCCGACGCCGGTGTCCCGGCGAGGGCGCCGGAAGCGGGGGACTTGGCCATCACGGCCGCCTCGACGTCCGTGCCGTCGGAGAGCAGGAGCCGGGGAATCCGGCGCCGGCGCAGTTCGACGTCGTAGATCCGGTGGCGGCCCGCGACGATGCCCTTGAGGTCGGCACCCCGCAAACCCACACGGACCTCGTCGAATTCCAGGAAATACACGTCGTCCGCGGCGGCGATCGCACCGGACCGGGCCAGCTCGATGCCGATCGCGTTGAGCTGGCGGTGCATTTCCGCGAGGGCGAGGATGATGTAGAACTTGGGCAGTTCGCGCAGTCCGGACAGCTGGCGGGTCCGGCGCAGGCAGAATTCCACCAGCCGGGCACGGATCCGGCTCCGGACCCTGGTCCGTTCCACCAGGCTGCGGATCCTGGCCTCGGCATGTTCCTCGGCGCGGGCGAACTGCCGGTCGGGCGCCTGCTCGGGGTCGGCCACATGAAGGTAGTTCGAGATCATCCCGAGGATATGGTCCGGCTTCTCCGACCACCGCGGCATGCCAAGGTCGATCTCCGCCACGGCGCGGTGGCCGTAGCGGTCCAGGAACCCGTGCAGGCCGGTCTGTGCCACTGCGGGCAGCGAGCCGGCCTGGTACAGGGCGGCCAGTTCCCTTGGCCCGTGGGCCAGGAACACCTCCCGGGACGCGGCATGCGCGCCGATGGTGACGGCCAGTTGCCAGAGCTCGAGGTCCATCTCGGTGGTGACATTGTTGGGCAGACCCCGCAACACGGCCTCGAGTTCCCGCGGTGCCGCGATGCCGCGCAGCAGCCTGCGCGCCCCGGCCAGCATGAGGTACCCAACGGACGGTCCGGGCAGCGTCGCCAGGATCAGCCCGTCCACGGTGTTCTCCAGGATGCGCTGGGCGTGATCGAGCCGGCCAAAAGTGGTGGCCGGCTCCGGCAGGACAAGCTCGGATTGAAGTCGATTTCCGTAATCGAAGGCGCGGCGCAGTTCGGCGGACGGCCGCACCGCGGCCCGCACCAGGGACGGAAGCAGCCGGACCGTCAGGCCCAGGCCGGCCATGGTTCCGGGATCGCGCCCTGCGCTATTGCCCGCTGCGCCGCTGCCAGTCCCCGCCTGTCGGGGGGCCAGCCTGCCCGCTGCACCGTGCCGTGCCCGCCGGGACGGCCGTTTGCGCACGCCGAACCGCGGGTCATCCAGGAGTGCCGGAAAAACCGCGCCGGACCTGCCGTCCGCCAGCGGCAGCATCCGCAGCAGGTAGCGGCGGCCGTACCTGTTGCGCACCATGGGCGTCACGTCGACATACATCCGCAATCCCGGGTTGACGTACCGCCACGGCCCGTTGCGGTTCCGCATTGAGCCCAGCACGGAGAGCCCCATGGGGGTCAGGGGCCTGGTCAGGCCCTGGAGCAAGGTGCCGCACAGGTAGACGCGGGGGTCGGCGTCGGCCCCTGCCTCCGCGCCGAGCGGTTCGGCGGCCGCAGGCTCCGGCAGCGGATACAACGTCGTGATGGGCCGCGACTGGGTCACCCAGATCCTGCCCGCTGCGTCGATCACCCATTCCACATCCTGGGGTGTACCGAACAGCCGCTGGACGGTATCGCCGAGGGCCGTGAGTTCGCTGATCCGGGCGTCGTCCAGGCTCGGCCGCCGCCGGACTGCCGTCCCCTTCGGTGAACGGAGAAGGATGCGTCCCGTGGCCGTATCCACGACGAAATGGTCCGGGTTCACGCTGCCGGAGACCACCGCCTGGCCGGGCCCCGCGCTCGCATCGATGACCGTTTCAGTCCGGGTGCCCGTCACGGGATTGGCGGTGAAGAGCACGCCGGCGCTGGTGGCGGTGATGAGGTCCTGGACGACGACGGCGAGCCCCACCTCACGGTGGCTGATCCCGTTGGCGGCGCGGTAGGCCACGGCCCGTTCGGTCCAGAGTGAGGCCCAGCAGCGCCGGACCGACTCGACCACGGCGTCGGCTCCGGAGATGTTCAGGAAGGAATCCTGCTGGCCGGCGAAGCTGGCGAAGGGCAGGTCCTCGGCGGTGGCGGAGGACCTGACCGCCACTGTGGCCCGGCTGCCGAGCGCGGCATACGCGCCGCGAAGGGCGGCATCGACGTCGGCGGGAATCGGCGCGGTCACGATCATTTCCCGCGCCTGCCGGGCCAGTTCGCCCAGGTCCGGTCCGGGCCGGGCCAACCCGGGGCGGCCTGGCTGGCCGGGGCGGGAGCCGCCGTCGCCTGGTTCGCCGTCGCCTGGTTCGCCGTTGTCTGTTTCGTCGTCGTTCGAAGGGCCGGGCCGCGCGGCGTCCAGCCGGGCCGCCAGCGCGTCCAGTTCGGCCGGGGCCGCCTTTCGGTAGGCAACCGTGGTGAGGCAGAATCCACGGGGTACGCGGAATCCGGCGGCCGTGAGCTTGCCGAGGTTCAGGGCCTTTCCGCCCACGAGCGGCAGGGGAGCGGAACCCAGTGCGCTGAGATCCATGACGAGACTTTCCGGCGCCCTGCCATCTGCAGAACCCATTTCCCTGCTCCCACGTCCTGTCCGCGTCTTCAATCCACGTGTTCACGCCACGTATTCAAGCCGCGGGCGGCCTCCGGGTCCTGAGTCCGGCGGCGCGGCGGCACCTCCGCCAAGCGAGCCTGCCGGCCTACTGGCCGGCGTCGGCCTCGCCGGTGTCTTCCCACATAAGATCCAGGTTGCGGAAGACCGGAGGGCCGTCGCACAGGGCGGCCATCTGCGCGGCGAATTCGGAGGTCTCGGGCCGGTTGGAGTTCTCCATGGCCGACTCGTAGGAGTCGAATTCCACGATCGTGAGGTACGTTCCGGGGCGGTCGCGGTCTGCGGTGGCCATGATGCGGCGGAAGGTCGGGGCAGTGATTCCCTCCGTCCTGGAGGGCCGGCCGAGTTGCTCGATCTCCTCAATGCGGGAGGTCTGAAATTCGATGATCTGCACGAACCTGGCCATGACGGCTCCCTTGACGGCGGCGGATGCTGATGCGCTTCACGCTAGACCCTCGTCCTTGCCCGTGCAAGGGCGGGAGCTAGCAGTACAGCTAGGCCGGCGCGGGCGGCCGCGCGGGTGCAAGCGCGGCCGCCGTCGAGATCCCGGCTAGGGGGTCAGGAGGACCTTGATGGCGCGCCGTTCGTCCATCGCGCGGTAGGCCTCGGGTGCCTCCTCCAGCGGCATGACCGAGTCGAACACGCGGCCCGGATTGATGGTGCCGTTCAGCACGTCCGCCAGCAGTTCCGGGATGTACGTCCTGGCCGGGGCCATGCCGCCGCCGATCGAGATGTTGGTATCGAACAGGAAGCGCAGCGGGGCTTCGGCGCCGCCGGTGGGGACGCCGACAAAGCCGAGGGCGCCGCCCGGGCGGACGCTGTGCAGGGCCTGTTCCATGGATTCCTTGGTCCCCACGCACTCCAGCACGGAGTCGGCGAGCACACCGCCAAGCAATTCGCGGACCTTGGCGACGCCCTCGTCCCCGCGTTCGGCGACGATGTCCGTGGCCCCGAATTCGCGGGCGATCGCCTGGCGGTCGGCGTGCCGTGACATGGCGATGATCCGCTCCGCGCCGAGGCGCTTGGCGGCCAGGACGCCGCAGAGCCCGACGGCGCCGTCGCCGACCACCACGACCGTCCGGCCGGGACCGGCCTTGGCCGCGAGGGCTGCGTGGTGGCCGGTGGCCATGACGTCGGAGAGCGTGAGCAGGCTGGCGCGGAGGGCGTCGTCCGGGTCGGTGACGCCCGGGACCTTGACCAGCGTGGACTCGGCGAGCGGTACGCGCACGGCCTGGCCCTGGCCGCCGTCGATCCCGTGGCCGGTGTCATCCTTGCCGCCCCAGCCGGCGAGGTGGTCGCAGGCGACAGTGACGCCGTCGAGGCACTGCGGGCACGCGCCGCAGCTGACCACGAACGGGGCGATCACGTAGTCGCCCACGGCGAGGTCTTTGATGTCGTCGCCGATGCTTTCGACCGTCCCGATGAACTCGTGCCCGATCGCGGACGGCTTGTGGGTGGGCTTGACCCCGCGGTACGGCCAGAGGTCCGAGCCGCAGACGCAGGAGGCGGTGACCTTCACGATGACGTCGGTGGGCAGCTGGAGGGTGGGGTAGTCGCGGTCTTCGACTCGGATGTCGCCGGGACCGTGGATGATGGTGGCGCGCATGGGTGCTCCTCGCATTGTGGTGGATGGGCTGGGAACGAGTTTAGTCCCGTGGCATGCCGGCCACGCAGGCGAGGACAAGCAACGCGGGGTCAGGTACGGCCCATCAAGCCGCCCGGCATGGGCTGTATCTGACCCCGCGTTGCTTTAGAGGGCTTCGAGCACGCTGACGTAGTTGGCGATGCCCACGCCGCCCATGTTCTGCACCGCGGCCCGGCGCGGGTTGGCCAGCTGCATGTCGCCGGCGGTCCCGGTGAGCTGCATCGCGGCGATGACGTGCTGGGAGACGCCGGTGGCGCCGACGGGGTGGCCCTTGGCCTTGAGCCCGCCCGAGACGTTGACCGGCAGCTTGCCGTCCTTGAAGACCCAGCCTTCTTCCAGCGCCCGGGCGCCCTGGCCGCGTTCGGCCAGCCCCATGGCCTCGTACATGAGCAGTTCGGCAATGGTGAAGCAGTCGTGGACTTCCGCGAAGTCGAGCTCCTCCAGCCCGACGCCGGCCATCCCCAGGGCCCGCTGCCAGGAGGCGCGTGTGGCGGCGAATTCGGTCGGGTCCCGGCGCTCGGCGGGGAAGAAATCGTTCGCCTGACCGAAGCCGGCGAGCCGCACCGGGGCGGTTGCCCCGCCGGTAGGGGCAACGCTGAGGACGACGGCGGCGGCGCCGTCGGAGACGGGGGAGCAGTCGGTGCGGCGCAGCGGATCGGCCACCATCGGGTTCTTGTCCGAGACGGTGCGGCAGAACTCCTCGCCGAGGTCCTTGCGGAGCTGGGCGTAGGGGTTGTCGACGCCGTTGCGGTGGTTCTTCGCCGCGATGGTGCCCAGGACGTCGCCGAGCTTTCCGTTGCTGTCGCCGTAGCGCTTGCCGTAGTGCTTCGCGACCTCCGCGAAGAGCCCGGTGAACCCGGTGGTGGAGGCCTTGCCGGCCATGTCGTAGTCCGCGCCGAGCAGGGCCGCGCCCACGACGTCGGCCCCGGCGTGGGTCATCTTTTCGGCGCCGATCACCAGGACGGTCTTCGCGGTGCCGGCAAGCAGGGACTTGGTGCCCTGCTGGAATGCGGCCGAGCCGGAGGCGCAGGCGTTCTCCACCCGAGTGGAGGGAACGTTGGCCAGTTGATCCGAGACCTGCAGTGCCAGGGAGGACGGGAAGGCCAGCGGCATCATGCCGGAGTTGAACTGGCCGAGGTAGATCTCATCGATCTGGCCGGGCTCGATCCCGGCGTTGCCGATCGCCTCGGTGGCGACCTGCACGATCAGGGACTCCAGGGTTTCTTCGCTCAGCTTGCCGAACCGGCTGTGGCCCCAGCCGGTGAGCAGGACGTCCTTGCCGAACTGGTCTTTGAGGCTCATGCCGTCGCTCCTTCAAATTCGAGCGCGACATCGAAGTCGGCTTCGGTCTTTTCGCGGATTTCCTCCACGGTGACGCCGGGCGCGAGGCGCGTGAGCGTGAGCTTCCGCCCGCCGCCTGCTTTGTGTTCATTCTTCACAAGGTCGAAGACCGCGAGGTCGCTGATGATGCGGTCCACGCAGCTGAGCCCGGTGAGCGGCAGCGTGCATTCCTTGACGATCTTGGCGCTGCCGTCCTTGGCGTTGTGCTCGGTCAGGACCACGACGCGCGGGGTGCCGGCCACGAGGTCCATGGCGCCTCCCATGCCCTTGACCATCTTGCCGGGGATGGTCCAGTTGGCGAGGTCGCCGGCACCGGAGACCTGCATGGCACCGAGGATCGCGACCTTCACGTGGCCGCCGCGGATCATGCCGAAGGACGTCGCGGAGTCGAAGATGCTGCCGCCGGGCAGGACCGTGACGGTCTGCTTGCCGGCGTTGATCAGGTCCGCGTCTTCCTCGCCCTCGAAGGGGAATGGGCCCATGCCGAGCAGGCCGTTCTCGCTCTGCAGGACAACGCGGACGCCGTCGGGCAGGTTGTTGGCCACCAGCGTGGGGATGCCGATGCCAAGGTTGACGTAGTCGCCGTCGTTCAGTTCTTCGGCCGCGATTGCGGCCATTTCATCTCGGGTCCAGGCCATGGTGGTTCTCCTTGGAAAGTCAGGGTGCAAAGGGTGGGGCGCCAACGCCGGCGCGCCCGGGGTGGGCGGCGCTCGGGCCGGATTAGACGGTGACGGCGGAGGCGGCCTGCGCCGCCGCCGCTTCCGCTGCGGGCCGCGGGCGGACGGTGCGCTGTTCGATGTCCTTGACGCGGCCGCTGGCCTGGACCAGGCGCTGGACGAACACGCCGGGGGTGATGATGTGGTTCGGGTCCAGCTGGCCGGGCTCGACGATCACTTCGGCCTCGGCGACCGTCACGGCTCCCGCGGTAGCCACCACCGGATTGAAGTTCTGCGCGGTATACCGGTAGATCAGGTTGCCGTCGGTGTCGGCCGTGCGGGCGTGAACCAGGGCGACGTCGGCCTTGATGGCGCGCTCCTGGACATAGGTCTCGCCGTCGAACTCCGCCAGCGGCTTGCCTTCGGCGACGAGGGTGCCCACGCCGGTCTTCGTGTAGAACGCCGGGATGCCGGCGCCGCCGGCGCGCAGCCGCTCAGCAAGGGTGCCCTGCGGGGTGAACTCCACCTCCAGCTGGCCGGCGAGGTACTGCTCGGCGAAGAGCTTGTTTTCCCCAACGTAGGACGCGATGACCTTACGGACCTGGCCGCCTTCGATCAGGACCCCGAGGCCCTTGCCGTCCACGCCCATGTTGTTGGAGACGACAGTCAGGTCCTTCACCCCGGAGTCCCGCACCGCCTCGATCAGGTCAGCGGGGATCCCGCTGAGCCCGAAACCGCCGACGGCGAGCGTCATGCCGTCGCGCAGTACGTCCTGCAAAGCGGCCGCTGCCCCGGATTTCACCTTTGACATTGCATCTCCTCATTGAGCTCGTCTTGCTGTCCACCCCGGCAATCCACTTTGTGGACTCCATGTCTGAAGAAGGAGCCTATGGTGTGTCACAGACCACTGTCAACGTGGAGTCTCGCCGCTAACTGGCGGAATTTACAGTGTGGACGCTACCCTTAGGACTATCCATTATGTGGATACCTGATGGTGAAATTGGGTAAAAGCAGCGTGGGAGAAAGCATCATTCAGTTCCGGGCCGACGTGAGGCAAGCAATGAATACAACCCCCGTCCAGGGCGCCCAGGTGGTCAGCCGGGCAGCCGGCCTGCTGCGCCTGGTCGGCCGGAAGCCGGAGGGCTGCCCCCTGGTGGAGCTCGTGCGCGAATCCGGCCTGACACGGCCCACCGTGCACCGGCTGCTGAGCTCGCTCGCGGCCGAGGGGCTGCTGGACCAGGACCCGGGCAGCGGCAACTGGGTCCTGGGACCGGAGATCCTGCTGCTGGGGTCCGTGGCCTCGGCGCGCTTCCCCCTGGAGGACATCGCGAGGCCGAGCCTGCGCCGCCTGGCCGAAGAGACCGGCGAAAGCGCTTTCTTCTCCATCCGCCGCGGCAACGAGACCGTGTGCCTGCTCCGGGAAGAAGGCAGCTTCCCGGTCCGTTCCTTCGTGCTGCACGAGGGGGTGCGGTTCCCGCTGGGCGTCGCCTCCGCCGGCACCGCCATCATGGCCTTCCTGCCGGCACAAGAGCAGGAAGAACTGCTCGCCAACTGGGCAGCCCATGCCGGCAGCTTTGCGGCCGCGCACACCGCAGCACTGGTCAGGGAGAACCTGGAAGCGACGCGGCAGGCCGGCTATTCGGTCAATCCGGGGCTGGTCCTGGAAGGCAGCTGGGGGATGGGTGCGGCGGTCTTCGACCAGCGGGGGCGCCCCGCCTGGGCGCTGTCCCTGACCGGCATCGAACCGCGCTTCCGGGAGGACCGGCGTCCGCAGCTGGGGCGGCTGCTCCTGGAAGAAGCGCACCGGATCTCCACGCTGCTGACCCGCTCGCCAGGCGCCTGACCCTCGTCACGGGCCCCGGTTCGGCTCAGGCTGCCTCGGACAATTCAACTTGCCGGGCGACTCTTGCGCAGCCGCCGCTTGTGCCAGAAGCTGGCAGCACAGGCCGCAGCGCGTCGAGCCGAAGGAGCAAAGCCCCGTGAAAGACACCAAGATCTCTTTCGATCACTATGGCAGCCCGGACGTCGTCACCGTTGGCGAGGAGAAACCGCCGGTTCCGAGGGAGAACGAGGTCCAGTTGGGAATCCGCGCCGTCGGCGTCAACCCGGTGGACTGGAAAGTCGTCGCCGGCTACCTGGAGCCGTACCTTGCCCTGGACTTCCCTGCAGTTCCCGGCTGTGAGGCGGCAGGAATCGTGACCGCCGTTGGCCCCGGCGTGACCGGCTATGAGGTGGGTGACGACGTCATCTGGAATGGCATTTCCGGGGCCTACCGTGCCGTGGCCAATTTTCCGGTCGACCAGCTGACGCCAAAGCCCGCGGGCATCGATTTCGAGCAGGCGGCATGCGTCGCGATAGCTGGCGGCACAGCGTATTCGGCGCTGGTTCAGCTTGGCATTGGCGTGGGGGACACGGTCCTCATCCACGGCGCAGCGGGCGGGGTCGGCTCGGCGGCGGTCCAGATAGCACGGCACCTCGGCGCCCGGGTCATCGGGACCGCTTCAGAGCAGAACCACGACTACTTGCGCGGCCTCGGCGCCGTGCCTGTGGCCTATGGCGAAGGGCTCGTGGAACGCGTCCGCGCACTGGGCACCATCACCGCCGTCGTGGACACCTTTGGCGGGGAGGAGACGACGACGGCGACGGTCCATTTGCTTGGCGGCCACGGCGCCGCGGTGACCACAGTGCCTGGAAAGGAGGCCAACGCCGCCGGAATTGCACCGGTCAGGCTGCTGGACGGACGGGTAGCGGAGGCGGCCCGGCTGTCGGCCGGGGGAAAGCTCCGCTTCAGCATCCAGGAGCGGATTCCCCTCACCGATGCGGCCCGGGCATTGGTCATCAGCCGCGCAGGCCATGTCCGGGGCAAACTCGTGCTGATCCCGTGATTGGACCCCCGCGGGGCGAGCCTGCAGCCCGGCCCGGGGCTCTCGGCTCAGGCTATTTCCACCAGGTGTCGAAAATCGTCACCGGGACCGTGCGCTTGTGGCGGGTCCGCAGGTACATCGCCTCGATCCGTTCGGCAGCGGCATCGGGTACGTCACGGCCCTCGAGGTAGTCATCGATCAGGTCGTAGCCCAGGCCGAGTTCGTCCTCGTCGGTGCGGCCCGGCTTGCCGTCCAGCAGATCCGCCGTCGGAACCTTTTCCCAGATCCGGGCCGGTGCGCCGAGTTCCGCCAGCAGGGCGCGGTTCTGGCGCTTGTTAAGGCCGAACAGCGGCAGGATGTCCGCGCCGCCGTCGCCGAACTTGGTGAAGAACCCCGTGACGGACTCGGCGCCGTGATCCGTGCCGATCACCAGGTAGTTGTGCTCGCCGGCCAGGGCGTACTGGGCAATCATCCGGGTCCGGGCCTTGGTGTTGCCCTTGTGGAAATCGGAGATCTCCGTGCCCACGGTCTTCTCGAACTCGTCCTCGAAGCCATCTACTGCGGCCGAGATGTTGAACGTCCATTCGGTCTTGGCTCGCACGAAGTCCAGGGCCGCCTGCGCGTCGTCCTCGTCATGCTGGACGCCGTAGGGCAGCCGCACGGCCACGAAGTTCGCCTCGGTGCCCTCGGCCTCGAGTTCCTCGACCGCCAGCTGGGCCAGCCGCCCGGCCAGGGAGGAGTCCAGGCCGCCCGAGATGCCCAGGACGAAGCCCTTGGTGTGGGTGGCCGTCAAGTATTCCTTCAGGAACGTCACGCGTTTGCGCACCTCCCCGGCAGGGTCGATCCGGGGCTGTACGCCCATTTCCTCGATGATCTTCGCCTGGAGTTCACGCATGCCTCACAGCCTAGTCAGCGGTGTCAACAGCGCTCAACTATTGCGCCCGGACCGGCGGCTGACGGGCGGATCCGGCGTCGAAATGGCTTCGGTTCCGGACGGCGGCTACGGTTTCGGACCGTTGCGACTTGGATCCCCGGTGCGCCGGTCCGAATTCGGCGCCCCTGTCCGGAACCGCCGCGAAAACCGCACCGCCGGCCGACGCCTGCCCGGTCCTGACTGGGCACCGGCCCGGACGCCGGGCCTATTGAGCCTGCCGCACCGGACCGGTGGAGCCGCGGACCGTGAGATGGGTGGGCATCACGGACCGGCTTCGGGTGCCACCGCCGGCGAGCGGGTTCAGCTGGGCCAGCAGCATGGACACCGCCACGCGGCCGGCCTGCTCGATCGGGGAGGCCATGGTGGACAGCGGCGGATTGCAGAAGTCGGCGCCAAAGATGTCGTCGCAGCCCACAATGCTCATGTCCTGCGGGACGCGGATGCCGCGTTCGCGAAGGCGCTGGAGCATGCCGATGGCGATGAGGTCGTTGAACGCGAGGCAGGCGGTGACCCCGCTGTGGACGGCGGCGTCCGCGGCTGCCGCGCCGGACTGTGTCTTGGGGGCGAACGGACCGAGCCGGCGCACCTCCACGCCGCGTTCCTCGGCTGCCACGGACAACGCGGTCCACCGCCGTTCGCTGGACTGCGACGTCGTCGGGCCGGCCACATAGGCCACCCGGGTGTGCCCCAGCGAGATCAGGTGGTCCAGCGCCTGGCTGGTGCCGGATGGGGTGTCGATCAGGACCGCGGGAACGCCGGGCACGTCACGGTTGATCGCGACCATGGGCATCTTCGCCGCCGCGTTCAGCAGAGCTTCGTCGCTGAGCCGGGATGCGGCAACGATGATGCCGTCGGCGCTCTTGCGCAGCTGCTCCACGGTGCTGGCCTCCACCTCGTCGGATTCTTCCGTGTCCACCAGCAACTGGGTGTACCCGGCCGCCTTGAGCTGGAGCTGAGTTCCCCTGATGAGGTCGAAGTAGAACGGGTTGGTGATATCCGGAACCAGGACTCCCACCGCGCCCGTGCGCCCGGAACTCAGCGCCTTCGCCTGGCTGTTGGGTGTGTAGTGCAGCCGGGCCGCGGCCGCCTCGATCCGCTGCCGTGTCCTGATGTTGACCCGGTCCGGCGTGGAGAGGGCACGGGAAACCGTGGAGGCCGCCACGCCACAGAGCGCGGCGATGTCATGGATGGTGGCCGGGCGGTCCACTGCTGCTGGTTGCGTCGTCGCCACGGCGCTCCTCTCTGAACGTGGTGGCCGGGCTGTGATTGCCGCCACAGGGCCGGTCAGCAAAGCATGCCACAGATTGTCAGAATTTGGCAACCGGTTGTCATTTGAATGCGGTGATGGCTAGACTGGGGCCCACATCGTTTGTGAACTGCGTCACCGCGCCGGAGCCGGAAGCTGCCCGCGGCGGCCGCGAAACCCAGGAGATCCGCGTGAGCAAAACACCACCCGCAGTCTGGTCGCTGTCAGGCTTCGGCGACGAAATAGATCCGGACCCGGCAGTTCAGGCCGCCGTGCTCCTGGCGCTGGGCGCAAGCCACATCGAGGTCCGCAGCGCCTGGGGCACCAACGTCTCCGAGATGCAGCCCGCGCAGGTTGCCCGGCTCAAGGAAATCCTGGATGAAAAGGGCCTCAAGGTCTCGGCCGTGGCCAGCCCCATCGGGAAGGTGGACGTGAGCCTGCCGGTGGAGCAGGAGCTGGCACGGCTCCGGCAGATCATCTCAGTGGCCAGGGGGCTGGATACACAATACGTCCGCATTTTCTCCTTCTTCCGGGCCGAGGGGCGCAGCGCGGAAGACATCCGCGAGGACGTCCTGGCCCGTATGGGCGCGCTGGCGGCGCTCGCCGCGGAATCCGGCGTCGTGCTCCTGCACGAAAACGAAAAGGGCATCTATGGCGATACCCCGCAGCGCGTGCTGGACATCATGGAATCCGTGAACTCGCCCGCGCTCCGCATCGCGTGGGACAACGCCAACTTCGTCCAGGTGGGCGTCAAGCCCTATACCGAGGGCTACGCCATGCTGCGCCCCTACCTCGAGTACTTCCAGGTCAAGGACGCGCTCGCCACCACCGGGGAAGTAGTCCCCTCCGGTGAGGGCGACGGCGAACTCGACGCCACCATCGCCGCCCTCAAGGCGGACGGTTACGCCGGCTTCGCCTCGCTGGAACCCCACCTGGCCAGCGCCCACGAACTCGGCGGCTTCTCGGGCCCGGCGGCCTTCGGCACCGCGGCCCGCGCCTTTGCCGCGCTGGCCGCGAAAAACCAGATCGAACTCGTGTAATCGGCCTTCTTTAGCAGGCATGCACCACCCCTAGGGAAAGAGGGAACTCCGGATGCCAAAGGCGGCAATCATCGGCTGCGGCGACGTGTCGGTCGTTCACTTTGAAGCACTTGCAGGGATGGACGACGCCGAATTGGTGGCCGTCTGTGACCCGGATCCGGCACGCCGGGCGGCGGCGCAGGAGGCCCACGGCGTCCCCGGCTTCGAGGACTACCGCGACATGCTGGAGGTGGCAGCTCCCGACGTCGTGCACATCACCACCCCGCATCACGAACACGCGGCGATAGCGATCGAATGCCTGCGCCGCGGGGTCCACGTGGTGCTGGAAAAGCCCCTGGCGCACACCCTGGCCGAGGGCGAAAGGCTGCTGGCCGCGGCTGCCGACAGCACGGCCAAAATTGCCCTGTGTTTCCAGAACCGCTACAACGCCCCGGTGCAGGAAATGCGCCGGCTGCTGGACTCCGGCGAGCTGGGCCAGGTGCGGGGGGCCTCGGCCACGGTCATGTGGCACCGCAATGCCGATTACTACCTCAGCCGGCCCTGGCGCGGAAGCTGGGCCGAGGGCGGCGGCGGGCTGATGATGAACCAGGCCATCCACACCGTTGACCTGCTGCAGTGGCTGGTGGGCGACGTCGTCGCGCTCGCCGGCAGCGCCTCGACCCATGTGCTGGCAGAAACCATCGAGGTGGAGGACACGGCGGAGTTCGCAGCGCTGCACAGCAGCGGGGCGCGCTCCGTCTTCTACGCCACCCTGGCTAACACCGTCAACGCACCGGTCACGCTGGACATCAGCACCGAGAGGGCTGCATTGAGCCTGCGCGGGGACCTGACAGTCACTTACGACGACGGGCGCAGCGAGGTGGTGCGTGAACGCGCCAAGGGATCCGGCGGCCGGTCCTACTGGGGCGTTTCGCATGCCCTGCTGATCGCAGATTTCTATGCCGGACTGGCGCAACCGGGCCCGTTCTGGATTGACGCCGCCGAAGGGGCGAAGTCGCTGCGGATCGTGAAGGAACTCTACCGCCAGTCCTACCCCGGCTCTGAGGAAAAAGTGTCCTGACCGAAGCCGCCGCCGCGACCCATGCGGACTTCCGTTGCGCTGCTTGTGCACTCCGCTGCGAACGTCGTGCTTGCCCAGTACGTGCGCCCCTCAGGCGCGCCGCGCTGCGTCTCCGTCCGGTGCCGTCGTAGTGCTTGGCCACGCCCGGATTCGCAATAATTCAAAAAATAATGACAACCGGTTGCCAGATGTGGCAACCCAACGTACGCTGAACCCACAAGCAGCGGTGTGGCCCAAGCCACATTGCCGCCATCAACGTCCGTGCAGCGGACCTCGAGAAGCGATCCAAAGGAGCCAACAATGAAGTTCGGTCCCAAGGCAGCAGCTGCTGCCCTCATCCTCAGCGCATCCCTCGCGCTCACCGCCTGTGGCGGCGGCGCCGCAGCAGGCGGCGCAGGCACCACAGCCACGTCCCTCACGCTCGGCACCATCCAGGATGTCCGGTCCTGGGATCCGGCCCAGGCCCATGTGGGCCATATCCTCCAGCCGTACCAGGCCGTCTACGACACCCTGATCCTGCGCGAGCCGGACGGAAAGCTCAGCCCCATGCTGGCGACGGCCTGGAAGTACAACGCAGCAAACACCAAACTGACGGTGGACCTGCGCTCGGACGTCACCTTCAGCGACGGAGCAAAGTTCGACGCCGAGGCTGCCAAGGCCAACATGGACCACTTCAAGACGGCCAATGGTCCGCAGATGGCCCAGCTCAATGCCGTCAAGGACGTGGCCGTTGTGGACGCCGATACCATCGACATCAACCTCAGCACCCCGGACCCGGCCCTCGAGTACTTCCTCAGCCAGGCGGCCGGCCTGATGGGCAGCCCCAAGGCGCTCGGCACCGAGGGCATCAAGACCGAGCCGGTGGGCTCCGGGCCCTACGTGATGGACAAGGCCGCGTCGGTCAAGGACTCCCAGACCGTGTTCACCGCCCGGAAGGACTACTGGAACAAGGATCTGCAGAAGTACTCCAAGCTGACCTTCAAGATCCTGACCGACCCCACCGCCCGCACCAACGCCCTGGTCTCCGGCCAGGTGGACGCCACACTCCTGGACCCCAAGAACGGCAAGCAGGCCGAAGGCGCCAAGATGAAGCTGGCCGCCAACGAGGTGGACTGGCAGGGGCTGCTCCTCCTGGACCGTGACGGTGCCAAGAACCCCGCACTGCAGAACGTCAAGGTCCGCCAGGCCATCAACTACGCCTTTGACCGCAAGACCATCCTGGACCAGGTCCTGTTGGGCCAGGGCACCCCGACGTCCCAGCCGTTCGGCAAGGCCAGCGGCGCCTGGACCGAAGAACTGGAGAACTACTACAGCTACGATCCGGCCAAGGCCAAGCAGCTCCTCAAGGAAGCCGGCTATGAAAACGGCGTGACCCTGGAAGTCCCCAGCATCCCCGACTTCCAGACTCAGATTTCCGTGGTCCAGCAGCAGCTGGCAGACGTCGGTATCACCCTGAAGATTGGCGCCGCGCTCACCAACACCTTCACCTCCGATGTGGCTGGACAGAAGTACACCACCATGTACTTCTCCCTCTTCCAAGGCCAGCCGACAGTTGCCATCAACCAGATCATCTCCACCAAGGCGCTCTACAACCCGTTCAAGAACGCGTCGCCGGAGCTCGACGCCAAGATTGACGCCGTGCGCAACGGCGGGGCTGACGCGGGCAAGCTGGCCCAGGAAGTGAACAAGTACGTGGTGGAGCAGGCCTGGTTCGCGCCGCTGTTCCGCGTCAACCAGATGTACTACCACAACGCCAAGGTCGACGTCACACCCCAGATCCAGCAGGCCGTTCCGTCCATTTACAACTACTCACCCGCCAAGTAGGACACCATGATCAGGTTCATTGCGAAACGACTGGGCAGCGGGCTGGTGGTGCTGCTTGTTGTCTCGGCGCTCACCTTCTTCCTGCTCTATATGTCCAGCGGGAGCATCGCCAGGAACATCCTGGGCGATCAGGCCACCGCTGAGCAGGTGGCGATGAAAGAACACGAGCTGGGGCTGGACCAGCCCCTGCTGACCCGCTACTTTGCCTGGGTGGCCGATGCCCTCAGCGGAAACCTGGGCGCCTCCTGGTTCTCCTCGGAACCGGTGGCCAACTCCCTGGCCACCCGGATTCCGGTGACCATGACCATGGTTTTCGCCGCAATGATCCTGATCGCAATTTGTGCCGCACTCATCGGTGTCTTCGCCGCGGTCAAGCGCGGCTGGGTGGACAGGGTGGTCCAGGTTGGCGCCATCATCGGCGACTCCGTTCCGGGGTTCGTGATCGGCGTCATCCTGGTCACCATCCTGGCCATCCAGCTGGGCCTGTTCCCGGCCACCAGCACCATTTCCCCGGATTCCGGGGCCGACGCGTGGGTCTATTCCATGTCGCTTCCGGTGATAGCCCTGCTGATCAACGGCGTCACCGGGGGCGCGCAGCAGATCCGCAGCGCCGTCATCAAACAACTCGAGCGGGACTATGTCCGCACCCTGCGCAGCCGCGGGATCGGCGAGCGGGAAATCCTGTTCAAGCACGTCCTGCGCAGCGCCGCGCCGGCCGGCCTGACGGTGCTGAGCCTGCAGCTGATCGGCATGCTGGGCGGCGTGGTGATCATCGAGCAGATCTTCGCCCTTCCCGGCATGGGTCCGATGGCGGTCGCCGCCACCGGCCAGTCGGATCTTCCGGTGGTGATGGGCGTCGTGATGTACACGGTGGTCGTCGTCATTGTGGTGAACCTGCTGGTGGACATCCTCAATGGCTGGCTCAACCCGAAAGTACGTGTGTCATGAAAAATTCTTCCGAAGAAGCCGCCGCAACCGCGGCATCCGCCGCCATTCCGATTCACCCCGGCCAGAGCGGCACCGTGGTCCGGTCCACCGTCATCCGGCGCCTGTTCAGGAACCCGCTGGGCATCGTTGCCATGACCATCCTGCTGGCGATCTCGCTCCTGGCGGTACTCGCCCCGGTCCTGGCGCCCTTCGAGCAGAACTACGCCAACATCGCCAAGACCCTCGCCGCCCCGGACTCCGTAAACATCCTCGGAACGGACAGCGCCGGGCGCGATGTCTGGAGCCGGCTCCTGTACGGCGCGCAGCTGACGCTGCTTTCCGCCCTGCTCTGCGCGGGCGTGGCCATTGCCATCGGCCTGCCGTCCGGCCTGGTCGCCGGGTACTACGCCGGCAAATTCGAGGCAGTCTCCAACTGGGTGGTCGGCATCCTCATGAGCCTCCCCGGGCTGATCGTGCTGCTGACCATCCGGGCGGCCTTCGGCCCTTCGGTCTGGATGTCCATGATCGCCTTCGGCATCCTGATCAGCCCGTCCTACTTCCGGCTGACCCGCACGGCCGTCCAGTCGGTGCGCAACGAGCTCTATGTCGACGCCGCACGGGTCTCCGGGCTGTCCGACCTCAGCATCATCGCCCGCCACATCTTCTCCGTGGTCCGCGCCCCCATCATCATCCAGACCGCGGCGATCGCCGGCGTGGCCATCGCCATTCAGTCCGGTCTGGAATTCCTCGGCCTGGGCGACCCCACCAAGGCCACCTGGGGCGTGATGCTCTCGGAGGGCTTCAAGAACGTCTACCTCACTCCCACGCTGCTCTTCTGGCCGGCACTGGCCATGGCGCTGACCATCGGCGGCCTGGTCCTGCTGGGCAACGCCATCCGCGATGCCCTTGAAGACGGCGAAAAGATCACGCATCGCAAGAAGCCAAGGGGAAACGGCATCAGCAAACGCACGACGGCGCCGGCCGCCGCCGCCCGCCCGTCGCGGAAGTCAGTGGCCGCCGTCGACCCCGGAACCGAACACCACCTGGTCAAGGTGACCAATCTCGGGGTCGGCTATCCGCAGGCAGACGGTTCCATCAAGAAGGTCGTCGACGACGTCTCCTTCCACGTGGACCGCGGCGAGATCCTGGGCATCGTGGGCGAATCCGGTTCGGGCAAGTCCCAGACCGCCTTCTCCATCCTGGGGCTGCTGCCGGACAATGCCCGCATCGTGGCCGGCTCCATCCAGTTCGACGGCAACTACACCGTTGCCCCGGGCGAGGAGCGCGTCAGCCAGGAGCGCCTGTCCAAACTGCGCGGCAGGCGGATTTCCTACATCCCGCAGGAGCCCATGAGCAACCTGGACCCGGCCTTCACCATCGGCTACCAGCTCGTGACGCCCATGGTCCGCGTCCTCGGCATCTCCAAGGCCGAGGCCAGGAGGCGGGCATTGAAGCTGCTCACCGACGTCGGAATCGCCAACCCGGAACGGACCTTCAACGCCTACCCGCACGAAGTCTCCGGCGGCATGGCCCAGCGCGTCCTGATCGCCGGCGCCATCAGCTGCGAACCGGACCTGGTTATTGCCGATGAGCCCACCACGGCCCTGGATGTCACGGTGCAGGCGGACGTGCTGGACCTGCTGCGCGAGCTCCAGCAGCGCCTGAACATCGGCGTCATCCTGGTGACCCACAACTTCGGGGTGGTGGCGGACCTCTGCGACCGTGTGGCTGTCATGCAGAACGGCCGGCTCGTGGAGGAAGGATCCGTCCGCGACATCCTGCGCAATCCGCAGGAGCCTTACACGCAAACGCTCCTGGCATCGATGCTTGAGGGCAAGGAACCCATGTCCATGCTCGTTTCCACCGGCCAGAAGGAGCCAGTCGCATGAGCCCCACCGACAGCGCTCCGCTGCTCACAGTCGACCAGCTGGTCGTCGAGTACCCCAGCAAGAAGTTCCGGGCCAAGCCCTTCCGCGCCCTGACGGACATCAACATCACCATCGGCCGCGGCGAAACCCTCGGCCTGGTGGGGGAGTCCGGTTCCGGCAAGACCACCCTGGGCCGCGCCATCCTGGGGCTGGCCCCGGTGACCGGCGGGAAGATCAGCTTCGACGGCAAGGACATCAGCCGCGCCACCCGCAAGGACCGGCGGGTCCTGAGCCGTGACCTTCAGGTGGTGTTCCAGGATCCCTACACCTCGCTGAACCCGGCCCTGGAGATCGGCGACATCCTCGCCGAACCACTGGGTGTGCAGGGCATGGACGCCGCGGCGGCCAAAAAGCGTGTGAGGGAACTGCTGGACCAGGTGGGTCTGCCCGCCGACGCCATCAACCGGCTGCCGCGCGAATTCAGCGGCGGACAGCGCCAGCGCGTGGCGATCGCCCGCGCCCTGGCCCTCTCGCCCAAGCTGATCGTCTGCGATGAGCCGGTCAGTGCCCTGGACCTCTCCACCCAGGCCCGGGTGCTGGACCTGTTCCTGCAGATCCAGAAGGACACCGGTGTGTCCTACCTCTTCGTCTCCCACGACCTCGACGTCGTCCGGCACGTCAGCCACCGCGTCGCCGTGATGTACCACGGGGAGATCGTCGAACAAGGCCCGGCCGGCGTCGTCACCACCGACCCCGACCACCCCTACACCCAGCGGCTGCTGCTCGCCTCCCCGGTCCCGGACCCGGACCGGCAGGAACAGCGCCGCGCGGACCGGCACCGCCTGCTCGAGACGCAGCGCATGCAGCACGAACAAGCGGGCGCCCTCGCCTGAGGCCACCCGCGCCGTCAGGCAGAACGGCCGGCGCCCTGGCGGCAGCACCTAACCGGCAACGAGGGCCCTTGCGGGTCCGTAACACCACGGAGGAATACAGTGGCCAAAATTGGCGTACAAGCGATGATGCTGAAAGACAGCTTCGCCGAAGTGGGGGCGTTCGAGACGCTCCGCAAGGTGAGCGCGATCGGATACAACGCCGTCGAGATCTCCCAGATCCCGATGACCCCGGAGAACGTCGCCGAGCTGGGCCGCGCCCGGAGCGAACTGGGCATGGACATCGCGGCACTGTCCGTCGCGATGGAGACCCCCAAAGGCCGTCCCGGGGACTCCCTGGCGGAGCACTTCGACAAGATCGTGGCGGACGCCAAACGCCTGGACTCCAGCCTCCTGCGGATCGGCATGCTGCCGTTCCCGGCCATGAAGTCAATCGCGGCAGTCGTTGATTTCGCCAAGCAGGCCAACGAGTACGCGGAGCGCCTGCAGGAACAGGGCCTGAGCCTGTATTACCACAACCACCACATCGAGTTCGCGAAGTTCGACGGCAAATTCATGCTGGACATCATTGCCGAGAACTCCCCGGCCATGGGCATGGAAATCGATGTGCACTGGGTGCAGCGCGGCGGCCTGGACCCGGTCCGGACGCTGCAGAAGTACGCCGGCCGCACGGCCATGGTCCATCTGAAGGACTACCGGATCGGAGAACTGCCGGAGTCCTCGTTCGGGCTCCTGGATTCCGGGGACATCATGGGCTTCATGACCGAGTTCAAGAATGTGGTCCAGTTCGCTGAAGTGGGCGAAGGCAACCTGGACTTCGCATCCATTGTTCCGGCCGCCCAGGCCGCCGGCGCCCGGTACCTGCTCGTGGAGCAGGACGAACTCTACGGGCGCACCGTCTGGGACGCGCTGCAGACCTCCCACGACAACCTGGTGGCGCTCGGCCACGCCGAACTTTTCTAACCCACCCCCACTGACTACGGAGAACCACCACATGAGCAAGCAAGTACGCCTGGGCATCATCGGCCTGGGCCAGCAGGGCGGCGCCTACGCCCAGTTCATCACCGACGGCCTGGTCCCGAACATGGTGATCGGCGCCATCTGCGACACCGACCCCGCGAAAAAGGAACTGGCGGCCGCCAGGTACCCCGACGCGCCCTTCTACGACGACTACATCACGATGCTGGAAAGCGGCGACGTCGATGCGGTCGTGACGTGCGTGCCGCACTTCCTGCACCCGGAAATGGGGATCGAGACCCTCAAGCGCAACATCCACGCCCTCGTGGAGAAGCCGGCCGGCGTCTACACCAAGCAGGTCAGGGAGCTCAACGAATTTGCCGCGGGCAAGCCCGAACTGTCCTTCGCCATCATGTTCAACCAGCGCAACAACCCGCTGTACCAGAAGCTGAAGGAGATCGTCGACGGCGGCGAGATCGGCGGCATCCGCCGCACCAACTGGATCATCACCAACTGGTGGCGACCGCAGGGCTATTACAATTCCAGCGAATGGCGCGCCACGTGGGGCGGCGAGGGCGGCGGCGTTCTGGTCAACCAGGCCCCGCACCAGCTGGACCTGTGGCAGTGGATCTGCGGCGTGCCGAAGTCCGTCTACGCCAAGGTGGCCTACGGCTTCCGCCGCGACATCGCCGTGGAGGACGAAGTCACTGCCGTGGTGGACTACGGCAACGGCGCCACGGGCGTCTTCGTCACCGCGACGCACGACCTCGTGGGAACCGACCGCTTCGAGATCCTGGGCGACCAGGGCAAGATCGTGGTGGAGAACAGCAAGACCGCCACCGTGACCCGCCTGAAGAAGCCCGAGCGTGAACTCAGCGACGGCATGGGCATGGACGATGTCCGCAAACTTTTCATGGGCGAGCTGAATCCCGGCGAGTACTACACCACCGAGGTCATCGAGTTCGAGTCCGCCTGGGGCGCGCAGCACTCCGGCGTCCTGGCGAACTTCGCCGCCAACATCCTGGACGGCACGCCGCTGCTGGCCCCGGGATCGGACGGCATCAAGGGTGTCCGGCTGGCCAACGCCATCCACCTCTCGAGCTGGACCGGCACGGAAGTGGCGCTGGACTTCGACGAGGACGAGTTCCTCGCCGAGCTGAACAAGCGCATCGCGGACGAGGGCAAGTTCGCCGAGCGCTCCTAGCCCGCCCCGCCCCGCCGCAGCAGGGGCCGTTTTGAGCACTCAAAACGGCCCCTGCTGGGGGCTGGTTGGGTTGTTTCCTCGTTAGGATGGGGCGGTGACTGAACCCAAGACGCCGGACGCTGCCGCAACAACCGACCCGGCCAAGAAGCACTCCCGGTCCGGAAAGTCCCACGCCACCATCTACGACATTGCCAAGGTTGCCGGCGTCAATCCTTCCACCGTCTCACGGGCGCTGAGCAAGCCCGGCCGGGTCAGCGCCAAGACGCAGAAACTCATCGAGGACGCGGCCGCCGAGCTGAACTACCAGGTCAATCCGTTCGCCCGCGCGCTGCCCACCGGCCGCACCAACACCTTCGGCCTGATCGTCGCGGACATCACCAACCCCACCTTTTTCGACATCATCCGCGGGGCGGAAACGACCGCCACGCTGCGGGACTACACCCTGGTGCTGGCCGAGTCGGCCGAGTCCGGCGTCACCGAACTGACGGCAGCACGCCGGATGATGGCCACCGTGGACGGCCTCATCCTGGCCAGCCCCCGCATGGACGACGACGACATCCGCGCCATCGCCCGGGACAAGCCGGTGGTGGTCATCAACCGCGAGGTCGACGGCGTGCCGTGCGTGGTTCCCGACGTCAACAAGGGCATCAGCGAGGCAGTCCGCAGCCTGGCCGCCAACGGGCACCACAAGGTTGCCTTTGTTGCCGGGCCGCCGCAGTCCTGGATGTCCGCGCGCCGCTGGGAAGGCGTGCAGGCGGCCTGCGAGTGGTCCCGGCTCGAAGCCGTGCGGCTGGAATCCACCAAACCCACGGTCGACGGCGGCCGCCAGGTGGCGCGCGACGTCCGGACAAGCGGCGCCACGGCGGTGCTGACCTACAACGACCTCCTGGCCATCGGGCTCATGCAGGAACTCCAGGCCGCCGGCATGGTGGTCCCGGACCAGATCAGCATCGTGGGCTTCGACGACATCTTCGGCGCGGATTTCACCACGCCCCCGCTCACCACCGTGCGCTCGCCGCTGGGGGAGTGCGGCTCCGGCGCCGCGACGCTGCTCCTTGATCTGCTGCACAGCGACCACCTGCCCAGCGCGGGGGAACCTGCCGCCACGCTGCGCGTCGAGACGGAGCTGGTGCTGCGCGGCTCGAGCGGGCGGCTGCTGCCCGCGGGCTAGCCACACCTGTGAGGCCATCCGCAACTTGATGGCAATTATTGGCAACCGGTTGACAAATGCCGGAGGCAAGCCGGACCATTGATCTATGTCACAGTCGATTGCCGCCAACCCAGACCGGCTTCTGCCCGCGGATCCCGGAACGCGCAGCATTGCGCGCGACCTCCTCCAGCGCGTCCAGGACCTCCCCATCATTTCCCCGCACGGGCACGTTGACGCCGCCGTCATCGAGCACAACAGCCCCTTCCCGGACCCGGCAGCGCTGCTGGTCAGCCCGGACCACTACGTCACCCGGCTGATCCACGCCAGCGGCGTACCGCTGGACCGGCTCCGGGGCTCGGCCGCGGCGGAACCGGACTCCCGCACGGTCTGGCGCGAGTTCTGCAAGGCCTGGCCGCTCTTCGAAGGCACGGCCTCCGGCTACTGGCTCCGCACCCAGTTCAGCAGCGTCTTCGGCCTCCGGCAGGAGATCAGCGCCGAAACCGCCGACGCCAGCTACGACGCGATCTCCGCCAAGCTGCTGGAGCCCGGCTTCCGTCCCCGCCAGCTCTTCAAGGACTTCAACATCGAGGTGCTGGCCACCACCGACGACCCCCTGGACAGCCTCGCCAGCCACGCGGCGATCGCCGAGGACCCCACCTTCCACGGCCGCGTCCTGCCCACCTTCCGCCCCGATGCCTACCTCAACATCGCGCACCCCACGTGGAGTGCGAATGTTGACCGGCTTATTGCGGCAGCGGGCGACGGCGCCGCCGGCTATGCCGGCTACATCACCGCCCTGGAAAACCGGCGCCGCTACTTCGTGGTCCACGGCGCAGTCTCGGCCGACCACGGCGTCCGGACCCCGGCAACGCTCAAGCTCGACGCCGGCGACGCGGCCAGGCTGTTCGACCGCGCCCGCTCGGGCCAGGCCACGGCGGCCGACCGCGACGACTTCGAGGCCCACATGATGTACCAGATGGCACGGATGTCAGTGGAGGACGGCCTGGTCATGACCATCCACCCGGGGTCCTACCGCAACCACCACGAACCCACCTTCAACGCCTTCGGCGCCGACACCGGCCACGACATCCCGTTCGCCGTCAACTACACCGAGGCGATCCGTCCGCTGCTGCAGGACTTCGGCACCGCCAAGGACTTCCACCTGGTGCTCTTCACCCTCGATGAGACCGTGTTCTCCCGCGAACTCGCGCCGCTGGCGGGTTTCTACCCGTCGGTCTACCTCGGTGCGCCATGGTGGTTCCTGGACGCGCCCGACGCCATGCTGCGCTTCCGCTCGGCCGTGACCGAAACCGCAGGATTCTCCCGCTCGTCCGGCTTCATCGACGACACCCGCGCCTTCTGCTCCATCCCCGCGCGCCACGATGCCTCCCGCCGGATCGAGGCCTCCTTCCTGGCCAGGCTGGTCGCGGAGCACCGCGTCAGCGAGGACCGCGCCCATGAACTGATCGTCGACGTCGTGGACGGCTCACCCCGACGGGTGTTCAAACTGTGAGCGCCGAACTGACATCCGCACAGGAATCCGAGGTCGAGGCCGCCGTGGAACTTCCCCAACTGAGCCGCCGCCTGCACCCCGGTGCGACGGCGCCTGTGCGGATCGTCCATCTGGGGCTGGGCGCCTTCCACCGCTCGCACCAGGGCTGGTACACCCACCAGGCGTCCGACGCAGCGGACTGGGGCATTGCGGCCTTTACCGGACGCCGCCCCGACGCCGCCCTGGCGCTGGCCGAACAGGACGGGCTCTACACGATCGTGAACCGGGCCGACGGCGGCGACACCTTCACCGTTGTCAGCAGCATCGTCGAAGCCGTGGACGGGGCGGATGTCCAGCGCCTGGCGGAGCTGGTTGCCGCGCCGGCCACCGCGGTGATCACCCTGACCATCACCGAGGCGGCCTACCGGCTCCGCGCCGACGGGCAGCTTGACCGCTCCGCGCCCGACGTCGCCGCCGACCTTGCGCTGCTGGCGTCCGGCAGCGCCAACCCGGCGACGCCGCTGGGCCGGCTGGTGCTGGCCCTCGCCGCCCGCCGGGCTGCCGGGGCGGGACCACTCGCCGTCGTCTGCTGCGACAACCTTTCCAACAACGGCACCGTCGCGCACAATGCCGTGGCAGGCATGGCCGGGGCGTGGGACGCGGGCCTGGCCGGATGGATCGACGCCAACGTCAGCTTCGTCAGCACCTCGGTTGACCGCATCACTCCCCGCACCACGGCCGCGGACATCGCCGCCGTCCAGGCCGCGTGCGGCTACCGCGACAATTCGCCCGTGGTGGCCGAGCCCTTCTCCAACTGGGTGCTCAGCGGGGAGTTCCCCGCCGGGCGGCCGCGCTGGGAAGACGCCGGAGCCGTGTTCGTCGCCGAGATCGAACCGTACGAAAACCGCAAACTCTGGCTCCTGAACGGCGCGCACTCCCTGCTGGCCTACGCCGGCCAGCTGCGCGGCCACACCACCGTGGCCGAGGCCCTGGCAGACCCGCTGTGCCTGCGGGCCATTGAAAGCTTTTGGGACGAGGCGGAGGCAAATCTGTCCGGGCCGGCGGGACATGCCGCCGAGCTGCAGATCCCGGCCTACCGCGCCGCCCTGCTGGAGCGATTCGGCAACGCCCGGATTGCCCACCACCTCGCACAGATCGCCATGGACGGCAGCACGAAGCTGCGGATGCGCGCCGTTCCGGTGCTGCGGGCCGAGCGTGCCGCGGGCAGGCCCGGCGCGGCGGCCGCGCTCATGATTGCCGCCTGGATGGACTACAGCGCCGCCTCGGCCGCGCTCCAGGATCCGCTGGCCGAGGAGGCAGCCGCAGCCAACCGGCTCGCGGGCGCCGAGCGGACCCGTGCGCTGTTGGCCCTGGTGGATCCGGCCCTGGCCGGTGACCGTTCCGTTGTGGAACTCATTGAAAGCTTGCGCGGAACGTTCGGGGAGCAGGCTGTCTCCCCGTAACGCCCTGCGTGCAAGCAGCGCTGCCCGGTCCCGGATCATCGGGAGCCGGGCAGCAGCGTTTCGATGTACTTTCAATAAATTTATGGCAACCGCTTGCCATTTGATTGCCAAGTGATTAGGATTACAGCAAGAGCACAAACCGGCCCCGCGGCCGGACCCTAAAAACCCTCCCCGGCACTGCCCGCAAAGACGCGATAGGACCTCCCAATGCTCAAGCCCCAGGCCAGCGAAACCCGCGAGATCGTCAACCTCGACGGCCTGTACCGCTTCAAGGTCGACCATGACCGCTCCGGCCACCGGGACGAATGGTTCAAGGCGCCCCTGGAAACCGGACTGGAAATGGGCGTCCCGGCCAGCTACAACGACGTCTTCCCCGACAAGGCCATCCGGGACCACGTGGGCTACGTCTGGTACCAGCGCGACGTGCGCGTCCCGCGCGGCTGGGCAGGGGAGCGCATCCACGTCCGCCTCGACTCCGCCACCCACGAAGGCATGGTGTGGGTGGACGACACCCTGGTGGCACAGCACACCGGCGGCTACATGCCGTTCAGCGCAGACATCACGGACCATGTGACACCCGGACAGGCCTTCCGCCTGACGGTCTCGGTCAACAACGAGCTCACGCAGGCCACCATCCCGCCCGGGACCATCACCGTCACCGGGGACGGCCGCCGGCAGCAGAGCTACCTCCACGATTTCTACAACTACGCCGGCCTGCACCGCAGCCTCTGGCTCTTCAGCACCCCCGCGGTCACGGTCGATGACATCACCGTCGTCACCGGCTTCGAAGGAACCGCCGGCAGCGTCGACTACACGATTGCCACCGCCGGCGGAACCGGCAGCGAAACGGTCACCGTTTCCCTCCGCGACGCCGACGGCGTCGAGGTCGCCCGCGCCGACGGCGCCCGCGGCACCCTGGCGGTCGCCGACGTCGTGCTCTGGAAGCCCGGCGCGGCCTACCTGTACAGCCTCACCGCGCAGATCCGCGACGGCGGCCGGCTGCTGGACAGCTACACCCTGCCGGTCGGCGTCCGCACCGTGGAAGTCAGGGGCAAGGAATTCCTCATCAACGGTGCACCGTTCTACTTCACCGGCTTCGGCATGCACGAGGACCACGTGGCCATCGGCAAGGGCCACAGCAACGCCCAGATGGTCAACGACTTCCAGCTCCTGGACTGGGTGGGCGCCAACTCGTTCCGGACCTCGCACTACCCCTACGCCGAGGAAGTCATGGAGTTCGCGGACCGGCACGGCATCGTCGTGATCGACGAAACCGCCGCCGTCGGGCTGCACCTGGGCTTCGGCGCCGTCTTCGGCGGCATCGCCAGGAAGACCTACGTCGAGGGCGGAGTGGACGCCCACACCGCCGCCAACCACCGGCAGGCGATTACCGAACTCGTCGCCCGCGACAAGAACCACCCCTCCGTCGTGATCTGGTCGATCGCCAACGAACCCAACGGTTCCGAGGAGGGCGCCCGCGAGTACTTCGCACCCCTCGCGGAGCTGACCCGCAGCCTGGACCCCACCCGGCCCGTCGGCTACGTCAACGTCCTGTTCGACACCCCGGACAAGGAACTGCTCGGGGACCTGTTCGACGTGATCATGCTCAACCGCTACTACGGCTGGTACGTCGATAACGGCGACCTCGAAACCGCCGAGCAGCACCTCGAGAAGGAGCTGCGCGAGTGGGAAGCCAAGTACGGCAAGCCCATGATCATGACCGAGTACGGACCGGACACCATGCCCGGCTTCCACTCCATCTATGAACAGCCCTGGAGCGAGGAATACCAGGCAGCGTTCCTGGCCATGTACCACCGGGTCTTCGACCGGGTCGACGCCATGGTCGGTGAACAGGTCTGGAACTTCGCGGACTTCCAGACCTCCAACGGCATCATGCGCGTGGACGGCAACAAGAAGGGCGTCTTCACCCGGGACAGGCGGCCCAAACCTGCCGCCTATGCCCTGCGCCAACGGTGGACGGCACTGGCCGGCACCAAGAACAGCACCTCCAAGGCGTAGGCCTCACCGCACATTTTTCGCCGGACCCAGGTCCGGCAACGGGTAAAGGAGCCCAATCATGAAAAAGCTGAACAAGCTCAGCATCGTCGGCTATGGCGCCGGCGACGCCGCAAACAATCTCGCCTTCACCACCGCCACCATGTTCCTGCTCGTGTACTACACGGATGTGGCCGGAATCTCCGCCGCGGCCGCCGGCACCCTGCTGCTGGTGGTGCGGATCTTCGACGCCTTCGCCGACGTCTTCGCCGGCCGCGTGGTGGACCGGACCTACAGCAAGCGGTTCGGCAAGTTCCGTCCGTTCATCATGTTCGGTTCCATCCCGTTGCTGCTGCTGAGCGTGGCCACCTTCTCCATCCCTGAGCTCGGCGAATCCGGCACCCTGCTCTACGCCTACGTCACGTACGCAGCCCTGGGCCTGGCCTACAGCCTGGTCAACATCCCCTACGGCTCCCTCGCCGGCGCCATGACCCAGGACCCCGCGGAACGCGCCAAGCTCGGCTCCGCCCGGATGATCGGCGGAATGCTGGTCGGCTCCGCCCTTGGCATCTTCGTGGCCCCTTTGATCAAGCCGGGCGCCAACCTGCAGGCAACGTTCACCACCATCACCCTTGTCTTCGTCGTCATCGGCGCGGCCCTGTACCTCTTCACCGTCCTGACCGCCAAGGAGCGGGTCCACCGCGCCGTCCCCAACGTCACGTTCAAGCAGAGCATGGACACCCTCAAGGGCAACAGGCCGCTGCTGATGCTGTGCGTGAGTTCCTTCTTCTTCCTGACCGGCTACTTGGCCCTCACCTCGGTCCAGCTGTACTACCTCCGCGATGTCCTGGGCCGGCTGGACCTGTACCCCGTACTGTCCATCACCCAGCTCGTCCTCACCTTCGTGCTGGCCGGGTTCATGCCGAAGCTGGTCCGGAACCTTGGCAAAAAGCGCGTCTACATCTTCTCCTCGCTGCTCACGGTCATTGGCGGCGCCATCGTTTTCTTCACCCCGGCAAGCCAGGTCTGGATCGGATTCACCGGCCTGATCATCAGCCTCGTGGGCGTGCTGGCGGTCAACATCGTCGTGTGGGCGCTCGAGGCCGACACCGTGGAGTACGGCGAATGGAAGACCGGCGTCCGGACCGAGGGCATCACCTACGCGTTGTTCTCCTTCACCCGCAAGACCGGACAGGCCGTCGGCGGTGCGCTCGCCGCCTACGCCCTGGCCCTGGGCGGCTACAAGTCCGGCGCCGTCCAGACGCCCGACGCCGTCTTCGGCATCCAGATCGCCGCAGGCGCCCTGCCGGCCGTCATGACCATCCTGGCCGTGCTCGTCATGGCCAAGTACACGCTTACCGATGCCATGCACGCCCGGATCCTCACCGAGATCCAGGCCCGCCGCACCGGCGGCGACGGTTCTTCCGACGGCGCCGGCGTGCCGGCCGCTGTTTCCGCCACCGGTTCCGCGGACGCCGCGCCGCTGGCGCCCAGCAAATAAGACACCCCCGAAAGACCAGAAAAGGACCTGTTGTGAAAATCATTGCCGCTGAAGTGTTCGTCACCAGCCCCTCCCGGAACTTCGTGACCCTGCGGATCACCACCGAGGACGGCGTGACCGGGATCGGGGAYGCGACCCTGAACGGGCGCGAGCTCGCCGTGGCCGCCTATTTGAAGGAGCACGTCGCGCAGCTGCTGATCGGCAAGGACCCGCACCGGATCGAGGACACCTGGCAGTTCCTGTACCGGTCCTCGTACTGGCGCCGCGGCCCGGTCACGAT